>JAJYVV010000149.1 GCA_021791815.1 Bacillota bacterium | reverse complement strand
CCAATCCCTCCCCTGGCTCGCGTCCCGTGTGGATCCCCCCTCATCTCTCTCCACACCAAACTCCCCCCTTCCCCGCTCACCTCCTTGCCGACGTACGCACGTTCTTGGTTTCTGGATAGGCTCTTACGCCGCCCTCCTCCGCGACCGCTGGGTCCTCTCGTCGTCCCCGGAGCTGCTGTGGCGGCGGTACGGCGGGCGCGCCGGCACCCGGCCCGCCCGCAGGGTGCGGGGAGCGCCTTGGCCCGCGATCCCAAGGAGCGGGCCGAGCGGACGATGATCGTCGGACAGGAGGCCCGCCCCGGCAGCGCGCGCGTGGGCGAACTCTTCACCGTCGAGCGGCATCCCGGCCTCGAGCACCTGGTCGCCACGGTCGGGGCGGAGGCCCCGGGCCCGGCCGGAGCCGTACTGCGCGCGCTGGGCCCAGGCGGTTCCGTGACCGGCGCCGCGCAGCGCCGCGCGACCCGGCTCCGGAGCGGCACGGATGCGGACCCGCGCGGCGTCGACACGGGCACCGTCGGCTACTGCGACGACGGCGGCGACATGGCGCGTGGCGATCCGCACGTTGCAGGCCTTCCCGGGCGGGTGCCTCGATGGAACCGGCGGTGGGACCACCGCCGACTGCGAACGCGGAGAGCCGGCTGAAGGCGCGCGGGCCGCTGCGTGCCCTGGGGGTGGGCTGGGAGTGCACATCGGCCGGATCGAGACCGTCCGTGTGGACCGGGGCCGCGTCCCGTGGTGGCCCCTGCACGGGGGACGGCTCACCACCTCGGCGCACGCCCTGGCGATCGCGCTGCCCGACCGCCTCCCCACCGTCGGGGATGTCCCGCGGGCCGCTGACGGCATTCCAGGGCTCGCCGCGGTGCGTCTCCCTCTGGAGTCCCGGCCGGTAGCGCCGGCCGGTGACGGGTGGAGCGCCTGCCGGGCCCCGGCCCGCCGCGGCCCGCGCCCGCGGATGCGACGAAGCGCTGGGGCTGGATCCCGCGGGCCAGCTGACCGAGGGCACGATGACCAACCTGTTCGTCTGCCTCGGGGACCGACACCGGACGCCCGCCGCGCCGGCCCGTGTCCCGCCCGGCATCGCCCGTGCCCGGCTGCTCCGCGGCGGCCATCCGGTCGAGGCCGGCGGGCGCGGCCCGGAGGATCGGCTCGCCGCGGACGAGGCCTTCCTCACCGATGCCGTCCGCGGCGCCATCCCACGGCCCGCCTCGGAGGGCGTGCCCCCCCGCCGCGGCATCCGGTGGCGGGCCGCCCTGGCGGCCATCTTGGACGGTCGTTAACCTTGCGGCCGTCGCGGCGACGGGGGACGAGCCCCCCGGCCGCTGCAGGGGCCTGGCAGGGCGGTGGCGCTCGGGCGACGGGACTCCCCCGCGGGGACGCCTGGCGCAGGGGCACGGCTGCTCACGCCTGGACCGCGTCTCCCTCCTCGGGGCCTACCGGCCGATCCGCGGGCCGCCGCGCGGCCGCGCGCGGCCAGCGCAGCGTGACCGCGAGCCCGCCCTCCGGCAGCGGTTCGGCCTCCAGGTCGCCGCCGTGCGCGCGCGCCAGCGTGCGAGCGATCGCCAGGCCCAGGCCGGCACCGCCCTCGGTGTCGCGGCGTTCGAAGCGTTCGAACAGGCCCGCGGCGTCTTCGGCCGACCACACGGCGCCAGGATTCTGCAGGCGAAGCACCGCATGTTCGGCGCCCGGCGCCAGGGCGACCCTCGCCTCGCATCCGCCGGGCGTGTGCCGGGCCGCGTTGTCGAGCAGGTTCCAGAGCACCTGGCTGAGGCGGTCGGGGTCGGCGTCGACGAGCACCGGCTCCTCCGGGAGGTCGAAGCGGAACCCGACCCGCCTGCGGCTCGCGATGGGTTCGAGGGACAGGGCCACGCGGGCCGTCTCCTCGGCCAAGTCCACGGGCCGCCGCTGCAGGACCAGCCGCCCCGCCTCGGCACGCGCCAGCGCCAGCAGGTCGTCGACCAGGCGGCTCATGCGGGCCGTCTCGTGGAGGGCCGTGTCCACGTACTGGAGGGAGGGCGCGTCCATTCCGGCGGCCGCGCGGATCCCCTCCAGTGCGCCGCGGACCGCCGCCAGGGGGGTGCGCAGTTCGTGGGACACGTCGGCCAGGAAGGCGCGCCGCTGGCTGTCCAGCTGCGAGAGGCGGGCGGTCATGTGGCCCAAGCTCCGGGCGAGGGAACGCACCTCGGCCGGGCCCTCCGCGCCGGGCTGCGCGGGGAACCGCCCCGCGGCGATCTGGCTCGCCGCGATCTCGAGCCGGCGGATGGGTCCTGTGAGGTGGGACGCCAGCCAGGCGGCGAGGACCACGGCCAGCAGCAGGCCGGCGGCCGCCACGATGCCGAGCCGTGCCGCGACGGCGCGCAGGATGTCCCGCCCGCGAACCGGTGCCGCCCACAGCACCGCGGCGCCCCCGTCCCGGGCCGGTTGGGCGAGCGGCACGCCCACGACGGCCGTGCGGCCGCCCTGCCCCGCCGCGCCGGAGGTCACCACCTGCACGGGCCGGCCCTGCAGGAGCGCGGACTCCCGCGCCGGCGCGAGGAGGGCGAGGGCCCCGGCCAGCGCCGGCGAGCCGAACTGGGCGAGGGTGCCGCCCTGTGCATCGAGGACCCAGCAGTGCCCGCCCGTGTCGCGCACCAGGGCCGCGATCTGCGGCAGCGCGCGCTGCGGCGGATGGTTCCACAGGGCGCCCACGGCCCGCGCGCGCGCGGTCAGGGCGCTGACGCGCGCGGTCGCGAAGTAGTGCCCGAAGAACACGGCGAGCAGGACGGCGAACGCCGCGGACGTGGCGATCACGATGCTCACGGTGCCGAGGACGAGTTGACTCCACAGGTGGGCCGGCGCCGGCAGGCGCGGCCAGAGGACCCGGCGCCGGGCGGCCGCGGCGCCCTGCGGCGCGCCGGCGGGCATGGGGCGCCCAGGGTTCAGGGCGGGGGCCCCTCGGGGCCGCGCAGGCGGAACCGGTAGCCGACGCCCCACACCGTGACGATCTCCCACGGCACGGCCCCCCGGTCGCCCCAGGCCTCCGTGAGCTTGCGACGCACCCGTGTCACATAGGCGTCGACGACCCGCGGGTCGACCTCCGCCTCCCCCCACACCCGATCGAGCAACTGGCCCCGGGTCAGGGCCCTGGTCTGGGCCTGCACCAGGACGAAGAGCAGGTCGACCTCGCGCGGGGAGAGCGCCGCGTCTCGCCCGCGAATGGTGACCGCGTAACGGGCGCGATCGATGCGCAGCTCCCCCGCGGTGAGGCACTCGCCGGCGGGATGGCCGGAACGGCGCAGCAGCGCGCGGACGCGGGCCAGGACCTCCTCGGTGTCGAACGGCTTGCACACGTAGTCGTCCGCGCCGGCCTCCAGCCCGCGGACCCGGTCGCGGGGCTCGGCGCGCGCCGTCAGGATGAGCACGGGCACATCTTGCCGCCGACGCAGGCCGCGGAGCACCCCCATCCCGTCCAGGCCGTCGGGAAGCCCGAGGTCGAGGATCACGAGGTCCGGCCAACCGCCGCCCGCACCATCGAGCGCCGCGCGCCCACCGGCGTAGGGCTGCACCTCGCAGCCCGCGGCCTGCAGGTGCAGGGCGAGCACTTCGGCGATGGACGGGTCGTCCTCGACCAGCACGATCCTCGGTCGTCTCGTCCGCGCACCGCCTCTCCGGACAGGAGCGGTTCGGGGGCCGCCCCGGCGGCCCCTGCGGGCCCCGCCGAGCGGGTCCATCGGGGTCAATCCCGCCGCAGGGCCTCGATGGGATCGAGTCCCGCCGCGGCGGCCGCCGGGTAGGCGCCGAAGAGCACCCCGACCACCAGCGAGAAGGCGAAGGCCACCGCCACCGAAGCGGGCACGATCAGGTCCTGCCAACCGGCCAGGCGGGCCACGGCGCCCGCGCCCGCCACCCCCAGGACCACTCCGGCCAGACCGCCCAGGCCCGAGAGCCCGACGGCCTCGGCCAGGAACTGCAGGAGGATGTCGCGGAACCGCGCGCCGATCGCCTTGCGCAGTCCGATCTCGCGGGTGCGCTCACTCACCGACACCAGCATGATGTTCATGATGCCGATGCCGCCCACGAGCAGGGAGATGGCCGCTGTGCCTCCGAGCAGGTAGGTGAAGGTCTTCCGGTTGCCCTGCACCGTACCCAGCAGCGCATCCTCGGAGGATACCTGCACCGCCTGGGGGTTGCCCTGGTAGAGATAGGTGTAGTAACGCTGCAACTCCTCCGCGGCGAACGGCGCCGACGCCGACGACCGCGCCTCCGCGTCGATCGCGCTGATCTGCGTTGTCTGGAGCAGGTGCTCCGCCGTCGTCACCGGGATGAAGACGACGTCGTCCTGGTCGGTGCCGTACGCCGCGCCCTTGGGCGCCATCACGCCGATCACCGTGAAGGTGTCGCCGTCGAGGCGCACCGGCTGCCCGACGGGATCGAGGCTGCCGAACACGGCGGCCGCCACGTTGCTGCCGATGTCCATCACGAAGGCATCGGCTTGCACGTCCGTGGCTGAGATGAAGCGGCCGCGCGCCACCGGTGCGTCGCGCAGGCGGGTCCAGAGCTGGCTGACCCCGCTGATCGGGACCGACTGGTCCTGCCCGGCGTAGACGAGCGGCCCCCCTGAGCTGATGACGGGCATCGCCGCCCGCACCAGCGGCGTCACCCGCGTCAAGAGCGCCGCGTCGGCGAGCGTGAGCTGCGTCCCGGGCCCCGGGGTCACGAACAGCAGGTTGGCCCCGAGGCTCTCGATGCGCGCGGTCACCTGCGCGCTGGCCCCGTTGCCGGCAGCCACCAGCGCGACGACGGCCGCGACGCCGATGGTGACCCCGAGCATCATCAGCAGGGAGCGCAGGATGTGCCCCGTGATGCTCTGCCACGCCATGCCCAGGATCTCCAGCGCTTTGCGCATGCCGGACCTCCGCCGGGGCCATGTCGGGCCGCGGCCGCCTACTTGCGCGTGTTGACCGGCGCGCGGTGCGTCACCTGGGCGTGGTGCTGCAGCACCCTGCCGCGCACGTTCAGGCCCGCGGCGGACGGGAGGGCGCCCAGGCTCCCGGTGAGCACCAGGTCCCCTGCGCGCAGGGCGCCCGCGACCTGGGCGTCGAGCTGGTCCTGCAGGCCGACGCGGACCGGCACCTCGGCCGTGGACGGGGATGCGCCGCTCCGGGGCGTCACCACCACCACGAAATCCTTCCCGCCCGTGCCCGCGTGCAGCGCCTGCAGCGGGACCGTCAGCACGCCCCTGGCCTGCCCGAGCACGATGCTGACGGTCACGGCCATTCCGGGCCGCAATTGCGGCGTCGGCCGGGGGATCTCCACCTCCGCCTGGAACGTCGCGATGCCGTTGACGTCGGTGCCCTCGGGCGAGACGAGGTAGAGGCTGCCCGAGAAGGTCGTGCCCGGGGCGGCCGTGGCGGTCACCATCGCCGCCTGCCCCACCTTCACCTGGTTGACGAAGCGCTGGTCGAGCGGGAACGTGACCAGGAGGCGGCTGTAGTCGCCGATCGTCAGGAGCGGCGTGCCCGGACCGACCGGCTCCCCGGCGACCGCCTGGATGCCGCTGATCACCCCCGAGACGGGGCTGCGGACGACGAGGCCGGCCTCCAGGCTCTGGTCTTGGGCGACGGCCCCCCGCAGGGTCTGCACCTTGATCTCCTGCTGCTGCAGACTGTACGGGACCGCGCGGGCGGCCGCGGCCTGGTTCGCCTCGAGGGCGGCCAGCGCCCCCTCGGCCTGGCGCAGATTCTGCAGGGCCGCGGTCACAGCGTTCTGCAGGGAGGCGGACTGGAGCTCGGCCAGGACCTGCCCGGCCTGGACGTCCTGCCCGACCCGCGCCGACACCGCGGACAGGGTCCCGGCCGCTTGGGCGATCATGTTCACCGCCGCGGTCGGGGCCAGGGTGCCGCCGAGACCCGTGCTCCAGGCCTGCGGTGCCGTGGCCGTCTCGATCGAGACGGTCACGGGCATGCCCGGCAGCAGGTTCCCCGGATTGGGCAGCGCGACGGTCACCGGGTACGACGGCACGCCCTGGTAGGTCACGCCCGGCGCGGGCCCGATCGATTGGACCTGCCCCGCGTAGTGCGCCCCGTCGACGAGGACCAGGGCGGCCTCGCCGGGAGCGATTCCCGCGAGCTGTGCCTGCGGGACATCGACCTCGGCCAGGAGGCCGGTGGTCTGCACGATCGAGGCCACGGCGGCACCCGCGCCCACGCTCTCGCCCGCAACGCCGTCCACCGCCGATACCGTTCCCGACACGGGCGCCACCAGCTGCTGCTCGGCCTGCAGGCTGGAGAGCGCCTGACCGTACGCGTACTGCGCCTGCTGGACCTGCAACTGGGCGTTGTGCAGGGCCGCCTGCTCGGGCGCGGCATCGGCGGCGGCGGCCTCCATCTGCTGCAGCGCCGACTCGGCCTCCTGCTGGCTGGCCTCGTCGCTCTGCGTCTGCTGCAGCAGCTGCGGGTTGGTGAGGGTGAAGAGCACCTGCCCCTGCTGAACCTGGTCCGACACGTTCCAGGTGAACGGTTCGAGCGTACCGCTCACCCCCACGCCGACGCGGACCACGGATTCGTTCCACGCCTCCACCGTGCCGGTCGCCGTCATCGTGCTGACGATGTCACCCCGCTGGACCGGCGCGGTCTGGTACGCCGCGGCCGGCGCGGCTGCGGCGACGGCCCGCCGGTGGGCCCAGAACGCAGCGCCCGCGCCCAGAAGGGCAACCGGGACCACGATCCACCAGTAACGCATCGCGCTCCGATCCCTCCACGCGCAGCACCCCGGCTGGGCGGCGGCGCCCGGAGCCGGCGCGCGTGATCCCGACCCGTGCCATGCCGCGCCCCGAAAGCCGGCGGCGCGGGGCGGTCGCGGCCCGCCCGGGCCGCGGGAGCCATCCGCGCGTGGCAGCCGCCCGGGGGCCCCTCGCCGCCCCCGCGCAGGTGCTCGGGCGGGTATCCGTCGCCCCGCGGGCTCCAGCCTAGCGGGAAAGTGTGACATCCGTGTGAAAGGGCGCCCGTTCGGCCCAAGGCTTCGGGCGGGCGGCGCGTGGGCGGGGGGCTCACGGCGGGTGGCGATCCTCCGGACACACGGCAGCAGCGGCGCGACCCCGCTGCTGCCGTTGCAGGAGAAGTCCGACGCGCAGCCGTACCCCGGGGGCACCCCGGCATACAGCGTGCCGCCCGCCGCCCAGGCCGCCACGATGCCGGCATTCTCCACGGTGCAACCGGCGGTGCCGGAGCCCAGCGTCAGGGTCACCGGGGCGGCGATGCGCAGGCCCCCGGAGCACGGCGACAACCCGGGCCAGGGCGGCGGGATGGCCGCGCCCACGTTGCGTGTGTGCGGGCCGGCGTTGCCGCCGACCAGGGCCGCCGTGCCGGACGCGGTTTCGCCGATCACCGTGGCGCCGGACGGGATGGCGCCGGGATCCGGCGTGCTGCCCACGATCATCTGGTACTGCGACGGGTTTGCGGCGGTCTCGCTCTCCGACAGGCCCGTGCCGCCCTCCGGCCCGGTGCTGCATGCGCCGTTGGCGTTCTGGACAACGATGGAGCCCTAGAGCCGAAGGGGATGGCGGACGGGGCGGTGGGGTTCGCCAGGGCGATGCCGCGGCAGAAGGCGAGCAGCGCGGCGGCGGAGGCCGCAGGCAGCAGCACGCCGCGGAGGATGCGCGGCAGAAACGGCGCATGCTGCAGACGGGTGGTGAGACGGCGCACGCCGGCTCCCTCCCTCCCTCCAAGGCGGCTACGGGTGGCGGCACGGGCTCCGGCGGCCCACCACCGCCAGCGCGCCCAGAAGCACGGCCGCCACGGCGGCGCGGTAGGCCTTGACCCGCGCATCGCCGCACGGCAGGACCTGCGCGCGGCCGCCGACCATCGGCCCGCAGGCGCCGTCGGGCACCCACAGGCCGTGCCACAGGCGCATCGGCTCCAGGATGGCGGCCGCGGGGGTCGGCGCACCGCCGGGCCTGACCGCCGTCGCATCCGCGGACATCCGCCCGCCCCGCCGCGCCAATGCCCGCTGCAGACATGGAGGCGATCAGCGCCGCATCCGCGGCGCGGTGCGCGGAGGCCACCGCTGCGACGGGCGCTCCCGCGAGTCCGATCGCATCCCCGGCCGCCGACCAGGCGGACAGCCCGAGGACGCCAGCGATCAGCAGAATGCCGAACCGACGCACCGCGGTCCCTCTATGGCAGGGGTGCCCCATCCGGTGACGCCGGACCCTCGCCCGCTGGCCCAATCCGCACCGCATCGCCGCGGTGCACATCGGCCGCCGCACCCGCAGGCCGTTCCAACGCCGCCACGGTCCGGAGGTCCCACGGGCACAGCCGGCCCGGGCGCACGGCCTGCGGCGCCCGCCGCACGACGCCGCGCCGGTCGAGGTAGAGCGCGTCGAAGGCGAAGCGCATGCCGGTCGAGTGCAGGGCGCCGAAGGTGGCGGCCGGGAAGTACAGGCCCTCCCCCGGGGCCAGGCAGTCGCGGCCGATGAGGCCGCGCATCGAGGCGGCACCGGTGGCCACCTGGACGCGGTGGGCCAGGACGGCGCCGGTGCCGGGTAGGGTGATGAGCGGAGGCGCGGCGGCGGCTCGCGGAATCGTGGGTCCCTCTGTCGCCAGGGCGCCATCGGGCACGCGGCCCGGGCGGCCTTCGCGCCTCGATGGCGGGCCCGCCTGCGCTGGCCGCAGCGCACCAGCGGAGGCTCCACGGCCGAGGCCTGACCATCAGGACCAGGCCCCGTGCCGCGCCCCGACCCCCAGCGCCGGCGCCAACGGCGACTGGCCCCCGTGGACAGCCGACGTCGTGACACGCATGTCACGGACAGACAGGCGGTAGTTTGCGGAAGGGGGCCCCGAGACCATCCCGGTGACTTATGGGTAACGAAAAGGCGTGTTTCAAATTTCGGGGACAATCGGTTGACGGTTCTCGGGCGTGTGGGAATTAGGCAACGGCAGCGTCGGCAGGGACCTGGGGGGAGGGTTCGGCT
>JAJYVV010000148.1 GCA_021791815.1 Bacillota bacterium | reverse complement strand
GATGGCCAGCGCCTCCGCGAGCGCCCCGGCCAGCGCACCGCAGGCCTCGGCGCCCGCGCGGCCCTCCGCGAACACGACGCTGGGCCGCCCCGCGGCGGGGAACGCCCCCACCCCGGCCACGTCCAGCCCGAACGCCGCGTGCGCCGCCGCAACCGCCCGCGCGGTCCGCAGGATCGCCGGCACGTCCGCGGCAGGCCGTTCGCCCAAGAAGCCGAACGTGACGTGGCGCCGGTGCGCCGGCACCGGGTTCCACGTGCCGCGGGCCGCGAGGGCGGCCGCGGCGGGATCGAGGCGGGAGGCCAGCTCGGGGGGCAGGGGCACGGCGAGGAACAGGCGCAAGGCGCACCCCCGCGCGGCGCCACCCGCCGCTCCCGAACGTACGATCCGTTCGACGGGGGGCCGGCCCGGTCCTGCCGCCGCGGTGCGGCGGGGTCTTCCGGATGGGGCCGGCCCGGAACCCGGCCGCGGCGGCCGCCGTCTACCCCCAGGGCGGGACCGGCCAGCCCGAACAGGGTGGCCGGAGCCGGTCGGGCGACCTCCGGGGCGGAGGCGGCGGGCATGGGCGGGACGGCGGACGGCGCGCGGGGGGACCCGGGGCCCGGCGCGGCGTACATCCCGGGCGGCCCCGGCCCGTGGCCTCCGGGGCGGCCTTCCCGCGGTCCGTCGCCCGGCGGTCGCCTGGCCCCAGCGCAGCGAAGGCAGCGACGAGGAGGCGCAGCGGTGGAGACTGGCGATCCTTCCCGACCCGGCGCCCGGCCTTCCGGGACCCGGGCCGGGCGTGGGGTGGCGTTCGGCGCGGCAGCCGCCCTGGTGGCGGCGATGGCGTTCGGCCTCGCGCCGGGGGCCCTTGCCCAGACCCAGGCGGGCCCGCCGTTCTCGGACATCTCCGGGAACCCCGACGCCGCGGCGATCACGATGCTGGCGTCGCAGGGCGTGGTCGAAGGGTACGGGAACGGCACCTACCTGCCCGAGCAGACGATCACGCGGGCCGAGTTCACGGCGATCGTCGTCCGGCTGCTCGGGCCGCGCGCCCAGTCGGCGGCCGCCGCGCTCGCCGACACCACCCCGGCGTTCAGCGACTACGCGTCGATCCCGACGTGGGCCTGGGGCGACGTGAACTACGCCCAGGGCCAGGGCCTGGTGGACGGATACCCGGACCACACCTTCCGCCCGAACGACCCCGTGACGTCGGTGGAGGCGGCGGCCATCCTCATCCGGGCCATCGGCGACACGGCCGCGGTGCCGTCGGGGACCTGGCCCGCCGACTACACCCTCGCGGCCTACGACCTCGACGTCGCGCAGGGGGTGACCTTCGTCGCCAACCTCCCGGCGAGCCGCGGGGACGTGGCCCAGATGGCGTCGAACGCGGCCCTGCTGTCGCCGACGCTGGAGCCCGGCTACGTCTCCGGCACGCCCACGGGCGCACCCCTGTACTTCGGGGGCGACGGCTTCGCCCAGGTCGCCTGGTCCGGGACGGTCTCCGGCGTGACCGACGCCAACATCTCCCTCGCCAACGCCCAGGGCGCGCCGCTGCTGAGCGGTGCGCCGCTCGCCAGCAGCTACTACCTCTTCGGGTCCTCCAACGTCACGACCCTCCAGGGGCTGCAGGCCACGGTCGTCGAGAACTCCGCGGGCAAGGTCGCGTTCATCCAGGCCCAGGCGGGCACCTCGAGCCAGGGCGGCACCCTGGCCTCCGCGACGGTCGGCACCCCGAGCGGATACACCCGCGTCAGCGACTTCGTCGTGGCCAGCGGCACGGGCGACGGCCTGCTGCTCGCCAACGGGACGGTGATCCCGCTGGTCAGCACGACCTCGAACGGCGGCACATCCTTCTATCTGAACGCCCCGACCGCGGGCGCCTCCGCGGACGCCCACGCCCTCGTCTCGGGCGTGTCCAACTTGGCCGACGGCGACGCCGTCACGGTGACGCTGAACAGCTCGGGTTCGGCCCTGGCCGTCTATGCGCTCAACACGACGCAGCCCTATGGCGTCGTGTCCTCCATCAACACGACCGCCAACACCCTGACCTACACCAGCGGCAGCAACGACCAGACGTCGAGCACCGTCACCGTGCAATCCTGGACGGCCGTGACCCTCAACGGCGCCGCGAGCAGCCTCTCGGCGCTGCAGGATGGAGACGTCGTGGCGGTGCAGGTGGTCGGCGGCGGCAACGGCGGAGACACGAACGCGCGGTCGATCGCCGCCACCCGCCAGACCATCAGCGGGACCGTCGCCTCCATCACGAGCCAGACCGGGCCGGCGGGCACGACCAGCGTGTTCGGCATCACGGAGACCAACGGCCAGACGACCGACGTCACGGCCGATCCGTCCTTTGACGCCGGCAGCATCCACGTCGCGGTCGGCGACGCGGTGCAGGTGGTCCTGGACGGCCAGGGCGAGGCGCGCCTCCTGCAGTCGCTCTCGCCCCAGCAGACGATCGTGCTGGTGCAGGGCGTCCAGACCCAGATCACCACGACCACCGTCAACCAGATCATCGTCAACAACGCCGGCCAGAACGTCACGTACGACCTCGCGGCGGGCGTGTCGCTGCCGCCGGCCCCGCCGGCCGGTGGCTACCTCGCCATGGTCACGTTCCAGCCGGGTACGTCCGCGGTGCAGTCCGTCACCCCGCTCGCCCAGACGGATACCCAGTACACCCTGAAGGTCGTCAGCGACAGCGGCGGCTATGCGCTCCTGCAGGAGTACGGCTCGAACGGCCAGGCCGTCGGCAACCCCCTGGTCGTGGCGCAGTCCGCAGGCGCCGTCGTCTACAGCGGCACCACCTACGAGGCGTTCGGCTCGCTCTCCGCCGGCACGCAGGTCACCCTCTGGGTCAACGCCCAGGGCACGTACCTCGGCATCCTCGAGTCGTGAGGCATCCGGGCCGGCCGCGCGGCCGGCCCCCGCTCCTCCCGCTCCGTCCCCAGGGCGGCGCCGCGCGGCCCCCGCCGCGCGGCGCCCCTCAGGGCCGCGGCGCCGCTCCCTGGGCCGGCCGCCGGCAGCGCGCGCAACCCCGGCACTCCTGCACGCCTCGCGGAAACACGGCATCCAGCGTGCCGCGCGCCTCGGCGGACATGCCCTCCCCCGGATCCGCGGGCAGGTGCAGCCGGACCTGGCGGGGAGCCAAGGTGATCAGCGCGCTGATGAGCAGGTCCTCCGCCGCGATCTCGCGGCTGGTCGCCACCGGGCCGAGCTCGGCCAGCAGGTCGGCGCCGATGGCGCGGCCATCGTCGTCCTCCAGGGCGGCCGCCCCCCGGCGCCACAGGCAGTGCACGACGGCCGGCCGGTCGGGGCGGCTGTCGACGACGTGCCGCAGCAGATCGATGAACTCGCCGTGCTCCTTCTCGAGCAGGAATCCATCGACCGCCCGGTCCAACGCGGCGATGAGCTCGTCGACATAGTCCTTGAGGCGAAAGGTCACGAACCCGTCCAGGTTCAGCATCGTATGGCGCTCGAGGTATTCGAGCAGCCGGGGGACGACCTCGGCGCGCCGCCCGGCCGCCGGGCTGCCCCCGCCCGCGAGCGCCGCGGCGGCGCGCGCGAGGATGCCCTCGCGCTCCTCCGGGCTCAGGTACGAATAGTGCGCGGCGAGGAGCCGCCGCAGCAGCGCCGGCTCGCCCCGCTCGAGAATCCAGGCGCCCGTCGCGGCGGCCAGCGCCTCGCGGAACGCCGGGCCCCCCCCGAACCCGGGACGCGCCGGGGCGGCCGCGTCGGTCTGCGCGCGGCAGACGAGCACGTGGAAGGTGCCGCGCCGCCCCTCGGAGACATCCAGGAGCATGCCCTGGGCCCGCAGGGGCGCCAGCGCCGCGTCGAGGCGCGCCCGGATTTCGTCGGGGGCCTCTGCCAACGCGATCGAAAACGTGTCCACGGTGCGTGACGCCCTTTCGGCCGGTCCCGGCGGCCGGGGTGCCGGGCGGGGAGGCCTGACGGACGCGGCAGGCGGCGGCCCGCGCAGGCTAGGCTATGCAGCGGCTGCGGGGCTATCCCGGCGGCGGACGGCGGCCCGGCGCGCGGCGCCCCAGGGCGCTACCGCGGCGGCCGGAGCGCGTGGCGCCGCGCCAGCTCGGCTGCCACCGCCTCCCCGGTCACGCCGCAGGAGCGCATGGCCGCCACGGCGTGCAGCAGGAGGTCGGCGAATTCGCCCACGGCCGCGGCCGCCGCCTCCCCGCCCTCCGCCGCCCGCAGGCCGGCGATCACGGCTTCGACGGCCTCCTCCCCCAGCTTCTGCAGGGCGCGGGGCGGGCCCGCCTCCAGGAGCCCGGCCACGTAGCTTCCGGCCGGCCGGCGCCGGGCGCGGTCCCCGACGAGGGCCTCCAGGGCCGCGACGGCGCTCCCCAGGGCGGTGGGGCCCGCCCCGGCCCACGGGTCGGGGCATGGTCCCGGCGCCGCGGCAGCCGCGGGCGGCTCCGGGGCCGAGGACGCGGACGGCCCGTCCTCTGCCCCTTCCTCCAGGCGCTCGCCGCGGAAGAAGCAACTGCGCGCTCCGGTGTGGCAGGCCGGCCCGGCGGGATCCACCAGGTAGAGGAGGGCGTCGGCGTCGCAGTCCCACCGCACCTCGGCGACGTCCTGCACGTGCCCCGACGACTCGCCCTTGCGCCACAGGCGGCGCCGGCTGCGCGACCAGAACCAGGCGCGGCGCTCGGCCGCCGTGCGGCGCGCCGCCTCGCGGTCCGCGTGTGCCACCATGAGCACGTCGCCGCTCCGCCGGTCCTGCACGACGACGGTCACCAGGCCGTCCGCTCCATAGCGCAGGTCGTCCCAGAAGGTCTCCCGCCGGACGGCCGCGGCGCCGTCCCCGGTCCCTCGCGGCGCGTCCGCCGTCCCCGCCCGCGCCTCGCCGGCCCGCTCGGCCATGGCCGCCCGCCCCCGTCCCTGCGTCGTCGGTCGCGTCATGGCGCCTCGGCCGCGAGCCGGGCAACGGGGCGGACAGGCACCCCGCGCCCCGCCAGGTGGGCCTTCAGCGCCGCGACCGACAGCTCTCCGCGGTGGAAGACGGAGGCCGCCAGAGCGGCGTCGGCCCGCCCCTCGGTCAGGACGCGGACGAAATCGTCCGGGGATCCCGCGCCCCCGGAGGCGACGATCGGAATGGACACGCGCGCCGCGACCTCGCGGCACCAGGCCACGTCGTAGCCGGCCCGCGTGCCGTCGGCGTCGATCGAGTTCAGCACCAATTCCCCGGCGCCGAGGCGCTGGCCCTCGGCGGCCCATGCCACGGCGTCCCGCCCGGTCGTGCGCCGACCCCCGTGCGTCACGACCTCCCAGCGCTGCGCCCCCGGCACCCGCCGCGCGTCGATGGACAGGACGATGCACTGGCTCCCGAATCGGTCGGCCCCGGCGGCGATCAGGCCGGGGTCGGCCACGGCCGCGCTGTTCACCGACACCTTGTCCGCCCCGGCCCGCAGGAGGGCGCGCATCTGGTCCACCGAGCCCACGCCGCCGCCGACGGTCAGGGGGATGAAGGCGTGCGCCGCGGTGGCGGCCACCGTCTCCAGGGTCGTGCGGCGTCCCTCGGCGGAGGCCGAGATGTCATAGAAGACGAGTTCGTCGATGCCCTCCGCGTCGTAGCGGCGGCAGAGTTCCACCGGATCGCCGATCGGCGCGGTGTCGACGAAGCGCACGCTCTTGACCACCCGGCCGCCGTCGATGTCGAGGCAGGCGATGATCCGGCGGGCCAGCACCTTCCGCAGCCCCCTCTCCGCCCAGACCCGGCGGGCCTTCCCGCCGGCTCGGCCCCCGGTCGTCCCCTACCGCCCGCGCGGCCGCGCGTCCCCGGCCGACGTTCCCGGTGGGAGGCCCGGCGCCGCGCCCCCTGGCCCGTTCGGAGCCGCACGCCCGGCTCCGCCGGCCGCCGCCAGCGCATCGGCCAGCCGCAACCGTCCCGCGTAGAGGGCCCGCCCCACGATGGCGCCGGCCACGCCGGGGATCGCGGCGAGGGCCGCCACATCCGCGGGCGCGGCCACCCCTCCCGAGGCGACCGCCCGCAATCCGCCGGCCGTGACCCGGCGCACCCCGTCGAGGTCCGGACCGGCCAGCATGCCGTCGCGCCGCACCTGGGTGTGGACCACCTCCCGCGCGCCCCAGGCCCGCAGGCGCGCCGCCGCCTCGCCGAGCGACACCCCGGCGGCCGCCTGCCATCCCTCGACCGCGACCGCCTCTCCCCGCACGTCCAGGCCCGCGACGATCCGCTCCGGCCCCCACCGCTCGAGGACCCGGCGCAGGAACGCCTCCTCCAGCGCCCGCGTGCCGATCACGACGCGCGCCGCCCCGCGGGCCAGGGCGGCCTCGACGTCGGCCTCCGTGCGGAGCCCGCCTCCCCACTGCACGGGCACCGGCACGGCGGCCGCGATCGCCTCGAGGAGGTGCGTCTGGGCCGCCCGGCCCCCGAGCGCGCCGTCGAGGTCGACCACGTGCAGGGCGCGGGCACCCTCCGCGACCCAGCGCCGCGCCGTGGCGACCGGATCGTCGGAGAAGACGTGCTCGCGGCCGGGATCGCCCTGGACCAGGCGCACGCAACGGCCGCCGCGCAGGTCGATGGCCGGATAGACGGTGATCATGCCGGCCTCGCCGCCAGGCGTCCGAAGTTGCGGAAGAGGCGCAGCCCGGCCGCGCTGGACTTCTCCGGGTGGAACTGCACGGCGTGGACCCGGCCGCGGGCCACGGCCGCCGTGACGCTCTCGCCGTACGGGACGGACGCCACCAGGTCGTCGGCCCGGGCGGGCCGTGCATGGAAGCTGTGGACGAAGTAGAAGTACTCGCCGTCCGGGATGCCCTCGAACAGGGGCGTGGCGCGGGCCATGCGCAGCGCGTTCCAGCCGATCTGGGGGATGGCGCGCCCCGGCGCGTCGATGCGCGCCACGCGGCCGGGGAAAAAGCCCAGGCCGGGGGCGCCGGGCCCCTCCTCGCCCCACTCGAACAGCATCTGCAGGCCGAGGCAGATGCCCAGGAACGGGCGGTCGGCGGCCAGGTAGGCGCAGAGCGGCGCGACGAAGCCGCGCTCCGCCAGGCGCGCCATGCAGGGGGCAAAGGCGCCCACGCCGGGCAGGATCACCGCGTCGGCCGACTCGAGGTCGGCCGGCCGCGCCGTCGTTCGGGCCCGGAGGCCCACCGTCTCGACGGCCTTACCCACGCTGTGCAGGTTGCCGGCGTCATAATCGACGATGGCGATCATGTGGACACGTCCCGTCCGTCGGACCTGAGGGTCCCGGGGCGCGCCCGGGGCCGCCCCGCCCGGGTCACAGCACTCCCTTGGTGGACAGGGGCCCTTCGATCCGGGGGTCGGGCGTCGCGGCGGCGCGGAACGCCAGCCCCACCCCCTTCCAGATCGCCTCCAGCGCATGGTGGGCGTTGCGCCAACGGAGCAGGTCCACGTGCAGGGTCCACCCGGCCGAGGCAACGACCGCGCGCCAGAACTCCTCGGCCAGATCGGTGCTGAACGTGCCCAGCGGCCGGGGCGGGACCTCGACCTGCCACGCCAGGTAGGGCCGGCCGGAGAGGTCCAGGGCCACGCGCGCCAGCGCGTCGTCCATGGGGAGGAGGACGCCGCCGTAGCGCCGGAGGCCGGCGCGGTCGCCCACCGCCTCGGCGAACGCCCGGCCGAGGGTCAGGCCCGTATCCTCGACGCTGTGGTGGGGCTCGACCTCCAGGTCGCCCTGGCAGGTGACCTCCAGGTCGCAGAGCGCCGTCCGCGCGAAGGCGGCCAGCATGTGGTCGAAGAACCCCACGCCCGTCTGTGCCGTGCAGCGCCCGGACCCGTCCAGGCGCACGACCGCCGCGACCTGCGTCTCCCGCGTCCGCCGCTGCACCCGCGCCTCACGCGCCGCCACCCGGCATCCCTCCCGCGTCCGCGGCCCGGCCGCGCTCGGCTTCCACGGCCGCGCGCAGCAGTCCCAGAAAGCGGTCGTTTTCCTCGGGCCGACCCACGCTCACCCGCAGGCACCCCCGCAGCGCCGGCTCCTCGGGAAAGCGCCGCAGCACCGCCCCGCCCGCGTAGAGGCGGTCGAACAGCGCGAACGCGTCGCACCCCTCCACGCCGAACAGGACGTAGTTGCCGCGGCTCGGGACGGGCCGGATGCCGGGGACGGCCGCGAGGCCCGCGGCCAGCCGCTCGCGTTCCTGCACCAGCAGGGCGACCTGGGCGCGGAGCGCCGCGCGCCGGCCGAGGGCGGCCAGGGCCGCCGCGGCGCTGAAGGACGTCACCGCCCACGGCTGCACGGCCTGCCGCAGGGGGGCCAGCGCCTCGGGCAGGCCGAGCGCGTAGCCGACGCGCAGGCCGGCCAGCGCGAACGCCTTGCTCATCGTGCGCAGGATGCAGAGCCGCGGGCGGTGCGCCAGCCAGGAGACCAGGCCCTCGTCCCCCGCGAACTCCACGTACGCCTCGTCAAGGACGGTCCACACGCCGTCCGTGTCCACCAGGGCCCGCACCTCGTCCTCCGGCCACAGCGTACCCGTCGGGTTGTTGGGGCGGCAGAGGAACAGGAGGCTTTCGCCGCCGGAGGAGAGCGCGTGCCGCAGCGCATCCACCGGCAGCGCGAAGTCGGGCGCGGGCCCGAGCGGCACGCGCACGCCGGGAAGCCCGGCCGCCTCGGCGAGCCGGCGGTACATGCCGAACGTGGGCACGGGATACACCGCCCGCACGGCCCGGCGGCCCCAGGCCGTGACGGCCCCCAGGAGAAGCTCGTCGGAGCCGTTGGCGGGCAGGCACCAGTCCGGGGGCACGCCGGCATACGCCGCCAGCGCCGCCTGGAGGCGGTCCGTGCCGCGCGGGTAGCGGGTGGGTTCGGCGCCGCGCAGCGCCTCCCCCACCTCGCGCCACAGGTCGTCGGGCCAGGGGAAGGGGTTCTCGTTCAGGTCCATGCGCAGCGCCCCGTCCGGCACCGGCGGCACGTACGGCCGGGGGGCGGCGGCGGGAGGCACCGGCGGGGCCGCCCGCCGCCGCGCGGCGATGGAGGCCTCGTGGGCCGCGAACCCCTCGGCGCGCGCGATCGCCTCCGCCGCCGGGGCCCAGAGCCCCACGCCGCCCGCCGCGCCCGTCCAGACCT
>JAJYVV010000147.1 GCA_021791815.1 Bacillota bacterium | reverse complement strand
TGCTGCAGTTGGCCTGCGCCAATCGCACCATCCACGCCGCCGCCGCGCTCGCCGCCCCGTGAGATACTGGCCCCTCGCCGCCCTCCGATCCGACCCGCACTACCACCCACCCCGCGCACCGCCCCTGCGTGCCCTTGCCAGCCTACGGACCCCCCAATCCCTCCCCTGGCTCGCGTCCCGTGTGGATCCCCCCTCATCTCTCTCCACACCAAACTCCCCCCTTCCCCGCTCACCCCCTTGCCGACGTACGCACGTTCTGGGTTTCTGGATAGGCTCTAAGGCACCTGCACCTCAGCCAGCTTAGCGCGGAGGGCGAAGACATCGCTCTCATTAGGGCACGGGCGGGACACACCAAGACCTCGACGACGGCGGACATCTACGGGCGCCACCGCCGCCCCAGTGCGCAGCACGAGATGGTGCAGCGGCACGAGGCACGGACCCAACGCGAGCCGGCGCCCGTCTCACCGCCTCCCGACGAGGAGGGAGGCGCGTCCGATGTGGGACAAATGTGACACGCGGTGCCGCGAGGGGCTCGATCACTGGGACATCTTCCCAGGTGTCGAGCCCTTTGTCGCTTGTCGCTCAACGCTTGGCGGGAGCATGTGGGAATCGAACCCACCGGACGCCCGGAGGCGTCCCACCGGTTTTGAAGACCGGGGGCGACACCAGTCCTCCTTCTGCTCCCAGGGCCCATCATACGGACCGTGGCAGGCGCCCGGCAACGCGGGTAGGATCCGGATGGTGGCCCGCCCCCTGCCTGCCGCCCGGAGTCCCCGGCGGAGGCCGCGCGAGCCCACGCCCCGCGGAGGCCCGGAGGGACGGGAGGAGGCCCTGCATGGCGCCACCGGCTCGCGACGAGCGCGCCCGCGGCCGGTTGGCCTGGCGCCCCGACCCCCCGGCCCGACGGGACCGCCGCGACCAGTTGGGGCTGCGCATCGGCTGGGTGCGGTTCTGGCTGCGCGGAGTCGCGGTCGGCTTCGCCTTCTGGCTGATGGCCGTGGCGCTGGGGTTCTGGCCCGGGCTCGGGCCGCTCGTACCGCCGTTCTTCTACGCCGGACTCGTCCTGATGCCGCTCTGCGCGGTCCTCGCCCTGCTCACGTGGCTGGCACCGCTGCCCTTCGAGATCGAGGCGCGGTGCCCGGCGTGCGGGGGCGCGGAGAGGATACTGAAACTCCCCTGGCCCTTCGAGTTCATCTGCAGGCGTTGCGGCCGCCGCGGCATTCTGACCGAAGGCTCCATCACCCTCGCCGCCGTGCCCGGCATCGGCTCCGACCGCCGCTGAACCGATGCCGTGGCCGTCGCGGGCAGGACCGAAGGCAGGGACCGACGAAGGCGCGGGCCGCACGGCGCCCCCTCCGCCCAGGGAGGAACGCCAAGAGGGCCAGCGCGTCGCGGCCCTGCCCGTGATGGGAGGACGCCACGATGGGCGGACCGCGGACCCCGGGGACCCGCGCCGCGGGTCGCCGGGCGGTCTTGCGCGCCGGCATCGCCGGCATCGCCGCCGGGGCCCTCGACGCCGCCTGCGGGCGGCTCGGGTTCGGGGCATCGCCCACCGCCGCCGCCCCCGCGACCCTGATTCGCGTCGCGGCGAGCGACCTCGTGCCGCTGAGCGCGCCACTGGCCGCGGCTTGGGAGCAGAGCCACCCGCGCACCCGCCTACTGATCCAGGGTCAATACGCGCTGCTCCCTGGCGGCGGTTTCACCGAGTCCGCAGCGGGCTTCGCGCACGCCGACGTTGCGGGGACCGAGGGCGACGGCATGCTGATCGGGGGCTTCGGCCCATATCTCGACCTGGTGCCGCTCTTGCGCCAGGCCGGCTTCGACACGTCGCGCCTCATGGCGTCGGCGGTCCGCGCCTTCGCGGCCGAGGATGCCCTGCTCGGCCTTCCGCTGCGCTGCACGCCGTTCGTGATGATGGTCAACACCCCCGTGCTGTCGGTCGTCGGTGTGCGCCACGCCCAGGACGAGCCATGGACGTGGGACCAGGTGCGCGGGGCCGTGGCGGCGGCCCGGGCGTCGCCGCACATTCCCGCCTCGGCGCCCCTGATCGGCGGCGCATTCTGGACCGACCCCCGTATCTGGGCGGCCTTCGTCCTGGGCATGGGCGGGACGCTGACGGCGGGCGACGGCAGCCTCGACCTGGGCGGCGCCGCGTGCCTCCGGGCCACGGCCGCCCTGATCGCGCTGGCGACGCTGGCGCGATGGCCCGGCACCAGCCAGCCGGACGGCGTGTGGGAGGTGAGCAGCAGCTTCGCGGGCCTGGCGGCCCACACCCTCTTCGTGCTGGAAGGCGACTACCAGCCGCCGTCGACGCCGGTGCAGGCCAACCACCCGGAGAACCGCTTCCCCCTCCTGCCCGTGGATCCCCTCATCCCCGTGTACCAGGTGGACGGCCTCAGCGTGACGGTCCACGCCGCCCAACCCGCCCTCGCCATGGAACTCATCCTCTGGCTCTACGAACCCGCGCAGCAGGCGCTCCTGATGGCGGGCGGCATCCCGCCGGTCGTGGCCGACGATCCATCCCTGTGGGCGCTGTGGTCGCGGCAGACGCCGGGCGGCCACGACGTGGCGCCGCTGTATGACCCGGCGCACCTGGTCGACGTCCTGGCCCTGTTGCCGCAGGCGGGATTCCCCGCCCTCCCTCTGTACGCAAAGCGGTTGATGCCCGCACTCCTGGCCGCCGCCGGCAGGCCGCAGGGACTGGCCGGGTACCTGGCGCAGGCCCAGAGGCAGATCACCGCCGACCTCGCTCCGCTTGCGGCCGAGAGCCGGTGCCTGCTGGCGCACGACAGCGACTGTCCTGCTCCGTGAACGGAGCGGGCCCGCCTGCGGCGCGCCCGCTCGGCAGGTCGGCCGCCGGCCCGTCCGGAATCGATGGGGCCGGGGGTGCCTCCTTTGCTTCGGGTGGCGGTGGCGGGCGCCGGCTTCATGGGAACCACGCACGCGCAGCGCTGGGCCGCGCTGCCCGAGGTCCGGGTGGTGGGCGTGTATTCGCGCACCGCCGCCCGTGCCGAGGCGCTCGCCCGCCCATCGGGAGCAGTCGCCACGGACGACATCCAGAGCCTGCTCGCCATGCCCGCCGATGTCGTCGACATCTGCCTGCCCACCGACCGGCATGCGGACGTGGCGGTCGCGGCCTTCGCCGCCCGACGCCATGTGGTGTGTGAAAAGCCCATCGCCCTCGATCCGGCCGACGGCGAGCGCATGGCGGCGGAGGCCCGCCGGGCGGACCGCCTCCTGCTGGTCGCCCACGTCGTCCGGTTCTGGCCGGAGTACGCCCGCCTGCGCGAGATGGTTCTGGGGGGCGCCATCGGGCGGCCGACGTCGGCGGCTGCGGAACGCCTCCAGGAGGGGCCCGGATGGGTGGGGGACGGCTGGGGCGCGCGAGCGGCCGGCGGCGGCCCGGTCGTCGACCTGCAGATTCACGACCACGACTTCCTTGCGTCCCTGTTCGGCGTGCCGCGCCTGGTGCAGGCCGTCGGAGGGGACCGCCACGTGTTCACCACGTACGTCTTCGACGGCGGGGCCGTCGCCACGGCCGAGGCCGCCTCGGACATGCCCCGTGGGTACCCCTTCACCTCCACCCTGCGGGTGCGCGGCGACGAGGGGGTCCTGGAATACGTCTTCCGCGCGGGCGGGGTGCGTCCCGACGAGGCCGGCGGCCTCAGCGCCCTCACGCTGCATCCGGACGCCGGGGCTCCGGCGCCGATCGCCGTGCCGCCGGGGGACGCCTACACGCTGCAGTTGGCGCACTTCGCGGACTGCCTGCGCCGGGGCGAGCCGAGCGGGGTGGTGAGCCCGGCCTCCGCCATCCGCGCACTGCGCATCGCCCTCGCCGCCCGGGCGGCCCTGGACGCCGGGACCGCGGTGCGGCCCTAGTCTATCGCGCCCCTCTGCGCACCCGCACGCCCCCAGCACGTCGAGGGACCCCGCCGCTGCGCGGGAGGGCCGCCCCGGACCGACGGCCGGCGGCGCCCGCGTTTGCGCGCCTGCACCCCTGCGGATTGCGCCGCATTTCGTCGATGAAGCGGATGGGACCGGCCTTTCCGCGCGCACAGGGTATCGGCCCCCAGTGTCGAATTTTGGCGACCAGCCGCCTGTGTGGCGGCAGGCCGCTTGCGCGGCGCCCGGCGTGGACGGCGGTCCGGCCCTGACGATGGCCGTCGCCGCCCCGGCACCGTGCAGGGAGGAGCAGCCGATGTCGCGACGTGCCCGCTTGGACAGGCCCGCGGATCCGTCGTGGTCCAGAGACGCGGCGCAGCCGGATGGCCCGCCTCCT
Organism: Bacillota bacterium; assembly: GCA_021791815.1. Classification (GTDB taxonomy): domain Bacteria; phylum Bacillota; class Sulfobacillia; order RBS10-35; family JAJYVN01; genus JAJYVV01. The sequence continues at coordinate 4,803 of JAJYVV010000147.1, read as the reverse complement.
GCCGCCGCTGCCCGCCGCCCCGCGGCACGCCGCCGGCTCGGCCCCGCGGCCGCCGCCGGACTGCTGCTGCTCTCCGCCTGCGGACGCCCCGCCCGGCCTGCGGCATCGCCGCCCTACCTGGACATCACGCTGCCGGGCAATCCAACGGACCTCAACTCCATGACGACGCAGGACGAGATCTCATACGACGTGCTGAACCAGGTGATGGAGGGCCTGACGCGCCTGAACGCGGCGGGCGTCCCCCAGCCCGCCATCGCCCAGAGCTGGACGGTCAGCCCCGACGGCAGGACGTACACCTTCCACCTCCGCGCCGCCGATTGGAGCGACGGCACGCCCGTGACCGCGCAGGACTTCGTCTACGCCTGGCAGCAGGCGCTCGACCCGCGCAACGGGTCGCAGGAGTCCTCCATGCTCGCCTACATCCAGGGCGCGAACGCGCTGCTGAACCTGCAGCTCCCGGACCCCGCGAAGGATGCGGCGGGCTATCGCGCGGCCGTGGCGCAGATCGCGCCTCTGGAGAGCCAACTCGGCCTGAGCGCGCCCAACGCCGACACGCTGGTCGTCACCCTGGCCGCGCCCACGCCGTTCTGGCTGCCGATGACGGCCCTGCCCGTCTACTTCCCCGCACCGGAGGCCGATGTGGCCCGCTGGGGCATGTCCGCGTATGCGCAGGATCCCCAGCACCTGCTCTCCGACGGGCCGTTCGTGCTCTCCGCCTGGTCGCCGAACAGCTCCATCGAGATGGAACGCAACCCGGACTACTGGAACGCGTCCCATGTGGCGCTCGCCGGCATCCACGCCGAGATCGTCCCCAGCGACTCGACCGTGGCCAACCTGTACCAGGCAGGGCAGATCGACGCGGTGCTCCCGACGATCGGTTCCCCCGAACTGACCGAGTTCGAACACCAGCCAGGCTTCGTGAGTGTGCCGCAGTCGGCGGTCGAATACGTGCAGTTCGGGGTCAAGACTCCAGGCCTCAACCAGAGGCTCGTGCGCCTCGCCTTCTCGGAGGCGGTCGACCGCAGCGGGCTCGCTTCCCAGGTGGCCGGTGGAGGCGCCCAGCCCGCCTACGCCCTCACGCCGCCCGTCATCGACTACATGCCCGGCAAGCTGTTCACGAGCCTCGTGGGGCACGTCCTGCCGCTGCAGGCCGCCCCCAGCCAGGCCCGGGCCGACCTGGCCGGGGGGCTCCGGGCGGCCGGACTCTCCAAGCTCCCGGCCCTCACGCTGCTGTGCCCGTCCGACGCTGCCAGCGAAAACGAAGCCGCGGCGCTGCAGGCCATGTGGAAGAGCACCCTCGGCATCCAGGTGGCCATCGATAGCCCCGACAACAGCACCTACGTCGCCGATGTCGAGTCGGGCGACTTCCAGCTGGCCCTCATCGGTTGGAACGCCGACTACAACGATCCGACGACCTTCCTCGACCTCTTCCAGGGCGGCAGCCCCGACAACTTCGGGGGCTGGAGCGACGCAGCTTTCAACAGCGACCTCAAGGCTGCGAGCGCCACGTCCGGGGCGCCGCGGGGCTCCGACCTGGCCGCCGCCGAGAAGGAATTGCTCGCCCAGCTGCCCGTGATCCCCCTGTGGTGGCCGGCCCGCAACTACATCGTTCGACCCGGCGTGTCGGGTGTGATCATCTCGCCGACGGGTCCCGACTACTACCTGGGCGCGGCGCACCTGTCGGTCACGGTCGCGAGCTGATGGCGGGCGCGGGGGGACCGCCGTGCCCGTCCCCCCGGCCGGCCCAGGTCCGGGACAGCCCGGGAGCGCGCCGGTCCGCGTCCGAAAGGGAGGCGCAGGTACGAGCGTGGCGGCCGAGCCCCCCACCGCGCCCCACCGGCCCGTGCCTCCCGGCCTCCCGGGCCGGCGCGGCCGCGCCGCGGCCTGGATGCGGCGCCACCCGTTGCTCCGCCATGCGCTGGCGCGCGCCGCGCAGGCCGTGGCCGCCCTCTGGGTGGTGGTCACGCTCACCTTCGTCCTGATGCACGCGCTCCCCGGAGATCCGTTCGCGAGCCTGCAGAGCACCCCGGCCGTCCGCGCCCTGCTCGACGCGCGCTACGGGCTGGACCTCAGCCTGCCGCGGCAGTACGCGATCTACGTCGGCAACCTGCTCCACGGCCACCTGGGGTGGTCGCTCATCGATCCGCACCGGACGGTGGGCCAGGAAATCCGGTCCGGTGGGCCCGTGTCCGCCGCGCTCGGAGCGGAAGCCCTCGCCTGGTCGGTGCCCGGCGGCGTCCTGCTCGGGCTGCTGGCCGCCGCCCGCCGCGGCGGCGCCTGGGACCGGGCCTCCTCGGTGGTGGGCCTCGCGGGCATGGCCGTGCCCAACTTCGTGCTGGCGACGGCGGCCGACTACCTGCTGGGCGTGCGGGCGCGGCTGCTACCGGTGGCGGGCTGGGGCACCGCGGCCCAGACCGTCCTGCCCGCGCTGGCCCTGGGCGCCCTCCCCTGTGCCCTCGTCAGCCGCATGATCCGGGCCGAGGCGGCGGACGTGCTGTCGGCCGACTTCGTGCGCGCGGCTCGCGCCAAGGGCCTGACCGGGACCCAGATTCTCCTGCGGCACGTCCTGCGCAATGCGCTCACGCCGGTCCTCACGCTGCTGGGACCGCTGGTCACGGCAACCGTCGCCGGTTCCTTCGTCGTCGAAACGGTCTTCGCCATCCCGGGCCTCGGCGCGTCGTTCGTCAACAGCGTCCTGGACCGGGACTATCCCCTCATCCTGGGCCTCACCATCTTCTACAGCACCGTCCTGCTCGCGCTCAACGCGGCCGCCGACATCGCCGCGGCTCTCGCCGACCCGCGCATCGATCCCGCGCGGGGGCCGACCTAGGTGCCCCGGGCGGCGGATTGGTTCGTGCGCCTCGATGCCGGATCGCCGGGCACCGCGGAACCTCCCCGTCCCGAGCACCCGACGGGCGGCGCGGCGCCCGTCGGGCCCCGCGTCGCGGCGGTCCCGCCCGCGCCAGCGGCGGTGCTGGCGTGCCTCGTGGCGCTATGCGTGCTGGGACCGGCGCTGTCGCGCTGGCCCTACGCCCAGATCCACCTCGACGCCCGCAACCTTCCGCCCGGCGCGGCGCACTGGTTCGGCACGGACGCCCTGGGCCGGGACCTCTTCGCCCGCACGTGGGTCGGCGGCCGCATCTCGCTCGGCGTGGGCGCCTTCGCGGCGGCCGTGGACCTCGGCGTCGGCGCCGTGCTGGGAACCGTGGCCGGGCTGGCCGGCGGCGCGGGCGACGCCGTCCTGATGCGGGCGGTCGACGTCCTGTACGGGGTGCCGTTCCTGCTGGTGGCGATCCTGCTGCTCGCCGTGTTCGGGCCCGGCCTGCCCGCCATCGTGCTGGCCATCGCCCTGGTGAACTGGCTCGGCATGGCCCGGCTGGTCCGCGGCCAGGTGCTGCAACTGCGGGGCCGGCCGCACCTCGTGGCGGCCCGCGCCCTCGGGCTCCCGCCCGCCCGGCTCGCCGCCCGCCACGTCCTCCCGGCCGTCGCGGGACCCGCGCTCGCCTGGCTGTCGTTCAACGTGCCGTCGGCCATCTTCCTGGAAGCCTTCCTGTCGTATCTGGGACTGGGCGTCCAGCCCCCGGTGCCCTCGTGGGGGTCGATGATCGCCGGCGGCGCGCAGGCCTTCCCGCTCCACCCCTATCCGTTCGTCTTCCCCGCCGCCGCCCTGTGCGCGACGATGGCCGCCCTGTACGCGCTCGGGGACGCCCTCCGCGACCGGTTCGATCCGCGGTCGGCGGGCCGGCCGTGACCGATCCCCCTCCCCCCGCCCCCGCCGCGCGTCCGGTCCTGGAGGTGGACGACCTCCGCGTCGCCCTGCCACTGCCCGGCGGCCACGTGGCGGCCGTCCGCGGCGTCAGCTTCCGAGTGGCAGCAGGCGAGGTCCTGGCCCTCGCGGGCGAGTCGGGGAGCGGCAAGACAACGGTGCTCCTGGCCCTCCTCGGGCTGCTGCCGCCGGGTGCCCGCTGCTCGGGCCGCGCGACGTGCGCCGGGGAGACCCTGCTGCCCGCCCGCGAGCCCGCCCTGCGCAGGCTCCGGGGAAGGCGCATCGCGGCGGTGTTCCAGGACCCCGCGGCCGCGCTCGACCCGACGATGCCGATCGGGGCCCAGGTGGCCGAGGGGGCGCGCCTGCACCTGCGCCTGGGCCGGCGGGAAGCGGCGCGCCGCGCCGCGGACCTGCTGGCGCAGGCCGGCCTCGGCCGGGACCCGGCCCTCCTCCGCCGCTACCCGCACCAGATGTCGGGGGGGATGCGCCAGCGGGCGTCGGTGGCCATGGCGCTGGCGGCCGATCCCCTTGTGCTGCTGGCGGACGAGCCGACGGCGGGCCTGGATTCCATCCGGGCCGCGGAGATGCTGGCCCTGCTCCGCGGGGCCTGCGCCGCCCGCGGCATGGGACTGGTCCTGGTGACGCACGACCTCCGGGCGGCGGGCCGCGTGGCGGACCGCCTGCACGTCCTCTACGCCGGCCGCATCGTGGAGCGGGGAGCCACCCCGGACGTGCTCGCGCGCCCCGCCCACCCATACACCCTTGGCCTGGTGGCGGCTCTGCCGAGGCCGGCGGGCGCGGAGCCGGCCGAACGGGCGGCGCAGGGGACGAGCCTGCCCGCCCTGGCCTGGGGGCTACCGGAGCCGCTGCCGGGCGCGCCGGCGCGCATGGCGGCCCTCCCGCCGGGCTGTCCGTTCGCGCCGCGGTGTCCGCGCGCGATGCGCGGCTGCCTGCGCGAAGAACCGGGGGAATTCGCCGCCCCCGGGGGGCCCGCGCCGCGCGCCGGCGGACCCGGCGGCGCGCCGGGCACCCCGCGC
>JAJYVV010000146.1 GCA_021791815.1 Bacillota bacterium | reverse complement strand
TCCCCCCGGGGGGGCGCGGCGTGCTGCTGGCCGTCTTCGCGGCGGCCGTGGCCGGCGACCCGCACGCGCTGGACCGCGGCCGGCCGGCGGGCGCGCTCCTGCAGGCGGCGCTGCGCGAGCAGGCCGGCGAGCCGCCGGCCGACATGCGACCCGCGGAGGCCTGGGCCTACCTGCTCGCCCGTTCGGGCCTGGACGTCGACGACGTCTCCTCCACGGTGCTGGCGGCGCACCTCGCGGGCAGCGCCCACCCGGTGGTGGCCTCCATGGCGGCCGCCGGGGGCGGCTGGCCGCTGCCGCTGGGCGCGCTCCGCGACCTGCGGCTGGCGCCGCGCCCCGGCCGCCCGGCCTTCGTGGTGGAGAACCCGCAGGTCTTCGCCCACCTGGTGCGCGGCGCCCCGGCGGACTCGGCGCCCCTGGTGTGCACGAGCGGGTTCCTGAGCGCGGCGGCCCTGCGCCTGCTCGACGCCCTGGACGGCGCCGGCTACGCCCTGCGCTACGGCGGCGATTTCGACCGCAACGGGCTCGCCATCGCCGGCGGCCTGGCCCGGCGCTACGCGCGCCTGCGCCCGTGGCGCATGGCGCCGCGCGACTACGCCGAGGCGGCCGCGGGCCTGGCGGCTCCGGTGCTGCCGGATGCCGACCGGGCGTGGCTGCTGGGGGTGGAGGGGCCCCTGGGGGAGACGGCGCGGGCCATCGCGGCCGCCGGCGCCCCCGCCTATCAGGAGCGCCTCGTGGAGCGGCTGCTGGAGGACGTGCGCGCGGCGGGCTGAGGGCCGGGGCGGGTCATCCCACCCCGGCGCCCGCCGCCTTCCCGGGCGCCGCCTGACCATACGTCCTCGGGGAGCGGCGGTCCTCGCTGTCCCTGCCTCCGCCCTTCGGGGCCCCGGACCCGGCCGGCTTCCCCTGGAGCCGTTGCCCAGGCCCGGAGGTGCGCCAGGAGCGTGCGCAGTCGGTCGAGGCGCTCCTGGCTTGGATCCACCGCCGATCGGTCGTCCACGGCGTACGGGGTGAGGGCGGCGAGAGCCTCGTCCGCCACCGGCGGCGCCCATCCGAGCGCGGCCACAGCGTCGAGAAGCGAGCGAATGTCCTGTGTCCGTGCGACCGCCGCGCCATGCGCCAGCAGAATGGTCTTCAGGAGCTTCTCCGCCACCTGCCGGCCGGGAAATCCCACGATCTCGTCGGGGACCCCTGCGCCGCCGGCCAGCCTGCGGCGGGCGGTCTCGTCCTCGGCCGCCTTGCGGAGGTAGAGGGCCGGACCGTCAGGCAGGCCCAACGAGCACTTTCCCCTCCCTCACCGCATCGCCAAGGAGCACTCCCTCCACGTCGCCGTCTGGGCGCGCCTCGCCGCGTGCGTAGGACCCCAAGGGGATGACGCGCGCCGGCCGGGACGCCGCCGCCTCGCCGAGCACTCGCGCCGCGGCCAGGATGGCGGCGCGGGATAGCATGGCGGCGCTCACCCTCCCTGCAGGCGCGCATCACGTGGACCACGTCTGCCGCCGCGGTCCCGAACGTCCCGGGCCGCCCGGGCGGAACGGGGCGGGCGGCCCGTGCGCGGCGGCGCTCCGTCGCGGTCGGTGTCGGCGCCGCGCGTGCGACGGGACCTGGTGGGCCGGCGGCGCCTGCGCCACGGGAGGGGCGGCCGGGTCGGGCCGCTCCTCGCCGACCTCGACGCGGCCCTGCGCGCCAGCGCCTTGGCCGGGGGCCTCCTCGACGTGCTGGCCGCCGACGCGGGCCCCGTCGTCCCGCGCCGGCTGCGGAGGGAACCGGGCGCTGGAGGCGTGGCAGGCGCGTCTCCGCCGGATGGCGGCGGCGATACTGGCGGATGCGCGGACGGCCCTCCTGGCCGCGGCCCTGCGGCGGGAAGGCCCCCCGCGGCCACTGGTATGGCCGGGCCCACCGGGAAGACCCCGCGGCCGCCCTGGCCGCCGCCCGCTTGCCGCCCTTCTCCCTGGGTGGCGGGGTCCTGCGGGCGGCCTTCGCGGCGGCCGTGGCTCCGGCCCTGCCGGATGCCGGCCGGGAGTGGATGCGCGGGATCGCGGCCGGCCCCGCCGATCCGGAGCATCGCGCGCGCCGCCTGCTGGACGATGTGCCGCGCGCGGGATGCCCCCGGCAGCGTCCGCCGATCCCGATATTCCAGGTGGGGACGCGGACCACCTCGCGGGCGAGCGTGGACGTTTACGCGCGCACGCTGCACGTCCTATTCTACGCGCATGGATCTCTTCGCCGCCGACGATGCGCAGCAACGACCCACCCGCCCAGGCATGGGGCACCTCGTGGGCATGGGCGGCATCCACATACCCGGCGAATGCGTGCGCGCGCTCGAGCTTCAGCTTGACTCTCTGTGCACCGAGGTCGGATTTCCGCCCCGATCGGAGTTCAAGTGGTCGCCGGGCCGCGAACTCTGGATGCGGAGCAACCTGACCGGCGAGGCGCGGACGGAGTTCTTCCGTCGCGGGATCGGGCTCGCGCGCGACGCGGGCGCCGAGGCGCTGGTGGTGATCGAGGACACGGAGCATCAAACCGCCGGGGGCGCCGGCACGCACGAAGAAGACGTCGTCAACCTGTTCCTCGAGCGAGCCAACCACTGCCTGGATCGTGCGCGCCAGGGACTCATCCTCGTGGACACGCCGGGCGGGGACCGGCTGGACGAGGGATCGTTCCTCGGGCGTTGCCTGGACACGATCCAACACGGGACATCCTACGTCCGCTTCGACCGCATCGCGCTCAACGTCATCGCCACCCGTTCCGCGCTGGTGCGGTTGCTGCAACTGGCGGATGTGGTCACCTCGTGCACGCTCGCCTACGTGGCGGGGGAGGGCAGGTACTCTCCGCCCGTGTTCGAGTCGATCCGGCCCATCCTGCGGGCCGAATATGGCCGCGTCGGCGGCGTGGGCGTCAAGATCCATCCGGACGGACGATACGCGAATCTCTATCACTGGCTGCTGGGGGATGCCCACTTCGTCCGCAACCAGACGGGTCATCCGCTGCCGTTTGCGGACCGCCCGTATCACCGCTCCCCGGAGGCGCCGTAGGAACCGCCGGGTCGGGGGCCCGTGCGCGGCGCATGGCGGGGAGTGCGGACCGGTGACGCCTCGGTGCCCCGTCCGTCCGTCCCATTCGCGCCTGGCCGGTCCCGTGGCCACTCGGCGACCGGGCCCACGTCTGCCCCGTCCCACTTCCCGCACGGATGCAAGAGCACAGACTCCGTCCTTCCAGCGCCCGGGGTATGCTGGCGCCGCATCCCGGTCCATGGGAGCCCCAAGGGTGGTGCTGGCCAGCGAGCGCGTCAGCGCCGATCCGAAGGTGTTGGTTGGCAGGCCGGTGAGCGCCGCACCCCGTGCCCATCGATTTCGTCTTGGAACGTCCGTGGCCGAGGACGATCGCCGGGCGCTCTGCGCCTGGTATCCGAGGCTGACGCCGGGAGAAGTGCGGGCACCGGCTCCAGCGATGCCGATCCAGAGCGCCGGCGCTCGGTCCACGGCGACCATCGTGGTGCGGTCGAGGCGTCCGATCACGGACCCAACCCTTTCCCGGGGGATCTTATCCACCATGACCTGCGATGTGTGATCCAACCGCTTGGCCTCGGTCGGGTCGACGTTCAGCCGAAAAAGGCGCGTGTCACGAAGGTCGGAAGTGATCAGGCACACCGTGATGCTGGGGTGGTCCGCGAATAGGTCCGGCTGAAGGACGAGGGCGGGTCTGGGTCTGCCGTATGCTCCCGGCGCCGCGACCGTGACCAGGTCGCCCCGCATCACTCACGCTCGCCCCAATCCCCCGCCCGTTCGACGAACTCCAGCGCGGCCTTGTCGGCGGGATCGCCCCGCAGGGAGAGCGACTGGCGCCGGCACTCGTCGGCGAACCCCGGCCTCCGGGTGTCCGGGACCCAGATCTGGACGGGTCTGAGCCCCGCCTCACGGAGCCGGCGCCGGTAGTTGGCGACCCGCCTGTGCATGGAATCCATTCGGACGCCTCCCGTGACACGTCACCATGCCGCACCGGCGTTCGTCCAGCGGCCACGGAGGCGCCGCGGCGGGCCGGGCGAGAATCGGCGGTGTCGTGAAACCCGTCGCTGCCCCGCCGAGGGGCCGCATTCGCGCCAGGCTCCCAACCCGTGGCGACTCCGGGCCGGTCGCGCCCCTTCCCGCCCGGTCCGTGCTCGCCGGTCTCCAAACGGGATGCTGCAGCGAGGCGATCCTCGCGCGAGGGGATATCAGGAAGCGGACGCCGCCCTGGCGGCCACGATCCGCGGGATAGACCGGCCGCCCGCGCCCGTGCCGCCGTCCCAGGCGAGCCGAAGGAGCCGTCCGCGAAGCCCGGTGCGTAGCCGGCGCCACGGGCTCCTCCACGCCTGGAGCGCCCAGGGATCGGTGCGGCGCCGGGAATCGCTCGGGTCCCGAAAGGACCGGCGACCGGGCGGGCGAATGTTATGGATGTGTTGCGGCCTCGCGCCGTCGCCACCCGTCCCGCATGCATGGAGGCGCATCGTTGCCCAGCGGCAATCTGCGGTGGCTCTTCGCGGGCCGGGCGCTGCGCAGTTTCGGCACCGCGTTCCTGACCGTGGTCTTCCCCCTGTACCTCGCCCAGGAGGGCTTCCGCAGCGTCGGCGTCGGCGCGATCCTCACCCTGAGCGCCCTCGCCGGGGCGGGCCTCGTCGCGGCGGTCGGGTTCTTCGGGGATCGCTTCGGGCGGCGCACGGCCCTGCTCGGCCTGGCCGCCCTCGGTTCGCTGAGCGCCGCGGCCATCGCCCTGAGCGGCAACCCCACCGTCCTGGTGCTCGGCAGCGGCATCGGGGGCGTCGGGCGCGGGGGCGGGGCGGGGAGTGGCGGCCAGTGGGGGCCGGTGCTCCCGGCCGAGCAGCCCCTTCTCGCGGCGTCGGTGCCCGGCCGCGAACGGACGGCGGTGTTCGGCCGGATCGGGTTCGTCGGTGTTCTGGCGGGCGCCGCGGGGTCGCTGGTGGCGGTGGTCCCCGGCGCGCTGCACGCCGCCGGTTGGACGTGGCTCGACGCCTACCGGGTGATCTTCTGGATCGGCGCCCTGCTCAGCGTCGCCATGTTCGCGGTGACCCTGCCCATCCGGGAGGCGCCGCCACGTGCCCAGCCCACGGCCTCGGGCGGGGGAATGCGCGCTCCGGGCGGGGGCGCCGCCGACGCCCGCCCCGGCCTCTCCACCGGCCAACTCCTCGGGCGGCTCGTGGTGACCAACGGCGTCAACGGCCTCGGCATCGGGTTCCTCGGACCCCTGCTCACGTACTGGTTCCACGTCCGCTACGGCGTGGGCTCCGCGGAGATCGGCGTCCTGTACACGGTGATCAACCTGGTCACGGCGCTGCCCTACCTCGGCGCCGCGCGCCTCACGGCCAGGCTGGGGGCCGTGCGCACCGTGGTCCTGACGCGCGTCATCGGCGTCGCGATCCTGGTCGGCATGGCGCTCATGCCGACGTTCGTCCTCGCCGGGATCGCCTACGCCCTGCGCATGGCGTTCAACTCGCTGGGGCTGCCCGCCCGGCAGTCCTACGTGATGGGCGTCGCGGACGAGCGGCGGAGGGGCATGGTCGCGGCGATCGGGATGCTGCCCGCGCAGGCGACGTCGACCATCAGCCCCATCGTCGGCGGAATCCTGATGGAGACGTTCGTCGACACCCCGCTCTACGGGGCCGCGCTGTTCATGGGCCTGAACGCCCTGATGTACTACTACGCCTTCCGCGGCCAGCCGCCGCCGGAGGAGGCGGCCCCCGCGCGGGGCGACGGCGCCACCGCGGCGGGGCCGGGGGACGGGGTCGCGCGGGACGACCGCGGCGCGCCCAGCCGGACGGCGTAGGTTCCAGGGCGGGTCCCCAGGGGGACGGGGCCGGCCTCGACCGAGGCCGGCGCGGCCGCGCCGGCGAACCCTCGGGGGGTGGAGGGGCGTGGGGGAGCGGGCCCCGGGCGGGGCGCGCTGCGGATCCAGGGGCCCTGGGACTGGTCCGGCGCTGCGTGCCTGGTGTGGCAGATGGAGTCCGCCACGGGCGCCCGCGTCCGCGTCGAGATCGAGCACGCCCGCGGCCGCTGGCGCCTGTTCCTCGTGGTGAAGCCGGGCCTGCGCCTGCGCGTGGCCCTGCCCGTCGAGGTCCTGCGGGCTCCCCCCTCGGGGCCGGCGCCCCCCGGGTACTTCCTTGCCGGCGGCGGGCCGGACCCGGTCGATCTCGCGTCCGTCCACGCGGTGACGTTCGTCCCGGACGGGCCTCCGGCGGGCCTGCGCATCGAGGGGTTCCGCGCCGAGGCCGGGCCGGCCGCGCCGGCGATCGTCGACCCGCACCCTGTGGTGGACGCCCTCGGGCAATGGACGGGCCTGCAGGGCGCGCCGCGCTCCGAGGCGGAGGTCCGCGCGGCGTGGGCGGCGGAGGACCGCGAGCTTGCGGGCGGAGCGGCGACGCGCGCCGCCGGCTCGAAGGGACCGGCCGCTTCCGCATCGGGCGCCACGGGGAACGCTGGACGCTCGTGGACCCGGACGGCCATCCGTTCTTCTCCGTGGGCCCTGCGGTCGTGGCGCCCGGCGCGGAGGGGCCCGTGGGGGGCAGGGAGCCGCTGCTCGCCGACCTCGGGCCCGCGCGGACCGCGGCCGGTCGGGCGGACTTCCACGCGGCGAACCTCCGTCGGCGCGGCGGGCGGCGGCCGCGCGCCGACGCCTCGCCCACTGGGGGTTCGACACGGTGGGCCACTGGTCCGAGGTGCCCCTCGCCTCGGGCGGCACGGTGCCCTGGGTCATCGGGCTCTTCGGCCTGGACTCCGCGTGCGACCGCCTGCCCGACGTGTTCGATCCCGGGTTCCCCGCGCAGGCGCGGGATGCCGTTCAGGCCCAGGTCGAGCGGCACAATGGCGACCCGTCCCTGATCGGCTACTTCCGCGGCAATGAGCCCGCCTGGACGTGGCCCGGCGCGCCCCACCCCCTCCAGACGGTGTGGGCCGGAGGTCCCCCGCACACCGCGCGGGCCGCGCTGGCATGGGTCCGGGACCGGTACGGCGGCGACATCGAGGCCTTGGGACGCGCCTGGGGGAGGCCCTTCGGATCGTGGGAGGCCGTGTGCGCCGGCCCCCCGGATGCGCGCACCGGCCCCGAGGGGCTCCGGGCCGACGGGGGCGACTTCGGCGGGTGGCTGCTGGAACGCTTCTACGCGGTGTGTTGCGGGGCTGTGCGTGAGCTTGATCCGGGCCGGCTCCTCCTCGGCCCGCGCTTCCACACCGCGGCGCTGCCCGAACCATACCTGCGGGCGTGCCGGGCCTTCGACGCGATCTCGCGCAACGGCTACCGCCGGCAGCCGTCGGCCGCGGACCTTACGCGCCTGGAGGCCCTCGCGGGGAGGCCGGTCCTCCTGGGCGAGTTCTCCTTCGGGGTTCGCGGCCGGGGCCTCTCCGCGGGCATCGTTCCGGTGCGCGATGATGCGGAGCGCGGGGAGGCGTACGAGGCGTATGTGCGGGCCGCCTCCGCCCACCCCGCCTGCATCGGGGCGCACTGGTTCCGCTGGGTCGACGAGCCGGTGACGGGCCGGTTCGACGGCGAGGACTACAATGTCGGCCTGGTGGACGTGACGGACGTCCCGTACGCCGGCCTGGTGGCCGGGGCGCGCCGGGCGCACCGGGACCTGTACCGGCTGCGGTCCGGGCAGGCGCCGGGATGAGCGGTCCGTGGCGGGAGACACCCGCGGTGCCGGGCCCGCCCGTCGCCCGCGTGCCGCCGCCGAAGGAAGTCGCCGCACAGGCGTGGCGAAGGCCACACGGCCCCGGTCCGGACGGTAGATCAGGCCCTCGGCGATCATCCCGGCCACACTTGCCCGTCGGGGAGCCCGCCCCAGCACGGCCTCCACCGCGGCAGCGTCGCCGTGCCGGGTGTACCGGGGCCGGAAGAAGTCGGCGTCGACCCGCGCGATTATCTCGGCGCGGTGGTCTCGCCAGACGTCCATGGGCAGCAGGTGCGCCTCGCCCGCCGCCGGCCAGAGGTAGGCGCCGAAGAACTGGATGGAGCACGGCTTTCCCGCGGCAACCCGAGCGATCTGCTCGGCGAGGGCGTCGTCGACGCGGGCTCCGGCGACCGTCGCAGGCCCGGCGGACGCCCTCCGGCGGTAGGCTGCCGGCGACCTCCGACCAAGACATGCGCTCGGTGTGGGTCCCCGCCGCGGCGAGGCGGGCGATCAGCGGATCGAGGCCGGAGACGACCACCAGCACCGGGTACGACCCTCACGCCCGCGCGGTGCGCGTGGGGCACGGCCCGCACCCGGGCGCTGGCGGGGAACGCGCCGCGCGCCGGGAGGTCCCGCCAGGCCTGGAATTCGTCGAGCACCTGGACGGTCCCCGCGCCGGCGAGCCGGCGCAGCACCACGAAGGCCGCGGCGCGGGTGGCGGCGCCAGCCCCGCTCCCCCTCCCGGGCGGACCTGCTCTGCGTGTCGGAGGTCGGCCGGGCGCCGCTGCGGGCGCGCGGCGGCCCGCGGGCTGCGCGCCCTCCACCCCGGGGGCCGTCCCCCGGCCGCGAGACTGTCGGCGGACCATTCCTTCCGCTGGACCGCGTTCCGCCCACAGACGGAGCTCGGGGTGGCATCCACGCTGGACGCGTCGGCCGATCTCCCGGCGGAGCGCCGCCAGGCGCTGGGGGAGTTGGAGCGGGTGGCGGCCCAGGCGCGCGCCGCGGAGCCGGTGGGAACGGAGTCGAGCTTCTCGCACCGGGCCTTCACCCCGGCTGGTCTGGCTGCCGCAAGGCATCACCTCGGCGGTCGCCGCGGCCGCCGCGACGGGGAGGGCGACCTCGATCGCGACCGCCCCCGCGTCCGCCCTTCGACCCGTCGAGGCTCAGGACGCGCTTCGTCGGCGTGGTGCGCGGGTTCGACCCCGATGTCGCGGTCGGCCGGCGCGAGGCGCGGCGCATGGACCGACACCGGGTGGGCCCCACGGTGGTGCCCATGATGATGCCCAACAGCGCCGCCGCGCGGGTCAGCATCCTCTTCGGGATCCGCGGCAATACCGTTCGGTTAAGCCACAATGCGGACGGCCTTCTCGGGAGGGAGGTTGGGCTGGGGACACCGTTGGGCGGGGCGCTTGACGGGAAACTTCGACATCTTGCGCTTGAC
>JAJYVV010000145.1 GCA_021791815.1 Bacillota bacterium | reverse complement strand
GACGACCAGGGCGCCGGGAACCTTTGGGTCGCCGTGCGCCAGCAGTTTCAGCAGCGCCATCTGGCGGTGCCGCGCGCGGAGCACGCCCTGGACCGCAGCAAGCAGGATCCAGCAGAGCACCGCGAGCAGCAGCACGCTCGCCGTCAGCGACAGCAGCCGCAGGTCGTACATGGCGCTCGAGAACCTGGCCGTCGGCCCGCCGGATCCGAACAGGTCCCGTGCGGCACGCTCGGCGGCGGTCGCCACGCTCGCCGCCTGGTTTGCGCCGCGCCTGGCCCTGCGCCTGGCCGCGCCCACGGCGGTCCTCGCGGGGACGGCGGCCGCCACGTGGTCCGGGCCCGCCGCCTTCGTCCACCCCGGCTCCGACGTGGGCGCCCCGATCGCCGGGCGCATCACCGCCCTGGCGCCGGAGGGGTTGGTGGCGGCGGGGGCGCCCCTGGCGTCCGTCTCGCCCGCGCCGGCCGGTCCCGCCGCGGTCCCGCTGCTTCCCGCGTGGGCGCGCTGGAACGGGCTCCCAGCCTTCCCGCCCGGGGCCGTGTCCCCCGCGGGCGCCGCGGCGCTGGGCGCGCGCGACCCCGGGCCCTTCTGCCTCGGACGGCGCTGCGCGCAGGCCGCGGGCCACGGCTCGGGAGGCGCGGATACCGCCCGGCCCTCGGTCCCGGCCGCCCGCGTCGTGCGCGCCGCGCAGGCGGGTTGGTTCTATCCCGGGGTCGACCCGCTCGCCGCGATGTCCGCCTCGGCCCTGGGCGACCTCGCGCCCGGCGCGGTGCGGGACCCCGCGGCGCCCACGCGGCTCGGGCAGTCCGTGTCCGCCGGCGCGCCCATCGGCGAACTCGGCGCTCCGTGGTCCGGCCTCTGGGTCGTGGCACTGCCCGAGACCGCCCTCCCCGCGGTGTCGGCGGGCGGCGGCGCGCTCGCGATCGGATGGCGCGGGGGCGGCGCGGCCCAACCGGCGACCCTGCTGGCCGCCGGGCCCGACCAGGACGGCCGGTTCCTCGCGGTCCTCGCGCCCGTCGGCGCCGGCCCCCAGCCCGGCCCACCGCCGCGGACGGAGGCCGTGGTGCGCCTGCCGCACGCGGAGGGCGAAATCGTCCCCGCCGGCGCCCTGCGGGCGGGCCCCGCCGTCCTGGTCCTCGGGCCGGAGGCGCGTCCCGGCCGGCCGCGGCGCGTCGGCGTCCAGGTCCTGTCCCTGGGCGCGCGCACCGCGGTGGTGGAGGGCATCCCGCCCGGCGTGCGCGTCCTCGCGCACCCGGGCTGGATGACGCCCTGGGTTGCAGGGGCATGGTCCACGCCCGCGGAAATTCCCCCGGAGGGCCCGAGGGGGTGAGGCACGTGCCGACGCTCACTCTCGAGTTGCTGGCCCGGTACCGCGAGATCGACGAGCTGATGGGCGGATCGCGGGCGTCGTCCGAGTTCCGGCGGTGGCAGGCGTCTACGGCCGAGCTCCTGCGGAAGACCCTCGGCTTCCATCCGGCCGTCGTCGAGTTCCAGGGCCTGCGTTTCCGGGCCGGCCCGGTGCACGCCGCCTCGGCCGAGGAGGTCGCCGCCTTTCCGGCGGCGGAGCACGACCGGCGGATGCGGCAGGACCTCGCGGAGGCCAAGCGCCTCCTCCGCCGCGCCCTGGTCCAGTTGCACGTCGACGTGGACGCCGCCCCCGAGGCGAAGCCGCCGGGGTCGTCCGCGGTGCGGGACGCCCTCTCGCGCGTGGGCTCCCCGGAGGCGCTCGCCGGCAGCGCGGCGGCCGAGCGCCTCGAGCGATCCCTCGCCGAGTCCCATCCGGCCTGGGCCGAGGTGCAGCCGGCCCTGGCGGTCCTCCTCGGGATGGGGTGGCCCGTGGCGCGCGCCGCGCTGGAGACCGTGTCCGCGCGCCTGACCGACCTGCGCTGAAGCGAGGGGGAGCCTCTTCTGGGTGCCGATCCGCCCGGCGGAGCCCCGCCGCAGGCCGGCCTCCCGGCCGGCGGGGCGGGTGCGGACCGCGGGGCCCGCGCCGCGGAGATCGCCGCGGCCGTGCGGGAGGTGCGGCGCCGCATCACCGCCGCCGCGGTCCGCGTGGGGCGAGATCCGGCGAGCGTTCGGCTGGTGGCGGTGGGGAAGGGTTGGCCGGCCGGGGACGTGGCGCTGGCCGCGGCCGCCGGCATCTCCGACTGCGGGGAGAACCGGGTCCAGGAGGCGCTGCCCAAGATCGCGGCCCTGGCCGGCATCCGCTGGCACATGATCGGCCAGTTGCAGCGCAACAAGGCCCGGGCGGTCGCCGGCCGCTTCGTCCTGGTCCATTCCGTGGACCGCCGGGACCTCGCGGACGCGTTGCAGCGCGCGGCGGAGCGGACGGGCGCGGCGCAGGACGTCCTGATCCAGGTCTCTCTCACCGGGCGCTCCAGCCAGGGCGGCGTCCCCCCGGCCGGCGCCGCGCAGCTGCTCGGCCACGTGCAGCGGCTGGATGCCCTGCGGCCATTGGGCCTCATGGTCATCGCGCCCGCCACCGCCGATCCGGAGGCGGCCCGGCCCGCGTTCGCCACGCTGCGGCTCCTGCGGGAGCGGCTCCGCGCCTCGTCCGGGCTCGCCCTGCCCGAACTGTCCATGGGCATGAGCGGGGACTTCGAGGTGGCCGTCGAGGAGGGCGCCACCATCGTCCGCGTGGGCAGCGCCATCTTCGGGAACCGCCCCCCGGCGGATCGACCGGCGGCCGCGTCGGCCCACGGCTGACCGCATCGCACCCTTCGGCTTCCGCGGCCTCTACCTTTCGCGAGCGCGCGGGGCGGAGCCGAGAGGACTTTCGCCATGGCCTCCGAATGGGCCAGGCACTGGCGGCCGGCGCCGCTCCCTTGAACGGGATGCTGCGCGCGGCCGCGCAACGAGGATGCAGGGGATACGCGCCCCGGACGCGCGGAGAGTCCGGGGCGGTCGCATCGGGATCGACGGGAATACCGTGCTGGATCTGGGGCGGATGGGCGCGAAGCGGGCCGCGGGTGTGGGAAAGGAAGCGATGGAGAGGTGGCGGCGGGCATGTGGGACCGGATGCTGGCCTTCCTCGGGTTCGAGGAGGAGCAGGAGGGCGAGGAGGAGGAAGGCGTCGTCTCCAGCGTGCCGGCCGCGGTTCCTGCCACGGCCCGCCACGAGACCCGTCGCCGTCCCCCGGTCCGCGCCTCCCGCGGCGTGTTCGCCGACGAGCCCGCGCCGGTCGCGGGCCGCACCCCGCCGCGCGGCGGCGGCGCCACCGTGACGCGCATCGCCGGCCCGGCGCTTGGCATCGTCGTTTCCGCGCCCAAGCGCTTCGAGGAGGCGCAGGAGGTCGCCGACCACCTCAAGGGTGGCCAGCCGGTCGTCCTGCACCTGGACGGGATGGAGCGGGACCTGGCCCAGCGGCTCATCAATTTCCTCGCCGGGAGCGTGTATGCTCTGGGAGGCGAGATGCACCGCGTGGGGTCGGTGGTGCTCTTCGCCCCCTCCGGGGTGGAGGTCACGCTTCCCATCGCTCTGCGCATCGCCGAACGCGACGGGCGGTGACCGCCGCCCTGGCGGGTGGTGGCGGGATGCTCGCCGTCGTGGTGGACGCGGTCCTGACCGCGCTCAGCGTCCTGTTCTGGGTGGTGTTCATCCAGGCGATCCTGAGTTGGATCCCGGGCATGGTGGCCGGCAGCGGTTGGCTCCGCGCGCTGGAGCGCGCCCTGCGTCAGGTGACCGAGCCCCTCCTGGAGCCCATCCGCGGGCGGCTGCCGGGCGGCGCCGCGATCGACTTCTCGCCCCTGATCCTCATGATCGCGATTCAGGTGGTGCGCTGGCTGCTGGTCCGGCTGCTGGTGGGGTAGGCCGGGCGCCGGGCCTTGGCGTGCCCGCGGCGCCGCGCGCCTCCCCGCCGCACCCCGGCCCGGCGTCTTCACAGGAGGTGCGGACCGTGCTGACTCCCCTCGACATCCACAATCAGGAGTTCCGCCGCGTCCTCCGCGGCTACAGCGAGGACGAGGTCGACGATTTCCTCGACCGGGTGGTCGCCGACTTCGAGACCCTCCTCAAGCAGAACGCCGAGTTGCGCGACGAGGTGGAGACGCTGCGCGCCCGCGTCGAGCAGTACCGGCAGTTGGAGAACACCCTGCACGGCGCGCTCATCGTCGCGCAGGAGACGGCCGAGGAGGTCAAGCAGGCCGCGCGCAAGGAGGCGCAGCTGATCGTCCGCGAGGCGGAGGAGGAGGCCGGGCGACGGATCGCCGGCTCCGAGGCGCGCGTGCGCGAGAACGAGGACCGTCTGGCGCAGCTGCACCGGGAGGCCGCGGGGTTCCGCGCCCAGCTGCGGAGCCACCTCGAAAGCCAGCTCGCCATGCTGGCCGAGGGCGTGCAGGGTCCGGGCGGCGTTCGGCGCGCGGAGCAGGCGGCGGGCGGCCCCGCGACGGCGTCCGCCGGTGGGCCCGGGTTCGCCGCCGGGGCGAAGCCGGGCGACACGCAGGTGGTGGCCGCCCAACGCTCGGCCGCCCCCTGAAACGGGGCTCCTCCCGGTCCCGGAGCGCGGCCCTTCCCCGCCGCGGCCGCCGGCCCACCCTCCCCTCCGCGCGGAACTCGGCGCATAATCGGCTGTCACCCTCGGGATCCTTCCTCCCAGCAGGGGGGGTCGG
Organism: Bacillota bacterium; assembly: GCA_021791815.1. Classification (GTDB taxonomy): domain Bacteria; phylum Bacillota; class Sulfobacillia; order RBS10-35; family JAJYVN01; genus JAJYVV01. The sequence goes on along the minus strand of JAJYVV010000145.1, from coordinate 4,645 downwards.
CACGCTTCGCCGCAGCGACGTCATCGGGCTGCCGGCGATGAGCGGGGACGGCCGGCCCGCCGGCCGGGTCGCCGACCTCGTCTTCTCGGGTCGCGGGGAGCGGGTCATCGCCCTGCTGCTCCAGGGGGGCCGGGGGGCGCGGCGCGGCCTGGTGCCGTTCGAGGAGGTTGCCGCGATCGGGCCGGCCGCGGTGCTGCTGCGGCGGCCCGTCGTGCTGGCCGCTCGGGACGGCGCGCGGCTGCGCGGCCTCCGCCAGACCCACGCCGGGATCGTCGGGCGCAGGGTTCTCGGGAAGGACGGGCGTGACGTCGGCATCGTGGCCGACGTCTGTTTCCGTCCCGACGGCGGCGAGGTGACGGGCTTCGTCGTCTCCCAGGGTTTCCTGGGGGACATCGCGCACGGGCAGGGATTCCTGCCCGCGGAAGCGCTCCGCGAGGGGCGCCAGGGGTGGTTGCTGGTCCCGCCGGTATGAGGGGGCTGTGGTCTCCGGTGCATTGCCCGAATTGCGGCCGGACGGAAACCGGTCAGGTGGGTACCCACGAGTTCTTCTGCTGGAACTGCTGCCTGGAGTTCCACGGGGCCCCGGGGAACTGGCGCCTCTTCGCGCTCGACCCCGACGGGCTTCTCGTCGAGGTCCAGCCGGAGCCGGCCGGCTTGGGCGGCGTCCCCCTCGGGGTACCGGCCGCCGCGCCGGCCGTCCACGCGGCGCCGGAGGCCGGCCCCACCGCCGCAGCAGGATGAGCCGGAAGGACCGAACGGCGGCTTCCGAACGGGCACGGGTCGCTGGGCGGCCACCCCGCGCGCCGCCCCGACGACCCCAGCGGGGAGGGGGGCCGATGGCATTCCCGGGGCCGCCCCGGGACGCCGGCGCGGCGGAGGCGTCCGGCGCGCGCACCGCGCCAGCGGCCAGCGCCGACCTGGAAGCGGCGCTGGACCTGGCGCCGGGCGGCCCCGCGGCCGGGCCCTTGCGCGCCCGGGCGCCCGCGCTCCCCTGGCCGTGGTGGGCCCTGGCCGCCGCCCTGACGGTCGCCGCCGCCCTCTACCTGCTGCGCGGGGCGCTGGTGCCCTTCGCCCTGGGCGCCCTGCTCGCCTATCTCGTGGCACCGGCCGTCGGGCTGCTGGAGCGCCGCGCGCGCCTGCCGCGCGGCGCGGCGATCCTCCTCGTCTATCTCGGCCTCGGGCTCCTCGCCGCCGCCGCCGCCGACCTGGTGCTGCCGGACGCCGTCCGCGAGCTCGCGCGGTTGCTGTTCCAGCTGCCGGCCTTCGCCGGAGCGGCCGACCGGCACCTGGCGGCCGTCCGGACGGGATACGCCCGCCTGCCGCTCCCCGCGGCCGTCCGGCAAGCGGCCGACGGCCTCGTCGCCCGCCTGGAGGCCGGCGCCGCCGCCGCCACGCGGCAGGCCCTGGATGGCTTGGTCGGCCTGGTGGGTTTGGGCCTTTCGGCGATCCTCGCGCCCGTGCTCGCCTATTACCTGCTGGCCGACGCCGGGCGCCTCAAGGAGGGCTTCGCGCGGCTGCTCCCCCCGGGCGGGCGGGCGCCGGCCATGGGCTGCCTGGCGGAGCTCGACGGGGTGCTCTCGGCCTGGATCCGCGGCCAACTCCTTCTCGCCGCCGCCGTGGGCGCGCTGGCGGCGGCGGCGCTCGCCGTCCTCGGCGTGCGCTACGCGGTCGTCCTCGGGCTCGTCGCGGGCCTCGGCGAACTCATCCCGTACTTCGGTCCGATCCTCGGGGCCGTTCCCGCCCTCGCCGTGGCGGCGGCGGGAGGCGGGTGGGTGGCCGTGCTGGAGGTCGCGGCCGCCTTCCTGCTCATCCAGCAGTTGGAGAGCGCCCTCCTCACGCCGCGCCTCATCGGCGGCTCCGTGCTCCTGCACCCGCTCGTGGTCATCGCGGTCCTGCTGGGAGGGGAGCGGGTCGGCGGGCTCGCCGGCGTCATCCTGGCCGTGCCCGCCGCCGCGGCCCTGCGCGTCCTGGCGCGGCACGCGCTGCGCGCCTTGACGCAGGCGCGGCGGCCGCGTAGCCTGACTTGACGCTTGGCCGTCGCGGTGCAAGGCCGCGAAGGGCCCGGATGGACGCGGGCCCCTGCTTCCCGGGCGGCTCCGCCGCCCGCCGCGGCCGTGCGCCGCCTTGGCTCGCGGGGCGGAACCGGGCAGGCGGACGGAGGTTGAGCGCGTGTCGGGGATGCCGTCGGCCGAGATCCGCGAGGCGTTCCTCCGCTTCTTCGAGGCGCGCGGCCACGTGCGCGTTCCTTCCAGCAGCCTCGTGCCCGAGGACGACCCGACGCTGCTCTTCGCCAATGCCGGCATGAACCAGTTCAAGGACGTCTTCACCGGCCGCGCGCGCAGCGAGCTGCGGCGCGCCACGAGCGCGCAGCGCTGCGTGCGCGCCGGCGGGAAGCACAACGACCTGGACAGCGTGGGGCGGACGCTGCGCCACAACACGTTCTTCGAGATGCTCGGCAACTTCAGCTTCGGGGACTACTTCAAGCGCGAGGCCATCGGCTACGCCTGGGAGCTGCTCACCACGGTCTGGGCCTTGCCGCCGGACCGGCTGTGGGTGACCGTCTTCCGCGACGACGACGAGGCCGCGGCCCTTTGGCGGGAGACCGCTGGGCTGCCCGAGGAGCGCATCGTCCGCCTCGGCGAGAAGGACAACTTCTGGGCCATGGGCGAGACGGGCCCCTGCGGGCCCTGCAGCGAGGTCCACTTCGACCGCGGGCCGGAGCACCGCTGCGCCGCGCCCGAGTGCGGCGTGGGCCGCTGCTCGTGCGACCGCTGGCTCGAGGTCTGGAACCTCGTGTTCATGCAGTTCGACCGCGACGCCGCCGGGGAGCTGCACGCGCTCCCGCGGCCCTCCATCGACACGGGCATGGGCCTGGAGCGCATCGCGGCCGTCCTGCAGGGCGCCGGGTCCATCTTCGAGACCGACCTCTTCCGGCCCATCATCGCCGCCGTGGAGGAGCTGTCGGGGCGCCCCTACCCCGAGGGCGAAGACCGGCTGCCGTTCCGCGTCATCGCCGACCACGCCCGGGCCTGCTGCTTCCTGATCGCCGACGGGGTCCTGCCCTCGAACGAGGGCCGGGGCTACGTCCTGCGGCGCATCCTGCGCCGGGCGGCGCGCTTCGGGCGGCGCCTCGGCCTCGAGGCGCCGTTCCTCTGGCGCCTGCGGGCGCCCCTGGCGCGGGCCATGGACGGCGCCTACCGCGAGCTCGAGCTGCGCGCGGGCACGGTGGAGGCCGCCATCCGCGCCGAGGAGGAGCGGTTCGCCGAGACCCTGGAGTCCGGGCTGGCCCTGCTCGACCGCGTCGTGGAGGAGGTCCGGTCCTCCGGCGGCCGCCACATCTCCGGCGAGACCGTCTTCCGTTTGTATGACACGTACGGCTTTCCCCTGGATCTGACCCTGGACGTGGCCGAGGAGAACGGGCTGATCGTCGACACGGCCGCCTTCGAGCGGGCGTTGGAGGAGCAGCGGCGGAGGGCCCGCGCGGATCGGCGGGCCCGGGCGCGCGCCTACGGGGAAGGGCCCGCGCTCGAGGATCTGCCCGCGACGACGTTCCTCGGGTACGACCAGCTGCGGGCGGAGGGCGAGGTGCTCGCGCTCCTTTCGGGCCAGTCGCGGGTGGAGGAGGCCCGGCCGGGCGACGAGGTCACGGTGGTCCTCGACCGCACGCCGTTCTACGGCGAGGGGGGCGGCCAGGTCGGCGACCACGGCGAGCTGCGCGCCGGCCCCGCCGACGGCGGGGCCCGGCTCCGCGTCACCGACACCCGCCGCGCCGGGCGCGGTGTGTTCCTGCACATCGGACGCGTGGAGGGCGGCGTGCTGCGCGACGGCGCGGGGGTCACGGCGGAGGTCGACGCCGGCCGGCGCCGCGACGTGGAGCGCAACCACAGCGCGACCCACCTCCTCCACCGCGCGCTGCGCGAGGTCCTGGGCACCGGCGTGCACCAGGCCGGCTCCCTCGTCACGGACGAGCGTCTGCGCTTCGACTTCACCGCCGAGGGTCCGGTGGCGGCGGCGGAGCTGCGCAGGGTCGAGGCCCTGGTCAACGCCCACATCCTCGACCCCCTTCCGGTGGAGTGGTTCGTCACCGACCTCGACGACGCGCGGCGGATGGGCGCCATGGCGCTGTTCGGCGAGAAGTATGGGCAGCGGGTGCGGGTCGTGCGCATGGGGGACTGGTCGCTGGAGCTCTGCGGTGGCACGCACGTCGGCAGCACGGCGGAGGTGGGGCTCTTCCACCTCACCGGCGAAAGCGGGATCGGCTCCGGGGTCCGGCGGGTCGAGGCGGTGACCGGGCCGGGTGTGCTGGCGATGCTGGTGGCCGGCCGCGCCGAGTTGGAACGGGCCGCGGCCATCCTGCGCTGCCGCCCCGGCGAGGTGGCCCTCCGGGTGGCGGACCTGGCCGAGCGGCTGGCCGAGCGCGAGCGGGCGGGCGCCGCCGCGGAGCGGCGCGAGGCCCTGGAGCGCGCGGAGCGGCTCGCGGCGGCGGCCGTGGAGCTGGGGCGGGACGGGTCGGCGTTCCGCTTGAGCAGCGCCGAGCTGCCGGGCGTCGGCGTGGACGGCCTGCGGAGCCTGGCGGACGACCTGCGCGCCCGGCTCGGCTCGGGCGCGGTGCTCCTGACCGGGGGGGGCGCGGGCCACGGGGTGG
>JAJYVV010000017.1 GCA_021791815.1 Bacillota bacterium | reverse complement strand
TGCGGCGGTCGCCGCGGCCGCCGGCAGCACCGCCCGGGCCGTCGACGCCATGCCGCGCGCCGACGCGGTGGCGGCGATGGGCCGCGGCCTCCGGGTGCTCCTGACCGAGGCCTGGCGGCGCGGCGAGGTGGCGGCGGCGGTCGCGGCCGGCGGCTCCGGCGGCACCGCCATCGCCGCCGAGGGCATGGCGGCCCTGCCCGTCGGGACGGGCAAGCTCATCGTCTCGACCGTGGCCTCCGGCAACGTGGCCCCCTACGTCGGCCTGCGCGACGTGACCCTGATGCACGCGGTCGTCGACGTCGCGGGACTGAACCGCGTCAGCCGCGCGGTGCTGCGCAACGCCGCCCGCGCCGCCGCCGCCATGGCCCTCGCCGGGCCGCCCCCCGCGGAGCACGGCGCCGGGCCGCTGGTCTGCGCGACCATGTTTGGCGTCACCACCCCCGGGGTGACCGCCGCGCGGAGGCACCTGGAGGGCCACGGCTTCGAGGTCCTCGTGTTCCACGCGACCGGTCAGGGCGGGCGCGCCATGGAGGACCTGATCGACTCCGGCGTGGTCGACGGGGTCCTCGACCTCACCACCACGGAGTGGGCCGACGAGGTGGTGGGCGGCGTCCTCTCCGCCGGACCGGACCGCCTGCGCGCGGCGGGGCGCGCCGGAATCCCCCAGGTCGTCGCCCCGGGCGCGTTGGACATGGTCAACTTCGGCCCGCCCGAAACCGTGCCCGAGCGGTTCCGCGTCCGCCGCCTGCACCGGCACAACCCGCAGGTCACGCTGATGCGCACCACCCCCGAGGAGAATCGCGCGATCGCGGCCGAGATCGCGCTCCGGCTCTCCCTGGCGCGCGGGCCGGTGCTGGTCCTGCTGCCCCTGCGCGGGGTGTCCGCCCTCGACCGCGAGGGCGAGGTCTTCTGGGATCCCGAGGCGGACGGCGCGTTCCGAGCGGCCCTGCGGCAGGCCCTCCGACCCGATATCCCCGTCCGCGAGGTCGACGCGCACATCAACGATCCCGCATTCGCGGTGGAGGCCGCGGCCGCCCTGGAGGGGCTGCTGGCCGCGCGGCGCGGGGGATAGGGGCGCGCCGTCATCCCGGCGTCAGGGCGGGCGTCGTTGCAGGGACGGCGAGGGGGTGACAGCCATCATGCCGATCGGTGCGGTCGCGGCCCAGGGGCCCGCCTGGACCCCGACGGTCCAGCCCAAGGGCCGCGCGGCGCCCGCGCAGGCGGGGAAGCCCCGCCCGGGGGTACCGGCCTCGGGCGCCCGGGCGACCGACGGGGACAACGACGGGGGCCACGAAGGCGCGAAGGGTTCCGGGGCCCTGCTCAACATCCGGGGCTGAGATCCCCACGGGCCGCGGCGGCCGTCCCACCTCGGCGGTCACACCGGGGCCGGGACGGTCGCCCGGCCCGCGAGCCGGCGGGCCCGGTCGAGGCGGAGGAGCTCCCGCGCGTTGTCTCCCATCAGGCGCGGCACGAGCGCCAGGGCCGAGCCCTCGTCCATCCACCGTTCGTCCACCAGCCCGCGCAGAGCCAGCGCGAGCCCCCTGCGGGCCACCGCCGCGTGCCCGGCCACGTTCTCCACCGTGGCGTAGTCGCCGCCGAAGCAGAGGAGCTTGCTCGCCGGCGCCGCGCAGAGGAACTCGCGCACGAAGCGGACCGTCGCCGCCGGGCTGACGATCCAGGCCCAGCAGAGATCCACGTACGCGTTCGGGTAGTGCTTGGCCAGGGCGATGTATTGGTCCTGACACGGGTAGCCGGCGTGCATCAGGACGAAGCGGGCCTCCGGGAACTCGCGCAGCAGGCCACAGACGTCCGGCGCGTTCTCCTTCACCCGCGAAAGCGGCATCCCGCCGGTTCCCGCGTGATACCCGCAGTGCAGCTTGACGGGCAGGCCGCGCGCCTGGGCGCGCGCGAGGCAGACGCGGAAGAGATGGTCCTCCAGGGCGTTGCGCAGTCGGGGCTGCGGGGTCTCGCCGGCCAGGTGGCGCGCAAACAGCGGCGCGGCGGCCTCCGCGGCGACCGGCGCGTAATCGAGTCGCCGGGCATACGCCGCCGCGCTCTTGAGCGCCAAGGCCCGCGGACCATACGTCTCGAAGGCCCAGTCGATGACCCCGTGCCAGTCCGCCAGGTCGCGCACGGGCCGCCCGCTGCGCCGCTCCAGTTCCCGGACGTCGAGCCCGGTGGAGAGCGCGCCGGCGCCGAGGTCCCGCAGGAGCAGGTGGGCTCGGACGTCTCCATGAAGAGGCCCTGCTCCAGGGTGTTGATCTGGCAGGTCAGCACGCCGGCCCGGTCGAGGACGCGGCGGTAGAAGCCGGGTCGCGCCGCCTCCTCGGCCATCGCGATCGAGACGCGCTCGCAGGCAGGGCCGTCCAGCGCGCCTGGATCCACGCCGAAGAGGATGCGCAGCGTCCCGCCCACCGCGCGCAGGTACCGGTGTGGCGGCAGCGCTCCCACCACGGTCGCAGGGCCGCCCACTTCTCGGCGGCCGGCGCGCCGTGCGCCAGCAGGCGCTCCCGGGCGCCGGCCGGCATGCCCGCCGAGACGAGGTCGTCCAGCGCGTGGTGGCAGAACAGCAGGGCGAAGTCGCTGCAGGGCTGGAGGGCGTGCGCGCCCGGCCCCCGGGCGCGCGTCCCCGGCTCCAGCAGGTGCTCGTGCGTGTCCACCCACGGCGTGGCCTCGACGGCCTCGGCGATGCGGTCCGTGGCCCGCCCCTCCCCGGCGTGGAGCCCTGGGGCGTGGCCGCGGCTTCCGGGCCGTTCCCGCGCCCGGCCGGAGGGGTTCGCCGGGGACGGTGGCCGAGACTGCCGCCGCCGTCCCGGGGGACGGCCCGCCGCCTCAGCCGCACGCGGCGCCGCCCGACCGCGGCCGGGCCGGCGCGACGGGGCGCCACCGCGCCGCCCCGGGCGGCAGGACCCAGCCATCCACCTGAAGGGTGCCGTTCGGCCGCATCCGCAGGCCCGGGCAGCGGTCCGTGTCGGCAGCGAGGTCCCGGGACGAGGGCGGCAGGGGCAGCGCCACGCTCGCCCAGGTGCACCCTCGGTCCCGCGGCCGGCTCCAGTCGCCGAGGAGGGCCACCTCGGAGGCCGAGAGCGCCGCGAGTGCGCAGGGGCCGAGGGGACCCGTTCCGACGGAGCGGACCTGGCCCTCGTCCCCGGCGGGGTCCAGTTCGTGCCGCTGTCCGCGGAGGCGATCCGCAGATGGGGGGTGCCCGTTCCGGGCGAGGAGCCGTTGGCGGCCGGGCCCCACCCGACGCATGGACCCGTCGGCGGGCGGTCGGGGCGGCCGGGTCCCAGGAGGACCCGCCGTCCACGGTCTTCTCGACCACCGGTGACCCGGATGGCCCAGATCGCCTGAACGGGGCCGACGGCCGTCGCGACGAAGCGGCCAAAGCCCGCGGGGTCCGCCCCGGTGGGCACGGGGACCGTGCCCGGCACGGGCGTGAACCCCGCCGGGCGGGAGGCGCGCAGCACACCGGCGGCGGGCGCGAGCGACCACGTCCGGCCGCCGTCGGAGCCTGAGGGCCGGTCGCGGTGCACCGCGCCTGCCGCAGGGCAGCGGACGGGGCGGTGGCGGCGCCGACCGCCGGGACGATTCACAAACGGTGGACGCTGCCGAGCAGGTCCATGTCAGCGGCGGCGCGGAGGTCGCGGTGCTGGCGGCGGGGCCGCCCGCGGGCCCGTGCCGCCCAGGTCGGTGTGCGGCGCGACGAGGTATGCGCCCGGCGCGACGACGCCGAGTCCGGGGATGGAGGACGGTACTCCAGGGGCCGGCGAGAGCGGCGCCCATCCCGCTACGGCGACGGGGGTGCCTGGGGCGGCGCGGACGGGGGCACGGGACCCGTCAGACGGAACGCGATCCCCGCGGGCGAGGTCGCAGATCCTCGTGGAAACCGGGCGCAGCAGGCACCGCACGTCGACGGACTCATCGCCCGAGCGCAGGGCATGGGCGCCGCCGCGGTGATCCACGGGGCTGCCGGCACGCGGAACTCCAGCGCGAACGAGTCTCCGGCCCAGTGCACCGCGACGGCCTCCTCCAGGAGCCGTCGGACCAGCCCTCCACGCACACCGTCGCGTGCCCATAGGTCGCGCCGGCCGCCGCGGAGGGCCGCGCGGTTCCGGAGAGGGTCGCCACCGTCCCCGGCGGCCTCGCCGCGGGAGAGACGCGCAGGGTGGCGACCGCGCTCGCGGCCGGGCCGCCCGGGCGGCCGCATGCGGCGTAGGCGAGGCGCCGCCACCACGGCCGCCGTCCGAGCCCGGGCCGTGCGCATTCCGGCGCCGCGGACCACGGCCATCCCCTCCGCCTGTGGGAGGCGCCGGGGCGGGCGCGGGGTTCCACGCGGACAGAGCGGCGGGGAGGCCCGGGGCGCGCCCGGCCGTGCCCCTGCCGCCGCTCAATCGGCGAAGAGCGCGGCGACGGGCGATGCGATGCCGGGAAACAGCGGGCATTCGACGGTGGCGGCGCCGTGGAGCACGCGGGGCTCCTCGTACTCCGGGCCGGCCGCCGACCTGGAGTACGAGGCCAGCGTCTGCGCCGCCGGGTCGAGGACCCAGTACACGCGGACGCCTGCCCGTTCGTACAGGCGCAGCTTGGGGCCCAGATCCCGCGCCCTCGTGCTCGGGGACAGCACCTCGACGATCAGGTCCGGCACGCCACGAACAGCGTCCTCGGCGATGATGGCGAGGTGGGCCTTCGACACCAAGAGGGCGTCCGGCACGACCGCGTTGTGCTCATCGAAAAAGACGTCGGTGGGAGCCACCAGCGCCCGGCCGTGCCCGGCGCGCGCCGCCTCGCGGAGCAGGGCGTATACGGCGCCGACCACCACCTGGTGCGAGACCTTCGGGGAAGGGCTCGCCAGCAGGTCTCCTCCCACTACCTCGTAACGGCGGCCGTCCTCGGGCATCTCCCGGAGGTCGGCGTACGTGAACTTGGCGAGGGCCCGGGCCACGGGCCACCGCCTCCTTCCAGCCTCTCCAGTATACAGGTAGGGGGGGGCCCCATCGGCGGTGCCCGTGCTCCAGAGGTGCGGGGACGGCGCGGTGAGGCTCCGGGCCGGTTCCCGGCGGTGCCGGAACCCCCCCACCGTGGTACCGTGGCGGTCGAGGCTGGAGCGACCGGCGGGCCCTGGCGCCGGCGCGGGCAGGGGGGCGGAGGCCGTGGCGGTCGGTCGGCGCGTGGTGGCGGTCACGGGCGCGGGGCAGGGGATCGGACGCGCCGTGGCCCTGGCGTTTGCCGCCGAAGGGGCCGAGGTGCTCGTCCTGGACCGGGACGCCGCGGCCGCCGACGAGTGTCGGCGGGAGGTCGCCGCGGCCGGCGGGGCGGCCCAGGCCGTCGCCTGCGACGTCGCGGACCCGGAGGCCGTCGCCGCCGCGTTCGGCGCGGCGCCGGGGTGCGATGCCCTGGTCTGCAACGCCGGGATCGGCGGTCCCGGCATCCTGACCGGAACCATGGAGGACTGGACGCGGGTCCTCGCGACCAACCTGACCGGCGCATACCTCTGCTGCCGGGCGGCCGCGCCCCTCCTCCGGGCCGCGGGAGGCGGCGGCATCGTGCTGGTCTCGTCCACCCGCGCGGTGCAGTCGGAACCGGACTCCGAGCCGTACGCGGCATCCAAGGCGGGCCTGTTGGGTCTGACCCACGCCTTGGCCGCCAGCCTTGGGCCGGCCGGCATCCGGGTCAACGCGATCTGTCCGGGGTGGATCGACACCTCCACGCACCGGCGCTTCGCGGACCGCCACGCACCGGTGCACTCGGATGCCGACCGCGACCAGCACTGGGTCGGGCGCGTGGGCCGGCCCGAGGACGTGGCGGCCGCGTGCGTCTTTCTGTGCAGCCCGGCGGCCGGCTTCATCACGGGGCAGCAACTCGTGGTCGACGGCGGCATGACGCGCAAGATGATCTACGTCTGAATGGGCGCGCTCGCCGCGGGAGCCCTTGGCGCCGTGAGGAACGGTTCCCCAGACCTCCCGGAAGGCCCCGCCTCCCATCCCGGCGCCGGGGGCCGCGTCGTGTCGCCGGGTTGGAGGATGCGGCATCCTCCGCCGTCCTGGCGCCGGCCGGCTCGCGCCGATCCGCCCGCGGGCTTCGGTGTCCGCCGGAACGGGCTCGTCCCGCCGGTGCGCCGTCGCCACGCACGGGGCAACTCCCGGCGTGCGGCGCGACCCGGGAGGGCTCCGGGCCCTCGTCGCCGGTGGCGACCACGATGACCGCGGGTTGAGCGTGGACACACCCATCCTGAACCGAGACCGACTCCCGTCCACCTGGCCGCGACTCGCCCAACCTTCCGATTGGGGAGCCCTGGGACGGGATCCAGCCTACGCCCCACCCGCGTAGGTGCCCAGTATCTGCTCGTTCAGCGCAGGGATGCCGGAGACGAGGGTCTGATACGCGACGGGTACCTCGCTGGAGCTGTATGGAACATCCGCCTTGGCCCTGGCCATGGGAATCACCTGGAGTTGGAGCCAGACCTGTACGTAGGAAGTGGCCATCAGCGGGTCGAGGAAGGCGCTCTGTCCTGTGGGATCGGATAGAACGTCCGTGCCCGACAGCTTCGGAAATGCGGCCCGCCACACCGATGCCGGCACTCCCGGTATGGCGGCGGGCAGGCCCAGAACAGCCGAGAGGACCTGGAGATTCGCGGGCTCGGCGCACCACTCCAGAAAGGAGAAGGCGGTCGCCCGCTGGGCCTCGCCGGTTGCCGCGCGGATCTGAGGCCCCCAGGCGTAGCGGAGCCGGTGGGCCGCATCGGGGAAGGGCAGCAACTGGCAGGCGGAACCCGCGGGAACCTGGCTCTGCAGTTGGGGGGCGCTGCCGCCCGTCCACAGGAATCCAACCACGGCCGTACCCTGGGCCAACGCGCCCGGGCGACAGTGCGAGACGAGATCCGCGTACGACAGCAGGGCGGCAGAGTTGGCGGTGGACAGCTCGATGACGGCGTCCTCGCCGAACGTCCCGCCGGCTGCGTGGACCACCGCTTGGAACACCGCTGGGGTTGAGGCACCGTAGGCATCCAGCGCCGTCACACGAGCGTCGTTGGCCCGGATCGCCTGCTCCGCTTCCACCAAGAATTCCTGAAGATTGGCGATCTGGGCCAGGGCGGTCGGTACGGACAGCCCCAATGCGCCAGCCAGATCGACGTTTATGGCAACGCAAAGGTTGTGCCAGAGCAGAGGTAGAGCGAAGAGCCCGCCGGTCGGCGCAAACGACCCCCTGTCCTTCGCAACCACAAATCCCTGGAACGATCGGCCAACCGTGCCGAGCCCCCTTGGAACTGGCAAGTTCTGTTCTCGCGAGAGTGATGTGAGATCTAACGCCCTGGCGGGAAGCGTGGCCGGAACGCCAAAGGTGGCCGCTTCGAAAGTATTGGAATCGACGGCCCCCACTGTCGCCGCCAAGGAAGCGGCGCTGGTGGCGGTGGCGCTCCCCCGCGTCTGGTTGAACCGTCTCAGCCACGACTCAAACCAGGGGCTTGGCGCCCCGCTGATGCCGCTCTCCATCAACGAGAGATCGGCGGTCACAGTGATGGCGGAGGTGTCCGTCGTCGACGATGCCGCACCGCCCGGCACGGGTCGGCGAAGATGGGCGCAGCCTGCGAAAGCAAGGCCCGCCGAGGCGGCGAAGCCGCTGGCGACGAGGCTGCGCCTCGTCCGCGTCCGCCCATCTTGCTCGACCAATCCTCGCCGGAGCGGTCCGTCGCGCGGAGAGGCGCTCGCCAACCCAGGGTCCGGTTTGGCCGCACGGCCCGATCCCAATACCGGCGCACCTCCGACGGCGGTGCTGAACCCGCTTCCCTGATCCCATACCATAGCTCCTCCATGCCGGAAGGGAGGCCTCGCGGCGGTCCCGCCAAAGCGCGCAGGACCCATGCTGCCCTTGGCCGCCCGGTCAGCGGCGGCCGTGGGGCACGGAGGGGTCGGTTGTGAGCGGGCACGCCCGGAGGCGACGGGCGTCGCTTCGGTCCCCGGGGCGGGTCACCTCGGCCATCTGCGCGGTCGGCGTCGTTGCGGCGGCTGCCCTTGGCGGGTGCGCGTCCTCCGGTGGGTCCAACGCTGGCGGGCGGGAATGGAACTTTGAGTCGGGCGACGGAACCTTGGGTTGGACCGTGGCGGGTCCGGGGGCGGCGCTGACGACGATCAACGGGGCGTTGGCCCTCGATGTCGGTGCACTCGGCGTGACCCTGGAGTCTCCGCCCTTGCCCGCCTTCGACGCCATGGATCGCACCTTCGGAATGGACGCTGAGGTCAACGCCGAGAGCGGCGGGCGCAGTTTTTTGGGGCTGTACTGCTTGGGGCCCGGAGGATGGGCGACCTGCGTTGCGGATGAGTATGGTGTCACGGGGGGATCGCTCGGCGCAGCCTTACCCCGGATCGACGTCCCTACCAATGCGCCCGCCGGAATCAATCCGGCGCTGCTGATTGCGCCGGGCGAGTGGGACTCTGTCTCGCTGGCCCTGTCCAGCCAGCAGGCCACGACGCGCATCATCTTGATTCTCCATGAGACCCAAACAACCACGCCACCGCGCTGGTATATCCGGACTATGGGCATACACTGACTCCGTTCGGCTGCCATCGCTTGCCGTGTTCTGTCCTCCCGCATGCAGGTGGCGTTGCAGGTCGCTTGCGCACGCCGTTCCCTGTCATCGATCCCTCCGTCAGTCACGATGGAGCACGGCCGATCGTGCCTCTGCGGGAGGCGACCATCGTCCAGGACGCAGCGCGGAGCAGCTGCTCTCGTGACCCTCCGCCTGTACCGCGGGCCGTGGTCACTCCCCGGGCCCCGCGTGCTGGAGCGCAGGAGGCGGAAGTCGCTGTGGGCAGCGGGTCGCCCCGGACCACCAAGGCCGCGAGGCCTCGTCCTGCTTGCCAGAGCACCCAGGCCTTCCGCAGGGCCACCAAGCGGGCGGGGGTGCCCCGGCTCTCGTCCGGCGGCTACCCGGTCCCCGTCGCTCCCGAGGGGCCCGCTCCCGGGGCCAGCACCGGCCGGTCCGCCGGTCCGCTGCCCGGCGGCGCCGGCGTGGCCCATGGCAGGATGGCCACCGGCACGAGCAGTGCGGCGAGCGCCACGGCGGCGGGCCCCAGCCCCAGTCTCGCCGCCCCGAAGCCGAAGGCCGCCGGGATCGCGAGGGCCCCCGCGCCGCCGGAGGCCACCAGCACCGAACTGACCAGGGCGCTCTGGCCGCACCGGCGCTGGCCGAGGGCGACCAGGGAGGGCCAGATGCCGGCGAAGGCCAGGCCGCACAGCACGCCCGCGGCGAGGTCGCCCGCCGGGGTCGGCGCGAGCAGCGCCAGCGGTAGGGCGACGATGCCGAGCGCGCAACCCGCGGTGATGAGCAGGGGCAGGGATACCCGTTCGGCGAGCGCCGCTGTCCAGAGGCGCCCGGCGCCCATCGCCACCCAGAAGCCCGACAGCTCGGCCACCGCCCAGGCGGGCCCGGCGCCGCCGGGGCGGGTGACGACCGCGAACAGCCAATCCCAGAGGGCGACCTCCACGCCGGTGTAGAGGAGCATCGCGCCCGCGGCGGCGGCGAGGCCGGGCGCGGCGAGCAGGCGCAGGGGCCCGGATCCCCGGGGGCCCTTGGCCGTCCTGCGCGTGGGGATCGGAAGGTCCCGGCGCGGGCCGGGGGACGGGAGAAGGGCGGGGCGGTCGTGGCGCCGCTGCGCCCAGAGCACGGCGGCCAGGAGCACGAAGGCTGCGCTGCCCGCGGCGAGGCGGAGGCGCCAGGAGAGGCCGCCCCAGAGCAGGAGCAGCGGGCCCACCGCCGCACCCGCGCCGAAGAACGCCTGGGCGAAGTTGTTGGCGAAGCCCTCCCGCCCCGGGTACAGCTCAGGCATGAGGGCCGTGACCCCCGACTCCACGGTCCCCCCGCAGGCGCCGACCGCGGCCGCCGCCGCGAGGGCCTGCGCGAGGCTGCGGCTGGCCGCGAACAGGAGCAGGGCGAGGCCGACGCCCGCCGCGCCGGCGGCCAGGGTGGCCCGCTTGCCGAACCGGTCGGCGAGGAACCCGGCCACGGGTACGGCGGCCACGAACCCGGTCCCGCTGGCGGTGAAGACGAGCCCCGCCACGTCCTGCCGCACGCGGAAGGCCGCGGCGAAGGCGGGGAGGCTGCCGGCGAGGACGAGGACGATCGCGGCATCGACGAAGAGCGCGGCGAGCGCCGACCAGCGCGTGACCACGCGCACCACTATAGGGCACGGGTGCGGGGCCGGGTCGAACCTGGCGGAAGTGCCGGCGCGGGCGTTCGCCCGACGATCGGCCCGCGGGCCGCATCCATCGCCCGGGTGGCCTCGCCGCTGGACCGGGAAGCGCCGTGCACCAGGGGAGGCCCGGCGTCGATGGGAGGGTGCGGCGGTGCCCCTGGGGCGCGAGCCGCCGCGTTCCTGCGGGGGGCCGACGGCGGAGCACCGACCCGGAGGCGCAGGGCGCCGCCGCGGTGGCGCGGCTGGGCCCCGTCGTCCGGGCGAAGTCCGTCGGCGGGCTGGCCCCGCAGACCGCCTGGGTGAGCTCCAGGGCCGGGCGCGGGCACGTGCCTGCAGGCCGCCGCCGGGGCATCCCCCGAACGGCGGATGGCCAAGCGCGGACACCCCCCCTATCGTCGAGCCACGGAGGGAGTGTCCGTGCGGACGGTGCCCGGGCGGCCCGCGCGGTGCTGCTCGAACTTGCGGGTCTGCGTCCTCGACGGCCAGTACCTGGCCGCGCTGGCGGCGGTGCGGTCGCTGGGGCGGGCCGGGGCCCACGTGGCCGTCTGCGCCGCGGAGCAGGCCCACGCCGTGGTGGCCTTCGCGTCGCGCTACGCCCACGACGCTCGGCGGCTGCCCGACGCCGGCCGGTCCGAGGCGGCCTTCCGGTCGGCCCTCGTCGATGTCGCCGCGGGTGCCGACGCGGTGCTGCCCTGCGCGCTGCCCAGCATCCGCGCCCTCTCCGGCGCCGCCGATTGGACGGCGCGCGTGCTGGTACCGCCACCCGAGGCACTGGCCCACGCCGTGGACAAGGCCCGGCTGAGCGCGACGGCCGCAGCCCTCGGGATCCCGGTACCCCACGCCTTCGGCCCGGGCGAAGAGGTCCCGTTCCCGGCCGTGGTCAAGTACCGGCACGGCGAAGCGCTGGGTCTGAAGCCCGAGCAGCGGTACGCGATCGTTGCCGATCGGACGGAGTTGGACGCGGTCCAGCGCCGCATGGCGGAGCGCCAACCGGACCCCGTCGCCCAGGAGTGGCTCCCCGGAGAGGGCCGCGGCTGCTCGGCGATCTGCGACCGTGAGGGCAGGCCCGCCGCGTTCTTCTGCCACCGGCGCCTCCGCGAGTATCCCGTGCGCGGCGGACCCAGCACCTGGGCGGAGTCCATCGAGGACCCGCAGCTCGTCGCCTGGACCGCGCGCCTCCTGCTCCACCTCCGGTGGCGCGGCCACGCGATGGTCGAGTACAAGCTCGGGGCGGATGGTCGACCCCGCCTGCTCGAGATCAACCCCCGGCCCTGGGGCACCTACGCGCTCGCCATTGCCTCGGGCGTGGACTTCCCCGTGCTGTACTGCACGCTCGTCCGAGGAGGGGCGGTCTCCGTCCCCCGGTACCGGACCGGCGTCCGCCTGCGGTTCTGGGCCAAGGACGTTCTGGCGGCAAGGGGGGCGGGCGTGGGGTTCGCCGCGTATCTGGGGAACGCCCTGCGCACGCCCGGCGTCCCCGCTGTGTTTCAGTGGGCCGATCCCGCACCGAGCGCCGCGTACGCCTGCCGGATGCTGGCCCGGGGCGCACGGCCGGGCGTGGGCGCCTGATGCTGGCGGACCTGCACATCCACACCCGCCTGTCCGTGGACGGGACCATGCCCCCGGAGCGGATCGTCGTCCGGGCCCTGCGCAGGGGCCTGGGGCTCATCGCCGTCACGGACCACGACGCGGTCCGCGGCGCGCGCCTGACGCGGGAGGCGGCGTCCGGCACCGGCCTTTGGGTGGTGGTGGGGGCCGAGGTGACCACGGACGCCGGGCACATCCAGGGCCTGGGGATCGAGGAGGACGTCATGCCCCGCGCACCACGGCCCCTGCCCTGGCGCCGGGCCGTGGACGAGATCCACGCCCGGGGCGGGCTCGCCATCTGGGCACACCCTTTTCGGAGCGACCGTCCCCTGGATGCGGACGTGCTGGAACACGTGGATGGCATCGAGGTCTTCAACGGCCGGATGCGGTGGAGCCGGTTCACGGCCGGCAACGACCGCGCCATCTGGACCTGGCGCAGCGCGGGCCGACCCCTGCTGCCCACCGCCGGCAGCGACGCCCACTGCCCGCCGGAGGTTGGGGCCGTCGCCATCGAGGGACCCGACCTGGGGCCGGGGTCCGCCCTGCGCGGTGCGGAGTTGCGGCGCTGGCTGGCCGGGGCGCACCGCGCGTGGGCCTGCCGCCCGTCGGCGCTCTGCCAAACCCACTCGCAGCTGCGGAAGGCGGCGCGCACCCGGGACCCGGGGCTGGCCGCCCGGGCGGTGGCGCGGGCGGCGTTCCGGTTCGGGGAGAGCTTCTCGCCCCCCAGCACCCGCCGCGCCGTGGTCTGGACCCGCGGGGAAGGGGAGGGCTGAGCGTTGGACCTCCATGGCCTCTCGGCCCCCGCGCGCCTCCTCCGCCGGCGCCTGCGGGGCGCACAGCCGTCGAACTGGCCGCGGGTGGACCGGACGTGCCCCGTGGCCGGCCGGAGGCTGGTCGCCATCACCTTCGACGACGGTCCGACCGCACTCCGCACCGGCGCGGGGGAACCCCTCACGGAGTCCATCCTGCGTGCCCTGGAGCGCTACGGCATGCGCGCCACGTTCAACATGATCGGTGGGACCCACGACAACTATCCGGACCGCGCCGGGCCCCTGCACACCCCGCTGTGGAACGGGATCCGCCACGATCACTACCCGGCCTTCGGCCTGGACCGCTGGGCCGGCGCCGCCAACCAGCCCCTGCTCGCCCGCCGGGTGGCGCAGGAGGGGCACGAGGTCGGCAACCACTCCTTCCGCCACCTGGCCTTCGGGCCCGAGCGGATCGTGTACGGGCGGCGCGCGCACCACGCGGACGCCGCGGGAGTCGAGCGCGACTGCGTCCGGTTTCAGGAGCTCTGCCGCACCCACCTCGGAGTCCGGCCGGGGGTCGCCCGCCCGCCGCACTACGTGGCCCGGACGGCGGATGGGATCGACACGCTCGCCATTTACCGGCGCCTCGGGCTCATCATGATCGGCGCGAGCTTCGACCTCGGGGCCTGGAGGGCCCGCCGCGGCTCCCGCCGGGCCTATGCCGCCGCGGCGGTGGCGCCGCTCGCCAGGACGCTCGCGCGTGACCCGGACGCGCTCGACGGGGCGATCCTCTTCGCCAAGGACGGGCTGAACATGAGCCTGGAGCCGGCCGTGGTCGACGTGCTGCCCGCGCAGCTCCAGATCCTGCACCGGCACGGCTACCGCGTGGTGCCGGCCGGTGAGCTGATGGCGCGGGGCCGCTGGGCCGACATCCGGCCGGAACACCCCCTGGCGGAGGCGGCCGCCGGCCTGCTGGCGCTCGGGCTGCCGTGCGCGTTTGCGGACAACACGTTGCGCCCGGACCGGCCGCTCGGCGAGCGGGAGGCGGCCGCCATTGGGGCGGCCGTCCGGGCCCGGATCCCCGCGCTCGCGATCCCCGATCCCGCGGGCCGCACGCGGCGGGAGTGGCTGCTGGCCCTGCACCGCGCCACCCGGGCGGCGGGTGGGGAGCCGCACGCTCGGCTGCGGGCATGACGCCGGCGCCGGGCCACGGGACTGGCCCAGGCGGGGCGGGCTCGCCCGTGGAGATGGAGCATTCCGGTCTCCCGCGCCGCGTCGCGGTGGCCGTGGAGCGCCTGGGGCGCCCGCTCGTGCTCCGTTGCCCCGCGCCCCTGCTGCGGCATCTCCTGCGGATCCTGCAGAGCGCGCTCGCCGTGCTGGTCGTGCGCATCGCCAGCGCCACCGACATCCCGGCGCACTCCACGATCGGGCCGGGACGGCGGCGGCCCCACGCGACCGGCACCGTGATCGACGGCGCACCGCACATCGGGCGCCTCCACCGCGGGGCGGTTCGCCCGCCGTGCCCCGCGCACGCAGGGCTCAGGGAGGGCCGGAGGGACCCGGGGCGTCCGGCCCCCGGCCGGGCTCGGCCCGGATGATCTTCCCGCCCACCGTGCGGGCCAGGAACGGCACCGCGTCGGGGCGGGTCGAACAGCTCCGCCCGGCATCCGTTCAGGAGGGTCTGTCGCGCGAAAAGGCGCGGCGGCGCCGCGTGGCCGTCATACACGATCTGTCCCGCCGGATGGAGGGTCTTGGGCGAGAGCAGCGCTTCCGCAGCCCTGGGCAGGAGGCCTTGGCCCACCATGAGCGACCCGCCGTGCCCCACCCGGTCCGCCGCCGCTTGGACCGAGGTCTGGCCCCCGGCGACGAGCGCGCTCCGCGGGTCGCCGCAGCACCCGAGGGTTCCGCCTGACCGGTCCGGATTTCCGGCCGCAGCTCCGCCGGCGTGGCCACGAGGGCGCGGACGTCGGCGCAGGGGACGCCCGCGAGCAGGTCCGGGAGGTGCGCACGAGCACGGTCCCGATGTTGCGCATCCGCGGCCCCGGCCGCTCGGGCCGGCCCGGGAGCGCCGCCCATGGGTCACGACGCCGCCGTCCGGGGGATCCCTCCTCGCCCGGGCGCCGCAGCCCATCGTGACACCGTCCGTCCGTCCGGCCGCCGCGGGGCGCCGAAAGTCGGTGTGAAGTCCACCGCCCCTGCCCGCTATGCTCGGGCGGGAGGTGGCGCCGTGCCACCCGAAGGCTCGGAAGCCGCGGAGGCGCTGTGGGGGCCGGCGGCGTCGGCCGGCCGGGAGCGGCTGACGGGTGGCGCCGGATCCATGCCGCATGGCGCCTCGCCCTTCTGCCACGCCCTGCTGCGGGCCGGGGCGCGCCACCTGGCCGGCGAGGACGCCGCCCTTGCCGCCTTCGTGCGCCAGCACTTCCCCCATCTCGTGGACCGGCGCGACCGGGCCGCGGCGGTCCTCGCCCTGGAGCATGCCGTGTGCGGCTGGCTGCCCGGGGCCGAGGGGCCCGAGGCGGAGGTCCGGGTCCGCAACGCCGTCGAGGCGGCGGTGCGCCGGGCGGAGCGGCTCGAGGAGCACTGGCAGGCGAAGGCGCTGCTGTCGTTCCTGCCGCCCATGGACCCGGGCGCCGACCTGGAACAGGCCGAGGGCCGGATCGAGGCCGAGCGGCTCATCGCCCGCGCGGCGGTGACCCCGGGCGAGCGCGCCCTCCTGCGCAGGCTCGCGGCGGACGACGGGGGGTGGTCCGCGGTGCGCCGCGACCTCCCGCCGGACCTGCGGGTCACGGATGAGGCCTTCTACCGTTGGCAGCGCGCCGCCCGCCAGCGCTGGCAGCGGGCCCTGGCCCGGCTCGTCGGTCCCCGGTGACGGCCGCCCCGACCTCAGGCCTCGGAGCCCCGCCGCCCCGCGTCCCCGCCCGCGCGCGGCGCCGCGATCCAGCCGTGGTGTCTGCCCATCCAGTATGGGAGGAGGAAGTGGACGCCGTCCCCCTCGATTCGGGCGTCCCCCGCCTCCGCCCGGTACGGGTTGCCGTTCCACCGCGTCACGGCCATCTCGTCGTAGGGCAGCACCCGTGTGAGCTCGGGGTGGCCGTGGCGGTCGGGACGGGGCGCGAGCGCCACGTCGCACCGCGCGCCATTCGCCACCGGCCAGGCCACGGTGTCGGTGGGGATCTCGCGGAGCGTGCGGACGGCGGGGTCGAGCCAACGGGCCGGGTCCTCGCCCGCCGCCTCCGGCCCACCGCAGGCCGCCCAGACGAAGTTCCACAGCGGGTTGCGCTCCGGCTCCTCGAACGCCCAGGACCGGCGCAAGCTCTCGAGGTACAGGGCGCGGAGGTCCGCATCCCGCTCGTAGCGCAGGAGCGGCTCGTACGCCAGGAACGCCAGCTCGTCGTCCGAGTGGTTGACGTGGCCGGGCAGGTCGACCTTGCAGAGCAGCGTGTTCCGCGCGTATCCGTGCGCCAGGGCCAGCCCGGCGTAGGCCTCCGCGTAGCGGGGATCTCCGGTCACGTGCTCCGCGACCCGCAGGTGCGAGAGGATCTCCAGGGAGTTCAGGCCGCGGTCGCCCCAGCGGCACTCCGGCCCGTTCACGGCCTCCGGATACCAGTAGCCCCAGCGGGTGCGCCTGCCGAACTCCAGGATGCGCAGGCCGTTGTCCAGGATGGCGCCCATGATCCGTCCCACCAGCGCCGCCACCCGCGCCCGGCCGGCCGCGTCCGCGACCAGGTCGAAATAAAGGGTGCAGCCGTACATGTGGCCCACGATCTCGTCGGAGCTGCAGTTGCCCTTCCACAGCCACCGGCCGTCCGCGCTCGGATACCACGGCCCGTCGGCCGGATCCCCGGCGCCCGCCTCCACGATGGCCTTGGTGGGGTACCCCGGGATGGTGGTCACGGCCTCCAGCCGCTCCAGCGCGGCGAAGGCCTGGTCCGCGCTGGCCCGCGCGTCCTCGGCCGCGGTGGCGGCGAAGCGGTGGCACTCCGCCGCGAGGTACATCCCGGTCCACAGCCCGTCGTTGTCGGACGGCACCGGACGGCCGTCGACGGTCTCCTCCACATAGGCGCCCAGCCGCAGGTGCCGGGTGCGCAGGCGGTGCAGGAGCGCGTCCGCCCGCGCCGCCAGGGTCGTTGCCCCGGGGCGCAGCCGCGCGAGCCCGCCCGGGGTGGCCGCATACACGCCGCCCGCCGGGCTCGCCGCGACGGCGAGGACGTCGTCGGCCGGGAGCCAGCGCGGTCCCTGGTGGTAGTGCCACCCGGCCGCGTCCGCGCGGACCAGGCCGCGGGGGGTGGCCGCCCACAGCGCGCCCCCCGCGTCGACCGCCAGGCCGCGGATGTCGCGCTGCGGCGGCACGCCCTGCGGCGGCGCGGCGGCCGTGCCCGCGATGCCGTCCGCCGTGGCCGCGAGCCACCCGCCATGCCAGGGCAGGAGGGCGCGCGCCGGGGCGCCGTGCCGCAGCGCGGGCTCCCCGTCCCCCGCCCACGCATACAGGCCGGCGTCGGTGGCGAGGAGCAGGCCGTCGGGCCCCGGGGCGATGGCGCGGATCGCCCCCGGCAGCCGCGCCACGGGGGCGAGACCCTCGCCAGCGGGCGAGAGGGCGCGGCGCGCGAGGACCCCGGCGGACGTCCCGACCCACAGCAGAGGGGCGCCGCTGGCGTCCGGCCGTTCCGCCAGCGCCAGCGGGCCGCCCCAGCCCGCCCCGAAGGTGTCGTCGGTCAGGTGCCACCGGGAACCGGACAGCACCGCGACGCCGCCGGCGACCGCCGCCCACAGGTCGTCCGCGCCCGGGAGGAGGGCGGACACGCCCGCCCGCAGCATGGGGGCCGCTTCGTCCAGCGGTCGCCACCGCCCGTCCCGGCCGAGGTGGGCGCAGCACCCCGGGCCGGCCGCGTAGATCCCATCCGGCGCGGAGACCAGCACCCGGATCGGCCGGCCGCCCGTGTCCACGCGCTCCGCCGTCCACTCGACGAACGGCTCATCGGCCGCTTCCGCCGCCACCGGCGCCTGCCCCCTCCGCCCCCGGGGATGGCCCCGGCGGACCACGGGCATTGGACGCCGACCCGCGGCCTACCTCCGGGGCCCGCGCGGCTCCCGCCCCGCCCGGCCGGGGGCCCGGCTATTCCGCGCGGCCCAGGTCCGCCGGGGTCCGCCCCGGCGAAGGGCGGCGAAGCAGGGACCACACGATCAGCGGCGTGGCTACGGCGGCGGGCAGGGCCGCGCGGGCGGGCCGGGGCAGGCGGCCCACAAGGGGCAGGAACCTCCCGTTATCCACCAGGAACGCGGACCACAGCACCGCGTACGACGCGGGCATGGCCAGCCCCCCGGCGCCCGGCCGGGCCCGCCCCGCGGGATGCCGCCCGGCGAACGGCCCCACGGCGGCCAGGGCGAGGCTGAGCACGCCCAGCAGGAACACCCGCAGGTCGCGAAGGCCCCGGACCGCCGTGAGCCCGGCCGCGGTGGCGACCAGCCCTGCGACCGCCCAGGCGTAGAGGACCTCCACCCGCGCGGCGCGAGAGCAGCACCAGCGCGCCGCTGAGGAGGGAGATGGCGCCGGCCACGATGTGGGGGATGAGGATATGGGCGAAGATGGGCGGCTTTCCGGCTACCGCCTGGGCGAACGGGGTGCCGAGAGCCATGCTCTGCCCTCCAGTCGGCGGGCGGATACCGGTCCGGGCCCGGGGTTCAGCGGGGCGGCAACAGTTGGTCGGCGAGGGTCCCGGCCAGCCACCGCTCATAGCGGCGGGGGCTCCAGCCCCGCTCGGAGACCAGGAGGCGGTAGAGTTCGGGCGACATGAGCGCGTGGATGATGTCGGCGGCACCGCGCTCGTCGAGGCCCGCCCGCAGCGCGCCGTCGTGGGCCAGGGAGCGCGCGATGCCGCCCTGGCCCGCGTCCCGTTCGCGGCTGTACTCGGCGAGCAGCGCGGCGGCCTCGGGATCGGAGCCGGCCGCGCCGGCGAGGATGCGGTAGACGGGCGCGCTTCGGCCGTGGAGGGCCACGTGGAGGCGGGCGAATCCCGCGATCCGCCGGTGCACGTCCGGCTCCGTTGAAGAGGGCGGCGACGCCGGCCTGGTCCCGGACGGGCAGGGGGCCGTCGTCCCCGGCGATGGCCGCGTCCAGCACCGCCTTCAGGATCCCGAGCTTCGAGCGGAACAGCCGGTAGACCGTGGCGGGGGGGACTTCGGACCGGCGGCTGATGGACTCGACGGTGGTCGCCGCGTAGCCCTGATCGAGGAACAGTTCCCGCGCGGCCGAGGCGACCGCGCGCCGCGCGTGCGCGCCTGGTCGCCCCTGCCCTCGTGCTCCCCGGCCCTGCCCGCCATGGATTCGAGAGTATCGCTCCTAAAACGAGAGTGTAGCTATCGCTTTGGGCGGCCCGCCGCGCCGCCACGGAGGCGGGCCGGTGCGGGGAGGACGGCGGTGCGCGGTCGCCGAAACGACGGGGGGGGTGCCCTCCCGCTGGCTCCCCCGCGGTCGTCTGGCGGCGCAGGAGGGGGCGTTTCGTCCTGGATGCCTATCTGATCGCCCACTTCCGGGAGAAGAAGACGCCCGACGGCGAGCAGGTGCATTTCGCGCTGAGCGTCGACGGCTACCGGTGGGAACCCGTCAACGACGGCCGTCCCGTGCTGTGGAGCACCCAAGGGGACCATGGGGTCCGCGACCCCACCATCGTCCGGACGCCGGAGGGCCGCTTCCACATCCTGGCGACCGACCTCAGCCTGGCCAACTGCTTCCGGACGAAGTACCGCGGCAGCTGGGGCGTGATCACGCGCGAGGGCAGCAAGTGCCTGTCCATGTGGTCGTCGGAGGATCTGGTGCACTGGTCGGCCCAGCGGAGGATCCAACTCGGCGACGCGGACTTCGGCTGCCTCTGGGCACCGGACGTGATCTATGACCGGGAGCGGGGCGATCACCTCATCCACTGGTCGTCGACGCACGCCTCGAACAACTTCGGTCCCATGGCCATCTACTACACGAGGACGCGGGACTTCGAGACGTTCGACGCCCCGCGGCTGCTGTGCCGCAAGGACGACGGCGGGATCATCGATTCCGCGATCTACGAGGACAAGGGCGCGTACTACCGCTTCCTGAAGAGCAACGCCCATCCGGCCGCGGTGGTGCTGGAGACCGGCCGGACCCTGACCGGCCCCCATACCCGGATCCCGGCCTTCGACGAGGAGATGGCCAAGCTCGCCCACCCCGCCTATGAGGGGCCGACGGCGTTCCGGCTCCCCGACGGGCGGTGGTGCCTGCTGCTCGACTTCTTCGGCGTGCCCGGCGATGGGCAGGGCTACGTCCCCTTCGTCGCGGAGGACCTGGCGAGTGGGCGCTTCGTCCGCGCCGACGCGGCATTCCGCTTCCCTTACGGTTTCAAGCACGGCACCGTGCTGCCCATCACGGCCGCGGAGTACGGGCGCATCCGGAACGGGCCATGGCCCAGCGGCGGCTGAAGGCCGTTCCGTCCACCCGCGCCCCTCAGTTCCGCTGCGCCAGCGCCGACAGCCCCCCGTCGACATGCAGGCACGCGCCCGTCACGTACGACGACTCGTCCGAGGCGAGGAACAGGATGCCGAAGGCGATCTCCCGGGGCAGGGCATGGCGGCGCAGGATGCCCGGCCCTCCGGCGTGCGGGCGGGTCACCGCCTCGTCGAGGGTCCGGCCGGCGGCGGCCGCGCGCCGGACGTGGAAGTCGGTCAGCGTGGGACCCGGCAGGACGGCATTCACGCGGATCCCCTGGTCCCGGTGGTCGCAGGCCATGGAGCGCGTCAGGCCGAGCACGCCCGCCTTCGTCGCGTCATACAGGGCCATGCCGGAGCGGCCGACCACCCCGTTGGCCGAGGAGACGTTGACCACGCTGCCGCCGCCGCCCTCGGCCATCAGCGGGATGATGTGCTTGCAGCACAGGCCGACGCCCCGGAGGTTCACGCCGACGATCAGGTTCCAATCGTCCTCCGACGCCTCGGTCACCGGACCCCACACCCGGACCCCGGCGTCGTTGACCAGGACGTCCGCGCGCCCGACGCGCGCCCGGCAGGCTTCGCCGAGCGCTGCCACCTCGGCCTCCCGCGCCACGTCGACCGTGATGGCCATGGCCGGGGCACCCCCGGCCGCCGCGATGCGGGCCACGGTGTCCCGCGCCGCACCGGCGTCCCTGTCGGCCACCACCACCCGCGCGCCCTCCTCGGCGAAGAGGAGGCACGTGGCCCGCCCGATCCCCGAACCGCCGCCCGTGACGACCGCGACCTTGTCCCGAAGGCGCATCCCGTCCCCACCCACCCCGCCCGTACCCGTTGGCGGGGACGCGGCCTGCCCCTGCCGGCCGCCGTCGGTGCGGCCGCGGCCGGCTCACGCCGGCGGCGCGGGCGCACCCGCCCACGGATCCTCGTAGCCCAGCGCCAGCAGCTGGGCGAGTTCCGCGGCGTTGCGCACGGCGGAGTCCTGGTAGTTGTTGTTGGTGAGCACGTGCACGTCCGAGACGCCGGCCGCGAGCGCGCGCACGGGTGGGACGAACGAGCCCAGTTCGGTCGGGCTGTAGCGGTACTTGAAGCGCTCGCCGGTCGTGTCCGTGCGCTTGTACCAGGTCGAGGCGTTCCGCCCGTGCAGCCGCAGGACCGCGAGCGCGCGGCTGGTGACCGCGGGCACGAACGGGATGGTGCCGCTGCCGACCTGCGGCTGGTCGACGACGGTGTGGACGAGATCGTGCCGCTGCAGGAGTTCGAGCGACGCGGCCGTCTCCTCGGGCCCCGCAAACCACGAGCGGTGCCGGAATTCGACAGCCAGGCGGTGTTCCGGGAGCGCCTCCCGGATCGCCGCGAGGTAGTCGCGCTCGGCGGGCCGGGCCTGGAACCACGGCGGGAACTGGAAGTGCAGCGCCGCGAGCTTGCCCGCCGCGCGCATGGGCTCGACGGCGACGGCGAACTGCGCGGCGAGGCTCCGCAGGGCCGGAGGGTCCGGGATCGCCTCCCGGTCGTGCCAGGTCAGGGTGCGGTACGCCTTGACGTGGAAGCGGAATTCCGGCGGGGTGCGCTCCGTCCAGAGGGCGCAGTTCCGGGCGGACGGCGGCCGGTAGAAGGACGAGTCGACCTCCACGAGGGGGAAGAATCGCGCGTAGTACGCGATCTGGGCGGTCTTGGCCAGGCCGGCCGGGTAGAAGTTGTCGTGGTCGCTCCAGGCGCAGGTGCCGACCCGGATCAAGGCCGGCCACCTCCCCCGCGGGCCCCTTGCGCCGTCGTGTTCGCCGCCGGGGCGGGCCGTCCCCGCCCGGCGGCCCGGCCCCGGGCAGGGGAAGGCGCCTGTCGTCCCGTACCGAGTCCCGGCTGGACTGCTGGACCAGGGGGGCGGGACCGCGTGGACCTCCGGGTGCTGACGCGCGAGCAGGTGGACGACTTCGTCGAGCGCGGGTGGACGCGGCTCGAGGAGGCGTTTCCCCGTGCCGCGGCCCTGGCCGCGCAGGACTGGCTCTGGGGGCGCCTGGCCGAGCGCGGCGTGCTCCGGGGCGACGCCGCGACATGGAAGGAACCCCTGGTCCATCTGAGGGAGTCATACAGCGCGCCCGTGTTCCAGGCCTGCGACACCGACCGCCTGGCGGACGCCATCGAGGACCTGGTCGGCCGGGGGCGCTGGAAGGGGCGGGGCGGGCGGGCCAGCTGGGGCTGGTGGCCCGTGAACTTCGCCCTCGGGGCCGATCGGCCCTGGGACGTGCCGTCGGGCGGCTGGCACTGGGACGGCCAGCACTTCCGCCACTACGTCGACGCGCCCGACCAGGGCCTGCTGCTCCTGTGCATCTTCTCCGACATCCGAAGCCACGGGGGCGCGACCCTCGTCGCCGAGGGCTCGCACCAGATCGTCGCGGATTTCCTGGACGGGCAGCCGGATGGAACGGAGCTGGGCGAGGGGATCCGCCAGTGCGCGGCGTCCCATCCCTGGCTGGCGGAGCTCACCGGCGCGGCGCCGGGCGGGGCCGAGGGAGGCACGCGCGTGCAGCGGTTCATGGAGCACGCCGCGCGGGACGCGGCCGGGCGCCGGCTGCGCGTCGTGGAGGGCACGGCGCAGGCCGGAGACGTGCTGCTGTGCCACCCCTTCCTCTTCCACGCGGCCTCGCCCAACCGGAGCGGCGTGCCCCGGTTCCTGTGCAACCGCACCACCCCCCTCCGCGATCGGCTCCACGTGCGCGGCGCGGACGGCCCGGACCTCTCCCCCCTGGAGGTGAGCGTGCGGCGCGCCCTGGCGCCGCGCGGGCACCCGGGTTCCTGACGCGGGCGGCTGGCGGTCGGCCGTCAGGTGCTCATGACTCCCCGTCCGGGGCCCCGAGAGCGACCTCGAAGACGACCAGCTCGGACTCGACGTGGCTCATCCCGCGGGTGTCGCGGTGGGCGTGGCGGAAGGCCTCGCTCTGGCGCCAGTTGTCGAAGTCGGCCCGGGTCCGCCAGCGCGTCACCGCCTGGTACTCCGTGCCATCCTCGCCGCGCCACAGCTCGAACCCCGCGCAGCCGGGCACGTCCCGCATGCCGCTGGCGTGCCGGAACCCCTCCTCCAGACGCCCACCGACCCCCTCGGGCACGCGCAGCCGGTTCACCGCGATGATCACGGTGCCACCTCCGGTCCACTGTGCGTCGGGGCCGCCGCCGCGGAGTCCAGCCGGGCCACGAGCCGACGGAGGCAGGCGACCTCGGCCTCCTGGCACGCCCGCATGTGCCAGACGGCCAGGTCGACCGCGCTCTGGGCGCCGTGGCTGGGTGTGCGCGCCAGGCGCCGGGCGTCCTCCTCCGCGGCGGCCAACCGCCCGCGGCTGCAGCGCAGGGCCTCGTCCGCCGGCAGCCGGTCCAGGAACATCAGGGCGACGTCGGAACTGGGGCCGCCATCCCGCGCCGGACCGAGCAACGGGCGGAGCAGTTCGAGAAACCGCCGCTCGCCGGATCCCGTCACGGAGTCCATGCGGCGGGGCGGGCGCGGGCCGATCCGCTCCTCCCTCGCCTCGACCAGACCGCGCTGCTCGAGGCGGCGGAGCCCCTGATGGGCGGTCGCCCGGGACAGCCCCACGACCGCACCGCCGCGGCGGTCCAGGAACTCGATCAGGTCGTAGCCATGCTGGCTCCGGCGCCGCAGCCAGGCCGAGCGCGGGGAGCTCGCGCGCTGTTGGGCATGGGGCCCCGTCCACTCCCCTCGGGTGAGAATAGTCCTGCACAGGCTATGGCGCAGGGCGGCCGGGCGCGGCGGCGCGCCTGGACGGGGATCCGCGGCGGGTGCCCCTGCCCAGCAACGAGTCGGCGGGCCTGCGGCGCCGGGAGTTCGAACTCCATGAGATGCCGATGGCCGTCCTCGCGCTCGCGCACCGCCCCGCCGGTCGCCTCGGCGATCACCCGCCGCCAGAAGCGTTGCGCGGGCAGGTTCTGCGGGGTCTGCCCCACCACCCACGGACCGGCCGGAAAGGACGAGAAGGTGCGCAGGGCGCCGGCCCGGCCCACCCCCTTGCCGCGGTAGTTCCGCAGCACGAAGAACTCGGCGACCGACCGGGGAACGGGACGGCGGGCCAGTTCCGTCTGCTCCCGCACCAAGGCGAAGCCGGCCAGCCGGCCGTCGGCGCGGATGAAGAACGTCGGGTTCGGTCCAGTAGTGGTCGAGCCAGCGGTAGCCGCAACACCCGTGCTCGTCGACCTCGGTGCCGTCGAATTCGCTGGAGTCGTGCTGGCAGAGCTCCATGAGCCGGCCGAGGACGGCCCGGTCCGCCAGGGGTGCCCGCGTCACCGTCACCGTCGGGATGGCGACCGCCTCCTCGTGGCCACGGCGGGGATCCGCCTCAGGCGCCGCGCCAGAGCGCGCCAAAGGCAGCGCGAACCGCGGCCGCGGTCGCGGGCGCGTCCTCGGCCGGTTGCCGCGGCAGGACGAACCGGCGCGACCCGATCGGGTCCCCCGGGTAGCGCGGGAAGAGTTGGAAGTGCAGGTGGTTGATCTCCCCGTCGCACATGGCGTTCAGATACACCTTCTCGGCCCCGAGCGCCCGCCGCAGCGCACGGGCGGCGGCGCAGCAGACCCGCATCGCCTGGGCCTGCTCCTCGGGCCCGAGTTCGGAGAAGTCGGAGCGGTGCGCCTTCCACACCACGACGGTGTGCCCGCGCATCCGCGGATACTCCTCCAGGACCAACACAAACGCGGGATCGTCCCAGGCCACGATCTGGTCGGGGAACACCTCGCCCGTCTCCAGGTTGCGGCACGAGTAGCAGATGCCCTGGGCCGTGAGCGCCTCGATCCGCGCGCCCACCTGGGCGCGCGGCCGCTGCCATGCCTCGTCCACCATGCCGCCTCCTCGGTCGTGTCCCGGCGCGCCCGGCGGTTGCCCGCCGGCGGCCTGCGGGCTACGAGACGGCCGCCTCGACGATGGCGAAGGTCCGGGCCGCGCCGTCGATCCGGGGCGCGGCAGCCCAGCGGCAGGGTCATCTGGGGGGCCGTGTGGCCGAAGTCCATGTCCGTGACGATCGGGAAGCCGTGGCGCGCGGTCCGCTCCAGGACGACCTCCCGCAGCAGCGCCTTCTGTTCCTCCGTGTACCCGTAGGGCCGCCCCACCAGCATGCCGGCGAGGTCCCGCAGGACGCGTAGTCTTGGAGGATCGCGTCCACGGTGTCCGGTCCCGGCCGGAGCTCGGACAGCTCCCCAGAACAGGAGGGCGCCGTGGAAGGCTTCCGCCGGCGGGAAGGAGGGGGTGCCGCGGAGGTGCTGGAGGGACTCCAGGCTGCCGCCCAACAGGGGACCCTCCGCCGAACCCGGCCGGAGCCAGGTCCAGCCGGGGGATGGCCGGTAGCGCCGCGGGCGCGTGAGGTCTTCCCGCGTCACCCAGTCCAGCCGCTCGTCGGTCCACGCGGCGGCCGGCTCGATCGCCCCGGCCGGGGCGGCCCGCATCAGCACCCGGCGCAGGCAGCGCACAGTGTGGTCGGGCGCGGCCGGGAATCCGGCCAGTTCGTCCATGACCGCGGGACCGTTGAACGTGACCATGCCCGTCATGGTCCGGATGGCCAGGTGCAGCACCGTGATGTCCGAATAGCCGATGAACACCTTCGGGCGGCGGGCGACGCGCGACCAGTCGAGGTGGGGCAGCAGGTGGCAGGCGTGGTCGCCGCCGATCGCCACCCAGATCGCGTCCACCTCGTCGTCGGAGAAGAAGGCCATGAGGTCGTCCGCGCGCTGCTCCGCGGTCCCGGCCGTCCAGCGATGCCGCTCGAAGAGGTGGGGCGCGAGCCGGACGCGGAACCCCAGCGACTCCAGGAAGGCCGTGCCCCGCGCGATACGGTGCGGTGCCTCCGCGGGACCGCGCCACGACGGCGCCACGGCGCCGATCGTCGATCCGGGCCGCAGGGCCTTCGGCCGCACCACGCTTGGGCCCCCCCCACGACGGGCCTGGCGCCGCGCCGGGCCCTGGGGGCGACCGTCCCGGCCCGGTCCCCCAGCGTCAGGACGCGGGCCCAGGGGCGGGTCCCGGGGCTCCACCCTCCGGCGGCCGGGCTCGACTGCCACTGAAGCTCGGCCACCCCCCGCCACCGGCTCCAGCCGACCACGGCCGCCACCAGGCTCCGGCCGACGCCCTGGCGGCGCGCGTGTTCGGCGACGAACAGGTCGTGGAAGCGGGCCGTGCTCCTGCCGTCGTGCAGATGGGGCCCGTAGCCCTGGGCCCAGGCGTAGCCGAGGATCTCGGTCCCGCGCGCGGCGACCAGCACCGCGCGCTCCGGGGAGGCCAGCTTCTGGTGGAGGCGCCGCAGGAAGGCCTCCCGCCGGTCCGACCGCGCGGCGAGCAGCCGCCACAGGCCCTCGGCGCCGTCCGGGGCCGCGGCCCGGACCAGGCTCGCCCCCGGCCCGGGCATCGCCCTGCCCCCCTGCCATCTCCGCCCCGCGATACCCTTCGCCGGACGACCGCCGCACGCGTCCCACGTCTTGGTGAGCATCGCCTGGGAGCGTGGGGAGGATGTCCCGGCCGGAGGCCTCAGTCGAGCCGCACGAGGTGAGTGCGCAACCACCGGGTGAACGACGCGAGGTCCATCTGGCGCTCCGCCACCCGGACGGCGGTCTCTTCGATTTGCGTCCCGTCCGCCTGAAGGACGAAGCCGGCCTGGTCCAGCACGCTCAGCGCTGCCGCCATGGCCGTCCGCTTGTTGCCGTCGACGAAGGCGTGGTTGCGGATCAGGGCGTCCGCCAGGGCGCCCGCCCTGGCCACCAGGTCCGGATAGAGCGCCCGGCCGCCGAAGCCGGCCAGGGGTCGCCCGAGCGCGGACTCCAGGGCGGCCCGGTTCCGCAGCCCCGGCGCGCCGCCCGTCGCCGCGATCAGGTCATCGTGGAGTTGGCACAGCGCATCGGCCGTAGGCCACCACATCAGCGCCGCGCCAGCCGCTCCCATGCGGAGCGGTGCCGCCGGAGGACCGCCTCCACCGCGGCGCGCCATTCCCGCGGCTGAGGCGCCGGAAGGTCATCGCGCTCCAGGGTGGCTCGCAGCAACGCGGCCGCCTCGTCGGGAGGAAGCGCGCGAAGCTCTCGCTCCAGGTCCTCCACCGTCACCGCCGATCGCCTCCCCCGGCGCGGGGCCAGCGCCGCACCGTCCTGCCTGCAGCATACCAGGGCGACGCGTGCCGGGAGCGGAAGAACCCCGGGCCAGGGTCGCGGGCGCGAGTCGCTGCCGCCGTTCCGGCCGCCCCGCGGGCGGGCCCTCCGCGGCCCGGCGCTCGGCGTCCCTCGCCCTGCGCGGGGCCGGCCTCCGTATCGAGTTCCGGCTCGACCCTTGTCGCTCCGTTCCGGGGACCCGGCTCCGCCGAGGTCCCGCCGCGAAAGGCGGTGCGGCCGTGGACGCCGATCGCTGCGGGCTGGTACGGCCGGAGGAATGGCAGCCCCGGTTCCGCCGCTGGCGGGAGGAAGCTCCGGACCGCGTCCTGGTGCACGCCTGGTCCCAGTACGGGGGCCAGGAGGTCCTCGCCCTGACGGTCCTGCCCCCGGGCGGCCCACGGCCCGGGGCGCCCCACCTCCTCGCCGCCGTCCCGCATGCCCTCGAGCCGGCTCCCACCGCCGCGGCCGTCGACCTGGCCTGCCAACTGGTCACCGGCCGGCACGTCGACGGCAGCCCGGCGGACGTGCCGGCCGGGCCCGGGGCCGTCCGGCTGGCCGTCACCCTGATGCCCGACGCGAATCCGCAGGGGCGGGTGCGGAGCCCCGCCCGGTGCTGGGACGGGCGGGACTGCGACAACGCCACGTTCCTCCGCCACGCGTTCGGGGTTGCGGCCGGCGGCGGCGTCTTCCCGCGGCTCCCCGAGTGGCGGTGGTCGGAGCACAGCCCGCGCCGGGCCGGGCTGGAGTTCGAGCAGGTCGACGGCGACCTGTGGGTGGAGCCCAACACGAGCCGGCGCTCGACCTACTCGCGCGGGCTCGACGACCTGTGGGAGCTGCGCCCGACCCACGTCGTCGACATGCACCAGCACCAGTCGGCCGAGGCCGTTCTGCTGCCCGAAGACTTCGACGACCGGCCGCCCGAGGGTCGCGCCGCGATCGCCGCGTGGGGCGACGCGGTGCTGCGGGCCTGGAGGGAGGCCGGGGGGGCGCCCCAGGCCCGACCGCACCTGCCCTATCGGGGGCAGCCGCGCCAAGGGCAGGTCCGGGCCTTCTGGGGCGGGCGGTACGGGGGTCCCCCGGGTTGACGACCGAGGTACGCAACAACCGGCGCGATCCGGACGGCGGCCCCACCCCCCTGGAGTGGCAGTTCCGCATGGCGGCCGCGGTGCTCGCCGGCACCCTGGCCCGCCTCCGTCCGGCGTAGGGCGTCAGGGCTCGGCCGGCGGGGCGGCGGCGCCCGCCGGCCGGACCGCCACCGGACCCACGTCGATGCAGCCCTCCTCGCACACGAGCGCCACGGCGCCCCCGTCCAGGAACCGGCCATCCGCATCGGTCACGTCGAAGACGTCGCGGCCGTCGATCCCGGCGCGGATGCCGCGGCCCACCGCGCGGAGCGCAAGCCGGTACGGACGGTCGGGGACCCACGGGAAGGCGGCCTCGCCGAGCACCTCGGGCGTATCGAAGACGCGGACGAGCCGCGCGCGGCCCCCTGGGAC
Source organism: Bacillota bacterium (assembly GCA_021791815.1). Taxonomy (GTDB): domain Bacteria; phylum Bacillota; class Sulfobacillia; order RBS10-35; family JAJYVN01; genus JAJYVV01. The sequence continues at coordinate 12,168 of JAJYVV010000017.1, read as the reverse complement.
GAGCAGCAGCGCGTAGTAGCGCCGAAGGCCCTGCACGCGGGCGGCGATGCCCGCCGAGGCCGCGAGGCGGACGGCGACTTCCGCCTCGACCCGATAGTCCGTCCACTCGCGGGTACCCTGGATCGCCAGCCCCGCGCCCTCGTTCTGGATGATCCGGTAGGCGTAGGGAGCCGGCCCCGGGGCGAACCGGTCGGCCGCCTGTACCCACGCACGCAGCCAGAGGCTGCCGCCCTGCGCCGGGCGCCCGAGGGTCACGTCGGGCGGGCCGTCCCAGGTGAGGAAGTCGAGGTGGACGGCGCCGCCCGCCGGCCCCGCAACCTCGATGCCCACGTCGGCGATGGGCGAGCCGCCGCTGTCGGGCACGGGCCATTCGGTCTCGTGCCGCGCGCCCGGCGGCAGCTCGACCTCCGGGCCGCCCACGGGCGTGAGCCGGTCGTCCGCGCCGTGGTGGCGCGCGACCACACGGCAGCGCACGGGCCCGGCGTTGGCCGCGTCGGCCTCGAACGCGGCGCGCACCACCTGGCCGGCATAGAGGGTGGGACTGCCCGCGACCCCATACCCCCCGGAACGGAAGGCGTCGGCGGGCAGGAAGGTGGGGGTGGCCGCGCGGGCGGCCGCACCCGGCCCGACCTGCGGACCGAAGCGCAGGGTGAGGCTGCGCCGGCCCAGGCGGCTGTGGCCGTCCCCGTTCTCGACCGCCGCCCCGCCCGGGGGCTCCGGCCGGAAGCCCTGCACCGCGCCCGGAAGGTCGAAGTGAAACCGCGCCCCGCCCTTGGGTGGGCGGGGGGCCTGGCCAGCCAGGGTGCGCCCGATGCCGGCCACGCGACCGGCCTCGGCGACCGCGTCCGTCACGCACCGCCCGCCGTCCGCCGTCGGAAGGAGCAGCCGGTCGGCCACCGGTCCGCGCCAGTCCGGCCCCGCGTCGATCCCGGCCAGCCCCTCCTTGATCCCCATCAGGCAGCCCACATTGCCCGAGTTGCAGTCGGTGTCCCATCCCGAGCCGTTGACGATCGCCAGCGCTTGCTGGAAGTCCGTGCCCCCGTACAGGATGGCGAGGTGGATCAGGGCGTGGTTGGGGACCACGTGGCAGTTGCCGCCGAACCGGTCGTAGCCGTAGCGCTCGGCGATCCGCCGCCGGCTGCGGCGCCAGTCGCCATCCCCGGCGTGCCAGCCGCGCACGTCCGAGATCAGCCGGAACACGACGGAGTCGGGCGGGATCAGGCGGACCACGGCGTCCTGGAGCCGCTCCACGCGCCGTTCGACGAACGCCAGCGCCTCCATGGCGGCGACGACCCGCGCGGCGTGGACGGCCTCGCCGTCGTGGCTGACGCGGGCCGCCCGGCCGGCGAGGTCGGCGGCCAGCTCGGGGTCGCCGGGGGCCACCATCGCCCAGCCGTCGATGAAGATCTGCGCCCCGATCTGTTCGGAGAGGACGGTGCCGTTGCGCCCGGCCAACCCGCTCTCCGGGGCCGGCACGCCGTTCTTCAGGCGGAGGTAGGCGGTGTGCTCCGTGGCGTTGCCCATGCCGCCCCACCACAGCACGGTGCGGTTCTCGACGAGATAGTTGAGCCAGGCGCGGCCGATGTCCGCGGGGGTGACGTTCCGCCCGCGCCCGCTGTCGGGCAGGGCGCGGAGGAACGTGAACGTTCCGGAGATGTCGTCGTCCGCCACGACGAGCGGGACCCCCAGGCGGTCATGGACGTAGTACGAGATGTCGCCGAGCTCGGCCTCGATCCTCTCGTGGGTCCAGCCCTCGATGGGTCGGCCCAGGTAGACCCCGATCAACTTGCCGAGGACGCCGGCGTAGACGCGCTCCTCATAGTCCGGAGGGGGGACGGCCATGCGGGGGGACACCTCCCGGGGCCGAACGCGGGGGCCGCGTGCGCGGACCACGGCGGCGGGCCGGATGCGCCCCATGTTCGGCGCGGGGGCCTCCCTTCCCGCGCCGGCGTCGCGCTCGTTCCCGCGGCGGCACCGGACGGGGACGAATGCGGCCGCCGGCGGACGGACGGCCTGGGGGGCCTCTCCAGGCGGGCCGCTCCGGGAGGCGTCCGCTCCCTGGCAGGTCCACACGAACCCCTCGGCGGATCCAGGGCGACCCCAGGGGGTCCCTCCCCCCGCGGCGGCGAATTGCCCCCGTCGGGGCGGGCTGGCCCGTGCGGGGTTGCCCAGGGCACCCGGGGTCCGGGGGTGGGCTAGGGCCGGTCCCGGTGGGCCCGGCGAAACCCCGTGCGGCCCCTGGGGCGCCGGCCCGCCCCGCGCGGCTCCAGACGGCCCGCGGGGATCGATGGGCGTTGCAGGTGCCCGCCTGGCTCGTCGCCCTGGCCACACCCTTCGGCGCGCTGGCGGCCACGGCGGCCGGCGCGGCGGAGCGCGGCCTGCTGTCCGGCCGGCTCGCGGCCGCCAACCAGTCGGCGGTGGCCGGGTCCGCGGCGGGCGGCGGCCCCCTCCTCCTCGCCCTCCTCGGGCCGGCGCTCGACGTGACGGCGGTGGCCTTCACCCTCTGGGCCTTTCAGTCCAGCCTCACACGATGGCGACACAGGGACGGGGCCTTCCCGGCGGTCGAGCTGGCCGCGCTGCTCTGCCTCAACGTCCTCTGCTTCGCCTGCGTGTGGCCGCTCGGCGTGGTGACGGCCTGGGGCTCGGCGCTCACCATGTTCCTGTGGACGCTGTTCGCCGTGGGCGACTGATTTTCCGATCCCGCCTCTGCCGCGTCTATTCCACAGGACGCGCGCTCGTTCCGGAAGGGCGCGCCCAGGAGGGATCGACGTGCGCAGACCCGAGGAGGCCCTGGCCGCCCCTCCCGAGCCGGAGACCGATGCCGAGTTGGTCCACCTCAGTTTCGACGGCGACACGGACGCCTTCGCGGAACTGTATGCGCGGCACGCCCGCGCCGTCGCCGCCCCGCGGGAGGCGTTCGTCCGGGCCTGGTGCCGCCGGCCCCAGCTCCGCGAAGGGGCCCGCTTCGGCGCATGGGCGCGCCATCGCGGTGGCGGCCGGCCCCTCGGTGGACGAGGTCATCGCGCTGCGGCACGCGCTGCGCGGCCTCGCCCGGTCGCAGCGGGACGCCATCGAACTCCACTACTTCCGCAGGCTGAGCGCCGAGGAGGCGGGGCGCCGCCTCGGGGTCCCCGCCACCACGGTCCGCGGCCGGCCGCAGACGCGCCGCGCGGCCCTGCGGGCGCAGCTCGGCCGCGACGCTCCGTCCCATGCGGCCTCCGCCGCGAACCCCGTGTCGCTGCAGGCCGTCCTGTCGGCCATCCGCCGCCGGGGCCTCGATGGCGTCCATGCGCTCCGGGGGCAACCCGCCGTCCTCTTCTGCGGCGTACCGGCGGACGTGAACGTCCTGCCGTCCCCCGACGCGGACCTGCACGTCCGGGGCAGCGCGTGGGCGGTGGGGGAGCGCGCGCTGTCCGCGATCGCGCTGCGCCACGACGCCGTGGATGACGACCTCGCCACCGGTCCGCACGCGGGCGCCTCTTCGCCGGCACGCGCATGGACGGGGGCCGCGCCGCCGCCGAGACGATGGCGGTGGCCGACTGGTGGGCCCGCACCCGTGAGGGGCTGATCGCCGCGGAGGGGACCCTGGCGGCGGCCGATGCGTTGGCGGTCCTGCGCGGGCCGTGCCTCCGCCTCTCCCTGGTCTCGCCCGAGGCCGGCGCCGCGTGGGTCGGGGAGACGGACGAGGGGGCGTGGCGGGAGATGGGCCGGCACCTCGCGCCCAACAGCACGGGCGAGGCGGGATGGCACCGTCCCTACAGCCGCGCGGCCCTGACGGTGGAGGCGCCGGCACCGCCGGGGCCGTCGCCGCGGCGGGCGTGGCGGCGCACGTCGTATGCCTGGAGACCGGCGCCGTCACGGTCGAACGACACCGCGGCGATCTCACCCTGTGGCAGGCGCGGGCCGACCGGGTGTCGGGCCTCGGGGGCGCCCTCCGGCAATACCACGCGGCGTTCGGCCCGGGCGCGTGGGGCGCCGGGCGGGCCGGGCGGCACGGCCCGGACCCGAGCGTGATCGAGGGGCTCCGGGGCGAGGCCGACGTCGCGGTGGTCCGGGAGCACCTCGTCCTGCGCGCGCCCGCCGGCGCCCTCCCGGTGGACAACCGGTTCGGCGACACGGTGATCGAGGCCGGGCCGGAGACGCGCGGCGCGGTGTCCACCCTCTCGGGGCGGATCGACCTGCGGCTCGCCGCGGGCGTGGACGCTCTGGCGCTGGAGGCTCGGAGCCCCGCCGGCGAGGTGCGCTGGACGGGCGACCTCGAGGCCGACTGGGGCCCGCAGCCGTGGAACACCCTGGCGGACCTCGGCCTCTGCCCGGGCGGCCGTGACCCGGTCCTCCGCCCGCGCAGCGAGGCCGGCGTCGTGGCGCTCGCGCGCGGCGAGCCCCTCCCGCGGACGTGATACGGTCCGGGCGGCCGATCGGGAGCGCCCCCGCGGCGGCGGCGGAAGTCGGCCGGCGGGACGGAGGAGGCGGGCGACGATCGAGCTTCGCGTGGCCCTGAAGACGGAGGAGGCCGGATGTCGGCGAGGTGGTCCCGGCCGCCCACGGCGAGGTCAGCCGCGTGTTCTTCTTCCGCAGGCGCGGCCGCGGCTATGTCGCGCGCTTCCAATCCTGGCCCGGCTGCTTCGACGGCGATGCGCTCGCCGCGCGCGCGTTCTCCGGCAACCTTCCGGTGCCGGCGGTGCGGGCGACGGGCAGGGCGGGCGGCCTCTGGTACGCGATCCGCGACCGCCTCGCGGGCCAGCCGCTCGAGGCCGTTCGCTCGCCGTGGCCGGAGGCGCTGACGGGCGGCGTCCTCGACCTGCTGGACGCCCTCCGCGCCCTGGATTTCGTCGCTTCGTCCGGCTTCGGCCCCGCCGACGCGGGCGGCCGCGCACCCTACGGGAGCCAGGAGGAGTATCTGGAGGGCATGTCCTCGGCCGAAGGCACGGGGTTCTGGGCGGGCTGGGAGGAGCTCTTCCCTGCACGCGCGCCTGCGGCGCCTCCTCCCGTTCTGCGCCGGCCACCGCGGCGTGGTCCACGGCGACTTCCACGCGGGCAACGTCCTCACGGACGGGCGGGGTGTGACCGGCCTCATCGCTTGGGCCAACATGCGGCACGGGGACCCCCTGTGCGACGTCGCGGCCGCGTCGTAGGCTCCGCCGGGGCGGGCCCCGATCCGGGGCCCGCCCCGGCCCTACCCGCCCGCCCCCGCCGACTGCAGGAGTTTGGCGAGGAAGGCGGGCTCCGGCACCGCGCCTTCCACATGCACCCGCCGGTTGAAGACGATCCGCGGCACGCCGCGCACGTTGTAGAGGCCCGCGAGGGAGGAGAACTCGGTGGCGTCGATGCACTCCGAACGCACGCGGGTGCTGGCGAGCGCCATCTGGTGACCCAGGCGCACGGCCCGGGGGCAGTGGGGTCAGGTCGGGGTGCTGAACACCTTGATCTGCACATCCTGTTGGAGGCCGTCCAGCGCCTCCACCGTGGCGGCCTGCAGCGCGGTGTCCCCCCGCATCGCGTCCGCCAGGGTCGCGAGCAGGGTGCTGAACTCGTAGCCCGTGGGCCACCCCGCGAAGCGCACCCGCAGGTCCGTCCCGTCCGCCGCAAACAGCGCCATGGCCGGCGCCCGCTCGACCAGCGTCTCGCCGTCGCGGTACTCGCGCATGCCGACGCGGAGCCGCGGGGCCACGGTCTGCACCTGCGCCAGCGCGGAGAGGACTTCTTCCCCTGCCTGCGGGATGGACGGGCGGTGGAAGACCGCCAGTTCGACGTCGTGCCGCGCCCCCGCAAACATCTGTCGGACAGACTGCAAATCGCTTGGGGACAGGCCGCGCTGCTCCGCCATCCGGCATCCCTCCGTACGCACAGCGGGCGGTCCGCCGTCCGGGCCGCCCGTCGGTCGGCGTCCACCCTGCCCTCAGCGTTCCCGTCCGCGACGCGAGAAGCGCGGGTCCGCCGGGCTGGGCGGCCGTACCGATTCGACGCGCGGGAGGGATCTCCCCGGGGCCCGCCCGCCCCCTACCGCTCGCCCATCTCCAGCGCCGCTTCCAGCACGGGATCCCGCCCCGCCCGGAAGTCCGCCAGCGTCGGCCGCACGAGCACGTCCGGATAGACCGCGCCCTGTTCCGGCCCCGGCCGATAGAAGAGGCTGCACCCGCAGCGCAGGGTCCCGCCGACCTCGGGGATGGGGATCGACAGGACGTTGCCCGCAGACGGGCCACACCCCGTCGGCTCGCCGACGAACAGGGCCCGGCCGTTGTCCCGCAGCACCTGCGCCGCGCCCTCGCCCGAACTCTACGTTCCCGGGTCGGTGAGCGCGGTCACCGGACCTTCGAAGCGGTCGGGCGCCCCCGCGCACCGCCAGACCCGCGGCGGGATCCGCGTGTCCCCGAGCGGGCGCTCGCCGAACGTCTCATAGGATGCCCTGGCCGTTGGGCTGACCCTGCGCTCCTCCCCGGGCCCCCGCACCTCGCCGTCGAAGAGGTGGGGCCAGAGGGGCGCGGTGACGTGGTCCGACCCGCCCCCGTTGCTGCGCAGGTCCAAAACGAGGTGCCGCGTGCCGCGGCGCCGCATCTCCGGGAACAGGTCGGCGCAGGTCGCGGCCATGGACGGGACGTCCTCCGGCGCCACGCCGGCCGCGCTCGCCCAGTCCGTGAACCCGGGAGAACTCCGGTCCTGGCACGTTTGGTACACCAGGAGGGCCGCCCCGTTCCGCCACTCCGCCCGGATCGACCGCGGCACCCACGCGGCCCGGTACCGCCGCTCGAACTCGGCGAAGGGCGAAGCGTCGGGCGGCAGCAGGGGCAGGACCGCGCGCCGCACGCGGCCGCCCCCGCCCGCCACCAGCACCTCCACCTCGTCGCCCTGGCCCTCGTCCTCGTCCCACGTCAGGAGCTGGTCGGCGGCGCCGCGCAGCGCGAAGCCGCCCTGCACGCAGCCCATGCGTTCGCCCGTGCAGCAGCGCGGGGGCATCGCGCCCGGCGACCCGGAGGAACGCGTCCCCGCGGACGACGGGTAGGTCGGGCATGACCACGTCGCCCACCACGGGCAGGCCGGCGACCATGGTCAGCAGGACGGGTGTCGACCGGCACGGCCGTGCGGCCCGGACGGTGACATGCGGGTCGTCGACCACGTGCAACAGCCTGCCGACGACGCCGGCGAACGCGCCCGGCGTCGCGCAGCCCGCGGCCTCTTCGCGGCAGCGTCGGCAGGCGGCCAGGACCTCCGCCATCGGCGTGCGGTAGTCGACGCGCGGGTGCACCTCGATCAGGGCCGCGATGATGCGCTCGGCGGCTCCGCGGTAGTCGGGGCCGGGCACGCGGGGTCCCTCCTGTCGCTTCGGCCTTTGCGGGGGGGCCAGTCACTCCGGCACGGCGTCCGCCAGGGCGGCCATGGCCGCCTCAGGCACGGGTCTGGGCCGCTGCCGCCGCAGGTCCGTCCGCCGCGCGCCCAGGGCCTCCACGTGCGGCGGGCGTTTGGAGCGCTCTTCGCCCGCCCGCCCCCACAGCTCCCGCCCGTAGACGAAGGTGAGCCCCTGGACGGCCGACTCGGCGAAGTCGCCCGGCGAGCCCCAGGCGGCGCGGGCGCGCTCCGGCAGCGTCGTCCAGGCCGCCTCCGCCGCCGGGTTCAGGCGGTCGTGGGCCAGATCGTGGAGGACGACGGCCGGCACGTCGGACGGCGACCCATACACCGGGAGGTCGGTGCCGTCCACCCCCTTGCCCCCGAGGATGGCGTGGGCGATCGCCCCGTCGGCGCGCCGGACGGTGGCGCCATGCCCGTGCCAATCGATGATCCCCGCGAGGAGGACGGCCGGCCGGGTGGTCGAGGGCCCGAGCGCTCGGTCAAGCCAACCGGTGGGGTCGGCGGCCCGGATCCACCCCGCAACCCGAAGGGCGGTGCCTGCCTGCATGGCCGATGGCGCGGACCGCCCCGGCGCCCGCGACCGCGCGGACGGCCTCCTCCAGTGCGGAGAGGGGCCGTGCCGATGGTCCCAAGCCCGCAGGCGGGATGCCGGGGGCGGGCCGGGGGGGACCAGGTCGGGCACGGGCCCGTGGTGCAGCGCCCAGCGGTAGGGGGCGTCGAACCGGAAGCGTGCGGCGCCTTCCAACAGGGCCACGGCGGGGGCCGTGGCGGCGCAGCCCCGCAGGGCCGCGCCGCCCGCGGCCTTGACCGAGTGGCGGAACTCCCCGTAGGCCGTCGTACCCCAGCGGGTGAGCCCGCCGAGGCCCGAAAGCAGGTCGATCCGCGGATCCACGGCGACCACGGCAACGGGCAGGTCTCCCGCCCCCCTTGCAAGCGTCGTCCGCCGGGCCGGTGGGCCGCGCGGGGTCACGTCCCGCCCGACAGCCGCCGGGCGGCCAACCTCGCCTCAAAGGCCTGCCCGCGCTGGAGCAGGGAAGACCATGGGACCAACCGGCCCCCATGGGGGTCCCGGTCCGGCGCGGGATCGGCCCCGGATGCCCCATAGCCCTCCGGGAGCCGCACGGCGAGGCGGAACAGCGCCTCCCGCTGCCGGTCGTCCGAGGCCAGCGGGCAGTCCCGCCAGCGGACGGCCCAAACGTCCCCGTCGCGGCGCACCGGCACCCGCTGCGGCGAGACCGTCAGGAGGCGCAGTTGGGCGCCGCTGGCCCACGGCTCGGGGAGCGCGTAGTGCAGGGACCAGCGTCCGTCGGCGTGTCGCCACCGCCGCGTCTCCGCCAGAACACGCCCGCGCCCGTCGTGCACGGTGAACAGGGGCGCCGGGCTGGAGGTCGTGACCCACCACTCGGACCTGGGTGCCGGGTCGTCGTGCACCGACACGTTCAGGGCGTGGAGGTCCGCAGCCCAAGCGGCGGCATCCGCCTCGCGCAGGTCCGGCGCCTCCACAAGCGCCGTGCGCTCGACCTCGGCCGCCACCCCGACGATCACGGCGCCGAGCAGCGCGGCCTCACGCCGGCATCCCGCGCAGGCGTCGAGGTGACGGCGCAGATCCGGGGCCCTGCCGCCGGCCCGGCCCAGCAGGGCGGCGCGGATGAGCCGCTCGCGCACGTCGCCGCAGTCCGGCAGCAGGCCCTCCCCGCGGAGCCGCGCCGCCACCTCCGCCCGCAGGCGCCGCAGGCCGTGGTGGGCCCGGCTGTATGCGGTGCCGGGAGGGATGCCGAGGCGCCGAGCCACGTCGACGAGGCTCAGGTCGCAAAAGAGGCGCAGCGCGAGCACCTCCCGCTGGACGGCCGGCAGACCGTCCAAGCCGGCCCGCCGCCCGCGCCGCGCGGTCGTCTCGCCCCGGGGCCGTGCCGTCCGCGACCTCTGCCTGCGGCGTGGACCCCGCGGCGCGCCCGGACCGCCGGGCGCGGTCGCGCAGGAGGTTGTGGGCGATCGCGAACACCCACGCCCTCCGGGCGTCCGCGCGCCTCACGGCGCCCCAGGCGCGGAGGCCCCGCGCCAGGGTCTCCTGGGCCAGGTCGTCGGCGTCGGCGGCGGCCCTCCCGCCGAAGAAGGCGCGCAGGTCGGAGGAGAGCGCGGCGAACTGGGCCTCGGCGCGTCGGCGCATGCCCGTCTGCCGGACCGTGCGCACGCAGCTTGTCGATCCCACGTCGGGGGCTGCCGTCCGCCATCGCCCTCCCATTCCCCGGAGACGCGGCGGGCCGCCATTCCTTCACGCCGCCCGCCGCGGCCAGGGACGCCGGAAGGCGTCGGCGTCCCGGAGCGCCAGGGAGGCGCCGGGCATCGCGGCCGGTGTACGCGGCGGACGAAGCCGTCCCTCCCGGCGGGCGACCCCTGCGGGGGTTGGGGTTCGTGCGGTTCGCGGTTCTTCGCCGGATGGCCCCCACGTGCCGGAGGTCGCGCCCGCGCCCCCGGCGGCACCGGGGGGAAGCGCTTCCCGGCCGCCGCTCCCGCCCAACCGGCAGGGCATGCCGTATACTGGGTGAAGAGGATAAACTTGGACGTTCGGCCGCGCCCGGCGCGGACCGGGATGGGGGAGCGGCGTGGCGGAAGGGCCAGACCCACCCCGCGAGCACAAGGACCATGCGCTGCGCTGGCTCGTGGAGCACCTCCGGAACCCCTCCCCGCGCGTCTTCGGCGTGCCGTGCCCCGAGCAGGTCCAAGCGCTGTCGCCGGTCATCCCGCTATTGGAGACCAGAACAGCCGTCGTCGACGGGCTGGTGCGAGGCGTGTCGGATGGGAGCATCTGGTCTCTCGAGTTCGAGATGGGCACTCCGGATCACGGGCGCCTGATCGAGCACCACGTTGCGGTGGCGCGTGCGTACCCGGCTGCGCGGGTGGAGTCGGTCATCTTCTGGGGGCGCCAGCACGGACCGGTGCGACGGCTGCGGTGCGGGCGGGCCACCCTCGAGGCCCATCAGGTCTTCCTGGCCGACATGGACGGGGAGGCGGAGTTGAGCCGGTTGCAGTCCACGGCTCGCGCTGGCGCGATGCTGGGCGACGGGGATATTCTGATCCTGGCGACGCTGCCGCTCATGCGGCACTCCGCGCGGGTCTGGGACGTCCTCGAGGAGGCGGCGCCACTCGCCGCTGCGTTGCCGGCGGACGTGGAGCGGGGCGTCGTGACCGCGATGGGAGCCCTCGCATACGGCGCCCTGCGGGTCGGAGAACGCCCGCGGCTCCTGGAGGTGTTGGGTCGGATGCCTGCCGGACAGGAACTCTTCGAAGCGCTTCGTGAGGAGGGTCGCGCGCAGGGCCGGCGGGAGGGCCAAGCGCAGGGCCGGCGGGAGGGCCAAGCGCAGGGCCGGCGGGAGGGCCACCGGGAGGGGGAACTGCGCCGGGCGCGGCAGGCGGTGCTTGAAGCGTTCGAAGCGCGCTTCGACCTCGTGCCCGACGCCGTCCGTGGGGCGGTGTCGGCGGCAACCGACCTGGGCCTCCTGAGCGCGTGGCACCGCGCGGTCGTCCGGGCGCCGGACGCGGCGGCGGCCGGGAACACGATCACGGACCCTCGGTGACACCCCGTCCCTCCGCCCCTGGGCCAGGTCGTGGCGTCCGCCGCGGCCCTCCGGCCGCCGACCCCGCGAGGACGGCGCGCCGCACCGCCGTCCGGCTCGGCGGTCCGCGCGGTGCCGCCGGCGGATCCCCGGAGGGTGCCGGAGCGCTACCGCGCCCTGCATGGTGGGGCGCTGCCGGTCGCGGAGCGGGCGCCGACGGGGTCCACTGTGCTGGAAGAATGGCGGCCCGGGGCCGGCCCCACCCGGACGCCGTCTGTGTGCCGCGACCCCGCAGTGAGCGGCAGGGCGGCGGCGGGGCCGGCCGCGCGCACGTCGTCGACGGACGTTTGCCGCGCCGAGGGCCACCCCGGGTCCCCCCCGCCGCACGGGCCCATCACATGGCCCCCTGGGCCATCCACTCCGCTCCCGTCGGCGGTCACGTCGCGCCGGAGCGCGCTTCAGCCGCCGTTGCGCGGCTGGCCCCGGTCGAGGAACGCGGCGATGTGCCGGGCGAAGACCTCATAGTCCGCGAGGTGTTCCACGAGCACCCCGTGGACGATGCGGGGATCGATGTCCAGGTACCCATGCGTCAGGATGTTCCGGAAGCCGCCGATCTTGCGAAATTCCGCCGCGAAGGGCGGGGGTAGAATGCCGGTGTCGGCTAGGCGCTCCACCGCCTGCGCGTAGTCCTCGGGGGGCGGGAGCTGCAGGGCAGCCGCCAGGTGGCTGCAGATGTCGAGCGCCGCCTCGGACGCCAACTGCAGTCCGCGCTCGACCACCCACTGCTCATCCTCATTGGGAGCAGTTCCTTTGGAGCACGGGCGCGCGGGGCTATTTGGGACGATATGCCATTCTGTTAGGCTCGGGTGACGTTGAAGGAGTGAGGACAACGCCATCCGGGGTGGGTGCGGCGGCCGGTGGCGGGGAGGGGCGGCCGCCTGGACCGAAACGGGTGGTCAACATGACCGAAATGCGCGGCCCGTCGACATCCGGCTCTTCCACAAGGACGGTCCGTCCCACGTCGAACTCCCCGCCGACATGGTCCGGTCGTGCACCGCCTGGTTCCCCGATCACCGCTTCCGCCTCGTCGGCGACGGTGCCTAGGCCACCCTGGCCAAGTGCCGGCTGGAGCGCCTGGGCCGCCCGCCCTGGAATACCGCCCGGTTGGCCACGCGGCCCTGGGCGACGTGCTGGAGGTTGCCTCCGGAGTCTACCGGGCCGGGGACTGGCAGCGCGCCCGACGCATCGTCGTTGTCCGCGAATGGGCGGA
>JAJYVV010000144.1 GCA_021791815.1 Bacillota bacterium | reverse complement strand
TCGTGAGCGCCGCGATGGCGCTCGAGGCCCAATTCGGCAGGCCGGCCCGCAGCAGCGCGCGCCACGGGGCCTCCGGCCGCGCGGCGCGCGTCGCCGCCACGGGCAGCACCGGCGCGAGCATCGGCCCGTCCGCGGAAGGGAGCCCGCCGGCCAGCGCCGCGCCCTCCGCCTCGCGCACGGCATCCGGCGGCGCCGCCGGCCGCCGTGCGCCGCGGAGGCCGCTCAGGACGCAGAAGACCAGCCCGGCCGCCGCGCCGACGGCCGGCGACCAGGCCAGCGCCGCGGCCGCCTGGGGCGCCGGGAAGGCGGCCAAGCGGGCGAACGCCACCGCGACCCACGTGGCGGCCGCCACCCGGACCCCCTGTTCCACGGCGAGCGCCCAGGCCGAGGCCGGGACGTGCCCGCGGGCCTGGAGGCGCGCCTTCTCCCCCCCCAGCAACGACGCGAGGAGGATGGCCGGCGCCGTGGCGCGGAGCGCGCCCTCCGCCCGCGGGTTGCCGAGCAGGGCGCTCAGGGCGTGGGCCTCGGCCTCCACGGCGAGTGTGGCGGCGGCGCCGCCGAGCAGCAGGAGCCAGCGGCTGGCCCACTCCAGGGCGGCGGCGCGCCGGCGGTCGCCGCGGCCGGCGGCCGCCGCCCCGAGCGCGGCGAGCGCCACCGGCAGGCCGAGGCCGCACAGGCTCAGCCCGGTGCTGAGCACGGGCGAGGCCATCTCATACAGCCCCACCGTCTCCGCCCCGAGCCAGCGCGGGACCAGGATGCGGGCCACGGCGGAGAGGGCCTTGGCCCCGAGGCCGGCGGCGGCGAGGGCCACCGCTCCGGCCGCGACGCTGGAGGCTTTCCGGCGCCGCTCCGCGGGGCCCACGGGCGTCCCTCCCCGGCCGCGCGGGGCGCGGCATCCCCTCCGGCCGGGCCCATAGGTACGAGCCGTGGGCCGTTCCTATCCCCCCTGTGGCTTGGGGCAAGCTGTGACGAAAATGTAACCGGGAGTGGGCAGGCCCGACCTGGCAGGTCTGGTAATGTGGCGTCGAAGACCGGTCGCGGGCGCGTGTGGACACCAGACCACCCTGCGTGGCCTCCCCCGGGCCCTCCGGCACCCCGCCGCCCCTCGGGCGCGGCACCCGGTCCTTCCGTCATCCGGGCTCGCCTTCAAGGAGGAACCCCGTTGTCCACCGCCCGCGGAACCCGCCGCCGCTTCCCGCGCCTCGTCGGCGCGGTCCTCGCCTCGGCTCTGGCCCTGCTGCCCGCGGTCGCCGCCGCGCAGGCCCCCGGCGCGCCCGCCGCGGCGGCCGCCGGGACCGCGGGAGGCTCGGCCCAGTTCACGGACATCGCGGGCAACTGGGCGGAGGGGGACATCCAGACCCTGCTCGACGCCGGCGTCCTCTCGGTGCCGCCCGACGGGCGCTTCGACCCGTCCCAGCCGGTGGACCGCCTGGACTTCGCGGTCTGGATCGCCCGCGCGCTCGAACTGACGCCGGCCAGCGGCCCCCTCGACTTCGTCGACGCGGCGGAGATCCCGGCTGCCGACCAGCCGGAGGTGGGGGCGGCGGTCGCCGCCGGCCTGATCGAGGGGCGGCCCGGGCACATCTTCGCGCCGAACGATCCCCTGTCGCGCGCCGAGATGGCGACGATCCTCGGCCGCGCGCTGGAGGCGAAGGGACAGACCCCGCAGGCGCGCTTCTTCGTCCTCTTCCCCGACGGGTCGACCGTCCCGGCATGGGCCCTGCCGGCCGCCCTGGTCGTCCAGGACCAGATCATGTACGGGGAACCGTGCTCGCCGTCGCCGTGCTTCGCGCCGAACCTCGACACCACGCGGGCGGAGACGGCGGCGCTGCTCGTGCGCTTCCTGCAGTACCTGACCACGACCTACCATTCGGCGCCCCTGCCCCAGCCCCGCTCCACGGCCCCGTTCATCCTCGGCATGTGGTACAGCAACAGCGACGAGGCGTACAGCAACCTGCTGCAGTACGGTGGGGACGTCAACGAACTGGTCTACGGCGGCTACGACATCGTCGCGGGCGGCAGCCTGGTGGGCTATGACTCTCCGCGCACCCTGGCCTGGGCCCAGGGGCATCCCGACGTGCCCCTGTGGGTCATGGTCCAGGCGAGTTCCCTCACCTTCCTCGGCAACCCGGGCCAGACGGCCGCGCTGATCTCCAACGTCGTCGGCATCGTCCAGCGCGCGGGCTACGCGGGCGTGAACTTCGACATCGAGGGGGTTCCGGGGGCCGACCGCAGCGCATACACGGACTTCATCATCCAGGCCGCGGCCGCGTTGCACGCCATCGGGGCGAAGATCTCGGTGGCGGTCCCGTCCGAGCAGGCCTCCGACCTCGGCCAGTGGTGGGACGAGGCCTACGACTACCCGGCCCTGGGCCAGGTGGTGGACCAGCTGATCATGATGGCCTACGACTACCACTACCCGGGCGGCGACCCCGGACCCATCTCGCCCATCTCGTGGGACCGGGCCGTCATCAGCTACGCGAGCAGCGTGATGGCCCCGAGCAAGGTCGTCCTCGGCATGCCCGTGTATGGCTACATCTGGAACACGGCGACCCTTGCGGCCACGGCGTACTGGGTGCTGGGCATGCACAACGAGGCGTCGGCGTTCGGGGCGACCATCACGCGCGACCCCACCTCGGACGAGGCGACCTTCACCTACACCTCCGGCGGGCAGACGTACGTCGGGTGGTTCGTGGACGCGCAGGGCGCGGCCGACCGCATCGCCCTGGCGCACCAGATGGGCATCGGCGGGGTGATGGCCTGGCGGATGGACTACGGGGCGCCCAACTGGTGGCCGGTGTGGGCGCAGGACATGGCGAACTGGAACTGAGGCGGGGGGCTGGATCCCCCGCCGCCCCGGTTCACTCGGGATCCTCGTGGAACTGGACCGGCCGCTCCGGCCAGGGGTCGCCGCGCGCCAGCGCCTGCGCGACGCCGGCCGGGACGCAGGGACGGGCCGCGATCTCGGCGGGATCCAGCCACTCCGGGTCGTACGTCCCCCGGGCGGCGGCCGCGGCGGGAGCGAACTCGGGTCCCCGCCGGCCGGTCCCCACGACGGCCTCGACCTCCGCGGCATAGTAGAGCTGGAGCCGGCCGCGGCGCGCCACGCGGTACCCCAGGGCGCCGACCCGGACCCGCAGCCCCGTCTCCTCCTCGAGCTCCCGGCACACGGTCTCCTCCGGCCACTCGCCGGCCTCGACGTGGCCCCCGGGTAGGATCCACCACTGCCGCCCGTCGGCGCGGCGGCGCATCCAGAGCACCCGCCCCCGGTCGTCCCGCACGACGGCGCCGGCCCGCGATCGCAGGAAGCGCTGCAGGTACACGCAGTCCAGGGTCAGTCCGAACTTGCGCCCGACGCCCCGCAGGCGGCCGGACTCCACGAAGGCGGCGGCCCGGCACATGCGCAGGCTGGAGGCGTTGTCGGCCGAGACCAGCGCCAGCGCCACCGCGTGCCCCGCCCGCGCCCCGCGCCGGCAGATCTCCTCGAGCAGCGCCGGCCCCGCGCCGCGGCCCCGCAGCGCCGCATCGACGTAGACCGAGCACTCGACGGTACCGGCCCAGCCTCCCCTCGGGTTGTAAGGGGAAAGGCAGCCCCACCCCGCGACGGCCGTGCCGAACTCGGCCACCACCACGGGATACCGGTCCACCGGGTGGGCCGCCAGCCACGCGGCGCGCTCCTCCAGGGTCACGGGCTCCAGGGCCCAGGTGGCCGTGCTGGTCTCCACCTCGCGGTTGTAGATGGCGGCGATCGCGGGAACGTCGTCCTGCCGGGCCGGGCGCAGGACCACGGCACGCTCCCCTTCCCCGGCGCGACCCGAACCACGCCGCGCGTGCGCCAGGGTTCCCGGCCCGGCGGCCGGGCCCTGCGCCGCGCGCGTCAGAAAAGGACGCGCGCCTCGTCCCGGTCGAGGAGGGCGGAGGCCCGCCCGAACCGTTCCAGGAGCGCCTCGTCGCCGCGGGCCGCCTGCCGCAGCTGCCGGAGGAGGTCGATGGCGCGCCGGACGGCGCCGATGAAGTCGCCCTCCTGGATCGTGGTCTGTTTGATCAGCAGGGTGAAGGGCTCGCCCTCGGCCCAAGCCGAGACGAGGGGGCAGACCACCGCGTCGAAGCGCACCTGGGCCCCCT
The DNA here is from genome assembly GCA_021791815.1 of Bacillota bacterium. Lineage (GTDB taxonomy): Bacteria > Bacillota > Sulfobacillia > RBS10-35 > JAJYVN01 > JAJYVV01. The sequence goes on along the minus strand of JAJYVV010000144.1, from coordinate 5,155 downwards.
GCTGCCGCAGGCGCCGCGCCACCTGTTCGACCTCCACGGCCGCGCCGACCCGGCGAAGCCCGTAGCAGGCGTCGTCGTGCCGGGCGTCATAGTCCACGCCGGCCAGGATCGCCCCGATCACGGCGGGCGCCTCCCGGTGGAAGAAGCCGTCGAAGAGCAGCTCCGTGAGGAGCAGGGGCTCCACGTGCAGGTGCCGGGCCACCTCGCCCCGCGCGAGCAGCTGGTGGTCCGCGATGTAGCCGAGGCGCTCCAGCAGCGCGCAGACGCGTTCCATCTCCGCCCGGTAGTGGTTGCGTTCGGCCGTCTCGTGGGCGCTCGCCTCCGCGAGGGCCAGCCGTTCCTGCAGGCGCAGGAACGGGGCGACCAGGGGGCGGCACGGATCCGGCGTCTTCGGGCAGTCCTCGACCACGGTCAACTCGGCTTCGATCTCCATGAGGCGGGCGTCGATCGCGCGGCGGGCGCGCTGCTGCCGCCGGCGGCGCCGCCGCGCGCGGTACTCGGCCTGCTGACGCACCAGCCGGGCGCGGTGGAGCGGGCACGCCGCGGTTCCGAGGTGCGGACACCCCCGCTGCCACAGCTCGACCCGTTCCGCCCGCAGCTCCTCGAGGTGCCGCTCCTCCTGCGCCTGGGCCGCGCGACGCTGGTACTCCCGGAAGTTCTGGCCCAGCACGTCGAGGGCCCGCTCCAGGCCGAACGTGCGCAGCAGGTTGAGGGCGGTGCTCTCGGTTACGAAGAACTGGCTGTTGACGGGTTCCAGGGGCAGCGTCCCGTAGTTGGGCATGGCGCCGGCGTCCCTGCTGTCGACGCCGATGAAGCACAGGCCCCGCTCGTCCTTGCCGCGCCGGCCGGCCCGGCCGGTCATCTGCTGGAACTCCTGGACGGTGAGCGGGCGGAACTGCGTCCCGTCGAATTTGCGGCACGAATCGAGCGCCACGCCCCGCACCGGGTAGTTGACGCCCAGCGCGAAGGTCTCGGTGCAGTAAAGCAGCCGGATCAGGCCCTGGCCGTAGAGGGTCTCCACCGCGCGCTTGGTGGCCGGGAGCAGCCCGGCGTGGTGGTAGCCGATGCCCCGCAGCAGGCAGTCCCGCATGCGCCCGTGCAGCTCGCGCGCCCCCGGGTAGCGCCCCTCGGCCTCCACCAGGGCGGCCTCCATGCGGCGCCTCTGGGCGCGGTCGAGGAAGTCGAAGTGGAGGGCGGCCTCGCGGGCCCGGTCCTCCGTCCCGAGCCGGGAGAACACGAAGTACAGCGCCGGCAGCGCCTCTTCGCGCTCCAGCACGCGCACCAGGTCCAGGTGGTGCAGGCGGCGGCCCGCGGGCGCCTCGCCCCAGCGCCGCGCTTCGGCGTAGGTGCACGGGCCCTGCGGCGTCACGTAGCGGATGTGCAGCGGCACCGCCCGCCGCGTCTCGCGCACGCGCTCGACCGGGGCGACCGTCGTCTCCGCGATCCAGCCGGCCAGGACGTCGAGGTTGCCCACCGTGGCCGACAGGCCCAGCAGCCGCACGCCGCGCGGCAGGAGGATGATGCTCTCCTCCCACGCGATCCCCCGGTCCGTGGCGATGTAGTGGATCTCGTCGAAGATCACCCAGGCGAGCCCTTCGAGGCGCTCGTCGCCGGTGATGAGCTGGTTGCGCAGGATCTCCGTCGTCATGATGCAGAGCGGGGCATCGGGGCGGACCGCCACGTCGCCCGTGAGCAGGCCGACGCGCTCGGACCCGAGCAGGGCGCAGTATTCGTCGAACTTCTGGTTGGACAGCGCCTTGATGGGCGCGGTATAGACGACGCGCTGCCCGGCGGCCATCGCCCGCTCGACGAGGAAGTCGGCGATCAGGGTCTTGCCGGTTCCGGTCGGCGCGGAGACCAGCACGTTGCGGCCGGCCGCGACCGCCGCCAGCGCCTGGCGTTGGAAGCGGTCCAGCGCGAGCCCTCTGTAGGATGCGGGAGCCTCAGGAATCGCCGCCGTTCCTTTGCGCACTCCCCCGAGTATAGCGGACGGAGCCGGCGTCGCGGCGCCGCGCGCCGTGCCCTACCCGGACGCCGCGGGGACGCCGATACGGGAGGTGGGGCCGCGCGCCCCAGGCCCATCTTTATGGAAGATCTGCGCGAACCGTGGGAGGAGCGCGGATCCCGGCGTCGAACGGCGGCGGAGCGACGGGAGGGGCACGGGTGACGGCAGGGCGGCGATGGGTGGCGGCGACGGTCGCGGCGGCGGTGCTCGGGGCGGGGCTGGCCCCGGTCGCGGAGGCCGCCACCTCGGCACAGTTGCAGCAGGCCCAGGCCCAGGAGCAGCAGGTCAACACCCAGCTCTCCTCCGCCCAGGCCCGGTACTCGGCGGACCTCGATGCGTGGGACGCCGCCGTCTCGCGGTTCGACGCCGCCGAGGCCCAGTTGCGGGCGGGCGCCGACCGCCTCTCCACGCTCACCAGCCAGCTGGCCGCCGCCCGGACCGTGCTCGCCCAGGATCAGGCTGCGGTCGCCGCCCAGCAGCAGGTCGAGGCCGCCGACCACGCCAAGGCCGACCAGGGCCTGGTCGACATCCAGCAGAACGGCAGCGTGTCGTTCCTGAACGTGCTGCTGGGCGCGACCACGTTCAGCGACTTCCTCACCCGCTTCTCCTTCCTGCGGACCCTCTGGGACCTGGAGGTCCGCTGGCTGCAGCAGGCCCAGGCCGCGGAGGCGCGCCTTCAGGCCCTGGAGCAGAAGCAGCAGGCCGAGGTGGACGCGGTCGCCAACCTGCAGGCCCAGGCGGCGCAGCAGGTCGTGGCGCTGCAGGCCCAGGACGCGGCCGCCAACGCGGCGCAGCAGCAGGCCAGCCAGGACCTGCAGGCGGCGGACGGCGTCGTGCAGCAGCTGCTCAGCGAGAAGAACGGCCTGCTCGCCAAGATCCGCGCCATCCTGGCCGCCCTGGAGTCGGGATCGGTGCCCTGGAGCCAGGTGCTCCAGGACATCGACGCGCTGGCCGCCCAGTTCGGGATCAGCCCGCAGCTCGTGGAGGCGGTGGTGCTCCAGGAGTCGGGCGGCCAGACCAACGCCAAGAGCTACGCCGGTGCCGAGGGCCTCATGCAGCTCATGCCCGCCACGGCCCAGGCCCTCGGCGTGAGCAATCCGTACGATCCGGTCCAGAACCTGACCGGCGGCATCACGTACCTGCTCGAGCAACTCAAGCAGTTCAACGGCAACCTCACGGACGCGCTCGCCGCGTACAACGCCGGGCCGTACGCCGTGAAGGAGTATGGGGGCGTGCCCCCCTACCAGCAGACGCAGAACTACGTCGCCGACGTGATGGCCCTGTATAGGGCGGGCAAGTAGGCGTCGGGACGGGTGGGGCGGGGCGCTCCCGGGAAGGGGCGGCTCGCCCCAGCCCGTTTGCCGCACCCCGCACGCGGGCCACGCTATGGGGAGACGCGCAAGGAGGTTGCACATCCCATGGTCGACAACGGCATGCCCCCCGCGCCGGCCCCGGCGGCGGAACGGGCCCGGACAGCGGGCGGCCCGACTCCCCCGCGGCGGGCGTGGCGCCGGGGGCCGCCCCGGCGCCCGACCAGGTCACGGGCGTCCCGCCGCACCCGCCGCAAGAGCCGTCGTCCCAAGAGGCCGTGGAGGACGCGATCGAGGCCATGCGCCACTTCTCGCTATCCGGGTGACCCGCGTCCCCGGTCACCGGGGGGCGGCCGGCTGGCGCACGGCGACCGTCCGGCCGCCCTCGCGGGCCGACGCCAGCAGCGCGTCGATGGCGGCCATGTTGCCCAGGGCGTCGCGGCCCGGGTGCAGCGGCGGAGCGCCGTCCAGGATGCGGTCGTGGAAATGTTCCACCGCCGCGAGGAAGGGCGGCTCGTCCCGGGCGTCCTCGTGCGTCTCGGCCGGGCGCCCCTCGCGCCGGAGCGTGACCGTGGCTCCGGGCGCCCGCGGGTGGTACGGCTGCGTGACGACGATCTGCCCGTCCGTGCCCACGACCCGCGTCTCGAGCGACCCCGGCGAATCGAAGCTGCCGGAGAGCGTGCCGGCGCGGCCGCCCGAGAAGTGCAGCATCCCCACGAGCTGCGAGTCGACGCCGGCCTCCCACACGGCGGAGGCCGTGGCCGCCACGGGCTCCTCCCCGAATACGAAGCGCAGCCACGACACGGGATAGCACCCCACGTCCATCAGGGCGCCGCCGGCGAGGTCGGCGCGCATCCGGATGTCGACCCGGCGCCGTTCCGGCGGCATGCGGAAGTGAAAGGTCGCATGCACGGTCCGCACCGTGCCGACCGCGCCCTCGGCCAGCCAGTCCCGCACGCGCAGCGTCTGCGGGTGGCAGCGGTAGACGAACGCCTCGAAATGCACGACCCCGGCGCGCTCGCAGGCCTCGACGGAGGACAGCGCCTCGGCGGCGTTCGAGGCCCACGGCTTCTCGCAGAGCACGTGCTTGCCCGCGCGGGCCGCCGCGATCGTCCACGGGGCATGCAGGGAGTTGGGCAACCCGATGTAGACGGCGTCGATCTCGGGCAGGGCGAGCAGGGCCTCGTAGCCCACCACCGCCCGGGCGACGCCGTTGGCCGCGGCGAACGCGGCGGCGCGCGCCCCGTCCCGGGCCGCGACCGCGGCGAGCACGCCGCGGCGGCTCGCTCGGACGGCCGGGACGAACTGCCACGAGGCGATGTTCGCCGCCCCCAGGATCCCCCAGCGCACGACATCCGCCACGCCGCATCCCCCCGCGGGGCGTCGTTCGGCCCGCCGCTGCCGTCCCCTGCCGCCCGCGCGCCCGCCAGGGGGACGGGCCGGGCGGACCGGGCCTGCCCAATGCCTGGCGGCCACGCCCAGCCAAGGGTACGATGGGGTCGGGGAGGCTGCCGGATGCCCGCGCCGCCCGTCGATCCGGCGCCGCACCCGGGCGCCGCGCGCTGCGCGGATTGCGCCGATGCCGGCTGCGCCCTGCGGGCGCTCCTCGGGCAGGGCAGCGGTCCGTCGTGCGGCGCCGAGCCCCGGGCGCCGCGACCGGCCGCCGCATGGCGGCGCCTCGCCCGCTACCGCGGGCCCACCCTGGCGGTCGCCCTTGCGGCCGCGGGGGCGGCCGTCGGCGGGCGGCCCTTCGGGGCGGCGGGTTGGGCCGCTTGGGCCGCTGCCACCGCCCTGGCCCTCTGTTGGTCCGCCCCCCGCGCCACGGCGGCGGTCTGTTGGC
>JAJYVV010000016.1 GCA_021791815.1 Bacillota bacterium | reverse complement strand
CGTGCGGCTGCCATGTGGCGGGCCTCCCCACCCAGAGGCACCCGGGTAGGGCGACCCTACCATGGACCGCACCCCCTGTCCAGCGATTTCTTTGCCCGCTCCGCCAGGGGGGTCCTGAGCAGTTACCTCGTGGCCACGAACCCCACGCGCGTCCCGCCGCTCGCCATCCTGCCCACCGCGCAGAACGCGGTCCTCGGCGGCGTCCGTCCCGGCGCGGCCTTCGACCGCATCGCCGCCGAGGGGGCCCGCACCATCCCCCCGCGGGAGCACGGAGGCAACTGCGACATCAAGAACCTGTCGCGCGGCAGCCGCGTGTACTTCCCGGTCTATGTGCCCGGCGCCAACCTCTCGATGGGCGACCTGCACTTCGCCCAGGGCGACGGAGAGATCTCCTTCTGCGGCACCATCGAGATGGCCGGCTGGATCGACCTGCACGTCGACCTCATCAAGGGGGGCATGGCCCGCTACGCGGTCCTGAATCCGATCTTCAAGCCGGGCCGGGTCGAGCCCCGGTATTCGGAGTATCTGGTGTTCGAGGGCATCTCCGTCGACGACGACGGGCGCCAGCACTACCTGGACGCCCACGTCTCCTACCGCCGGGCCTGCCTCAACGCCATCGAGTACCTGAAGCGCTTCGGATACACGCCCGAGCAGGCCTACATGCTGCTCTCGTGCGCGCCGGTGGAGGGGCGGGTCAGCGGCATCGTGGACATCCCGAACTTCTGCTGCACGGTGGCCCTGCCGACGGAGATCTTTCCCGGTGCCCGCGCTCCAGCTACACTCCGGCGGGGACCCTGCGAGGGATGCCCGCGCCGGAGCGGCCCGGACGCCCCGCGGGACCCGGGTGGCGGGAGGTGCCGCCGTTGGCGTTCGACGGGCCCCGGGCGTGCCGCCCGCACGAACTCGGGCGGGCCCAGGAGCTCGCCGACCTCGTCTTCTACCACTCGCGGGGGCGGCCCCCGGAGGTGGCTGCCCGGCACCCGGAGCTCTTCACCGAGGCGAACCGGGAAAACGTGCGCGTCGTGCGCGCCGGCGCACGGGTGGTGGCCCTCGCCGCCGTCCTTCCCCTCCCGGTGCGCGCGGTCGGGCCCATTGGGCCCGTCACGCTGCCGGTGGGATGCCTCGCCACGGTCGCGACCCACCCGGACCACCGCCGGCAGGGCCTCGGGCACGCCGTTCTGGGCGATGCCATGGAACGCATGCGGGCCCTGGGGTGCGACGCCGGCTGGCTGGGTACCGGCATCCCCGCCTTCTACCGCAGGATGGGCTGGGAGACGGCGGGCTCGAAGTACGAATTCGAACTGGACGAAAGCCACGCGGCGCTCCTGGCCGCGGGGGCTCTGGGGCTCCGCTGCGTGCCGGGCGGCGACGTCGGCACGGTGGTGCGCCTGCAGGCGGGCGAGGCCGTGGGCGCCGCCCGCGGGGAAGCCCTGACGGCCGTGCGCCTGGACCGGGAGGGGGTCGAGCTCTGGACGGCCCGGCGGGACGGCGCGGCCGAGGGGTACGCGGTCTTCGAGCGGAGCCGGGAAGAGTCCGGGCACGACCGCGTCCTGGACCACGCGGGTCCGGCGGAGGCCGTCGCCACGATCCTCGGGGCGTGGTGGCGGGCCCACGACGAGCCCGGCGCCTCCGCCTCCGCCCGCGGTCCCGCCAGCGCCAACCGGGTGCTGCACGTGACCGCGCCCGACGCCCCCGGCGGGCTCGCGGACCTTCTCCTGGCCCTCGGGCTGCCGCACCGGCGCTCGTACCAGGGCATGCTGCGGGCCGTCCGTCCGGGAGCGCTGCTGCGGTCTCTGGGCCTGGCCACCCCCGTGGTGGAGGGGGAGGACGCGGCGGGCGTGACCCTGCGGCTCGGCGGCGGCGCTGGCCGGGCGCACCGGCTGGCCTACGGCGCGTTCACCCGGTGGCTCTTTGGGCCGGAGCGCGTCCCGGGGGCTCCGGAGGTCGCGCCGGGGGCGCCCGGCGGCTCGTGGCCGCTCCGGTTCCATCTCGCCCCGCTGGACCACGTGTGACGGCGGCGCTCACGCAGATCCGTGATACTGCTGCTCGCTCACCGGCTCCAGCCACTCCACGACGCGGCCGTCCAGGCCCTCGTGAATCGCGATGTGCGTCATGCGGGCGTCCGGGGCGGCGCCGTGCCAGTGCTTCTCGCCGGGGCCGAAACGGACCACGTCGCCCGGCCGGATCGCCTCGACCGGCCCTCCCCACCGCTGCGCCCGGCCGGAGCCCGCGGTCACGAGGAGCGTCTGGCCCAGCGGGTGCGTATGCCACGCCGTCCGCGCCCCGGGCTCGAAGGTGACGCGGACGCCGGCCGCCCGCGCGGGGGCGGCGGCCTCGAACAACGTCTCGAGGCGCGCCTGGCCCGTGAAGTATTCGGGCGATCCCGTCGTGGAGGCCGTCGTCCCGCTGCGCCGGATGTCCATGCGCGCGGCTCCCCTTTCCGCCGCCCGGCTGCGTGCGTCGGCCGAACCGCAGGCCTCCGGAGCCGGGCGCAGGGGGGCTTCCGGCGGGAAGGCGGGCCCCCCTGCCGCCTGCTGCCCGGCGTCAGACCTGCCGCAACGGCTTCAGGGCGCCGCTCCAGACCACCAGCTGGTCCAGCATCGTCTTCAGCGCGGCCTCGTGGCGCTCGGTCGGCCTCAGGACGTGGAAGTTCTCGAAGTCCTGAAAGAGGGAGAACGTGACCTGGGCCCGGACGTCCGCCACCTGGATCTCGGCCATCACGCCGCGGAGGTGTTCGACGGCGCGCACCCCTCCGGCGCTGCCATAGCTCACGAAGCCGGCCGCCTTGTTGTTCCACTTCCGGTAGACGAAGTCGATGGCGTTCTTCAGGGCCGCCCCGGGGCCGTGGTTGTATTCGGCGGCGATGAACACGAACCCGTCGAACGAGGCGAGCTTCTGGGCCCAGGCCTTCGTGTCCTTCCCTGAAATACGCGTGGTAACCACCAGATATGGGGCTCCGGATCCGATGGGACACTAGATCCGCGGGCCGCGCATGTCATGCCACGTGGTGCTGGAGCTGGAGGGCCGCGCCGGCATGGGGGACTCCTTCGTGTATTGGCCCTTGGAGGGAGGGATGGGTTCGTCCAGCAGCGGGAGGTGGAAGTCGGCGACGTCCACCAGCTCGTACTCCGCGTCCTGGCGGCGGCCGGCCTCGCGGTGCACCCACTGGCCGACCTGCAGCCCGTTCCGCCCGGGTCGCGTGCTCCCGACGATGATCCCGATGTGCAACATCCGTCGGCGCCTCGTGCACCGCCGTACACCAGGGCGGTGATACCGTGGAGCGCCGTGGGTGATCGGTCCGAGCCGGCACCGTCGGAGCAGGAAAAGAGCGCCACCCTGGACGCGCTGGGCGCCCGCCGGCCGTTGTGTCCGCCCGGCAGGCGCGGGTCCTTGCGATGATGGGCGTCTCCGCGCACGACGCGGCGCGGCGTCCCGAACGGCCGTGGGGCGCGGACGACGACCTCCTTCTCCTCCGGCTCGTCCACGTGCAGAACTGGTCGGCGGGCGCCATTGCCGCCTTCCTCGGCCGGACCGAGCCCCTCGTCCGGGAGGCCCTCGGGCGCCTGCGTCGCGTCCGGCCCTCCAAAAGCCGGGCTCCCACAGCAGGCAGGCGGGCGGTGTTCTACACCGCCCGCCTACGGGCTCCGAAACGATCCCGTTTGGGAGTCCGCTCGGGACGGACGAGCCTGCCGGTCCGCCTGATGCACGGATCTCACGTCGAGCCCTCGGATGTCACCCCGAGGGCCGCCAGGAGGTCTGTCCAGAGGGTGTTCGTCAGCATACGCTGGTATTTCCCGTCCAGGGAAACCTTTCCGTCGCATGCCACCCTGCTGATCGCGACAGCGATGGGAGGGCCGTGCCGCTGATAGAGCTCAAGTTCGGCACCAGCCCGCAACTGCACATTGCTCACGTACGGACAATATCCCAAAGGAACCCAAGGCTGAAGTCCATCGATCTCGCCGACCAATCTGGCGACGGTTTTGGGATCCGTGACAGAGCCGCTCACCGGGGGGCCCAAAGACGGCGCCTCCAGGGGCGGCAGGGGCGTCGCTGTGATGAAGATGCGGTCGATGTCCGCGGGCAGGCGATAGGCTCGCTCCCTGCCGCCTGCCCGGGCACATGCGGAGAGGATGGCGCAGCTGGCCAAGCATCCAAGAGACACCGAGATCCAGCGCACCATGTAACGTCACCTTCACAGGGCGATCGGCCATGCAGACCAGAACCGCTCCAGCACACGAAGAAGCTGCCTTAAGGCACTCGTACAAGCAGGAAAGTTGCGGTCCCGCGGCACGCGCCCCGCATCATCGGTTCGGCCCCTCGTCTCCAGGGCAAGCGACTGGCGACCGGCAACGGGCCAGATCGCCTGGCAGCTCGGAGATCGATGCCCGCCCGACGAGAGCGTCAAGTCACTCCTGGGCCCATCGGCCCACACCGCGTGGGAGCTGCCAGCAACGGCAGGCTGGGGAGCCGGGCTCCGCTCTCGGTGCGCGCTCCCCGGCTCCTGCTTCCGTCCATCAAGGGCAAGACCCGGTGCTCGTCCAGGAGACCGAATACCAGGCTGGCGGTCCCGATTGCACCCCGCGTGGACAGGCAACGACTGCAGACCCTGACTTTTCGCCGTCCGTTTCCCAGTAATTGAACGGCGAGAAGTTGCCGCCCCCGCCGCCCGAATACTCGAAGGCGGGATCGTTGAAATCGACCGTGCCGAAGTCGGCCCAGTTGCTACTGTAGCCCTCAGTGACCCACTCGACGCTGTCTCCAGAAAAGTTTGAAAGCGACACGCTCTTGCTGATGGAGTAGTCGTTATCCGTTTCGTCCTCGATGTACACACTGTCGCCTTGCGAGTTCACGTCAATGTAGACCGTGTCTCCGGAACTCGGAATAAGGGAGGTGAAGAAGTATGGGGCGGACGGGTAGTCCTCCCACCAGAACTGATACGGGTACGTCGCGTTGTCGATCTTGTTGGTAGTGCTCGCACCGGGCGTGCAGGCGACGCCCGCCTGGAAGACGTCGCTGCTCCCGCCGACCCCATCCATACCGACCCACGCCACCGTCTGCTCATCGGAAGCACCCGACGTCTCTGAACACGAGGGCACAGCAAGGGTGCCGTTAGCATCCTCGTACGCCGTGCCCCCGTTGTCGCTTTCGAGTTCGTAGTACCCGCCCCAGTTGCCCGAAGTGGTCCCCTCCGAACCATACCCGCCAGCGGGTGGCACGTAGTGGAGGGCGTGCTTCATGGCCGTCGCCCACGAAGCGTATGCCTGCCCTGACGTGGGGCGAGGCGGGAACCCATACTCCGTCAACTGGGCTGTCGATGCCGTCAAGGGGTTGAAGCCGGTAGGAGGTACGAGAGTTGCCTGCGAATCATGGCTGCCGGTCCCCGTGGCGGAGACCGCCGGCCCGGCGAACGGAGCGATCATGATGGCCATAATAGCGCACGAGGAGACAAGCGCGACGCGGAACAGCTGACGCACACCCATCACCCTCCGGGCGCCAAGTGGAAAGTGGCTTGAACCCCCCCTCTCTCGTACGACTAGCATCGGAAGGGCCCCATGTCAAGACCGCGCCCGCGAGGATTCACGGCGGCCCGGCGCCGTTACCGCTGTCCCACTCCACTATGGCAGACAGGGGGCGTACCCGCAGTCCCGTCGGCGTGCCGCCTCCGACCGGCTGATGCGCCCGGCCTCCAACTCCGCGCGCACCGCCGCCCACCGCTCCGCGAAGCCGGCCCTCCCCGTGACGGGCGGCCTCCCGATGCGCACGCCCTGCCGGCGGGCGCGGTCCATGCCGGCTTTCACCCGCTCGCTCAGGACCTCCACCTCGAACTCCGCGAGGCTGGCGAGGAGGTTGAGCAGCAGCCGGCCGAGCGCCGTCCGCGTGTCGAACCCCTCCCGCGCGCTCACGAAGCCGATCCGCTGCGCCTCCCAGACGGCCAAGGTGTCGTGCATGTGCTTGACGCTGCGGAAGCAACGGTCGAGCTTGAAACAGAGGACGGTCTGGAACCGCCGCTTGGCCGCGTCGTCGAGGAGCGTGCGCCAGGCGTTGCGGTGCAGCGGGTCGTTGGCCGGGGCGTGGTCCACGTACTCGCCCGCGATCTCCCACTGCTGCAGCCGCGCGAAGTCGCGCAGGGCGACGAGCTGCGTCTCCGGGTCCTTGTCCGAGGTCGCATACGCCTACGCCGCGACTTTCATCGGGACCACCTCCCGTCACGACCACCGCCACGGGCCGCGCGGGCAACTCAGCAGGGCCAGCACGATCACCGCCAGCGCCAGGCCGACCATGGCCGCGTTCATCCCGCCCGCGCCGCCGCTTCTTGGCCGACCGCGCCGCGCTGGGCGTTGTGGAGGCATTCTGGAGGGCCGGTTGCGCCGGGGCGGGCGGCTCAGCACCGGCCGTGAGCGCCGGGGTGGCCGCCGCTCGGGCCTCCAGGCGAGCGACGACCTCCTCCACCACCGGGCGGTGGTTGCAGAACGCGCGGAGGTGCCGGCCGTCCTCCGTGCCCCACAACGTCAACGCCACCTTGCCGTTCCTGTTGTGCGTGATACCCACGCGCAGCGGAGCGCCGCAAATCCAGCACGTCGGGACTGCCGGCTCAGCCATCGGACTCGACCTCCTGTGTCGGCTCCTGTGACACGGCGGCCGGAGCTTGCCGACCACGGAGCTGTGTCGGCTGCGGTGACACCGCCTTGCACCGGCCCCCGCGGCGGGTGGGTTCCGCCGAGTAGCCGCAGCCGCCGGCCCATTCGGCGCAGAGCGCATCCAGGGCGATGCCGCGCCGGTTCGGCTCCTCCGCCGTGCCCAGGCGTGGCAGCATGAGGCCGACCGCCCGTTCGACGGAACCCTCATGGTCGGTGCTCAGGCTGAACGAGGTTACGTGGAGGCCGGCCTCCGCCTTGGCCCGCTCGACGGCCGCCCACTCGCTCACCTGCTCGGCCAGGGACGCCGGATTCGCCTCGCGGATGGACGCCAGGCCCTTCATCGCCTCGATCGCGAGTCGGGCAGGATCGCGGCGACCTCCTCGGTGCTCATGGCGGCAAGCTGGTCCTTGACCAGGGCGGCCTCCTTGTTCAGGTCGTCCTGGCCGTGAACGCGGTTGAGCGCCTGGGCCAAGAGGGGGGCGCGGGCGTCGTCGGCCTGGACCTCCACCCGAAAGGTATTGGCCCTACAGACGCAAGGCAAGACGCCGTTTCAGATCGTCGAACTTCGGGCTAGAGGGCCCGAGGATGTTGGGCGACCCTTGGTCGGGCTTGAGGGAGGCGGCCGTGGCCCAAGCACACGCGCGCGGAAGTTCCGCATCCACCGGCCGGGCGGCGGTACCCCTTGCGACCCCGTCCCGCAGCCCGCGCGGGGTCCAGGTGCCAGCCGGAGCCGATCGATCCGCCGGCCGCGCCCCTCGACCGCTCCGCCGGCGTCGCGGTGGGGCACGCCGTGAAGGCCCGGCGGGGCTCGTAGCGCCGGTGGCGGCGTCCGCGCCCGTGGGCAGACGGGTTGGAGATCGGCGCCATGGGCGCTCCCACCGGTCGACGAGCCTCGAACGCCGCCGGGCCGAGCGGCTGGATGGTGCATCGGTCGGGCCCTCCGGGATGCCACCCGGCCGGCTTCCGGCCGACGGAGGGGCGGGGCGACGTGCCCGGCCCCTCCCTGCGCCACCTAGCCGAGGACGATGTCGCCCCACTGCGACGTGTCGTCGTGCCAGTCGTTGGTGCCGCCCGGGGTCGCCTGCCAGGCCATCTGGGCCACGCGGTTGCCGCTGGAGTCGCCGAAGTCTTCGCCGATGTCGAATTCGTACTTGCCGCCCTTGGCCGGCTTCACCTGCAGGGTGGCCCACGGCACGATCAGCTCGCTGTACCAGCCCTTGTTGTTGACGATCTGGACCTTCGGGGTGGGCGCCGGAGAGGCGGCGCTGCCGTTGACGCCGCTCGTCTGCAGCACGCCGTCGCTGGTGATCGCGATCTGGTACTTGTCGCCGTTGGAGAAGACGCCCCCGTGCCCGTCCGTCCCGGAGACATCGAACTCGGTCGCGTCGCTCTGCCACCAGTTCGCGCCGCCGTTGTTCTCCAGCGGCCAGGTCGTGGCGTATGCCCGGATGTAGAGGTCCTGGGCCGACCAGGCGATCCAGAATTCCGCGGACTCGCCGCTGGGCAGGGTGCCGACGTCGGTGACGTTCATCGGCGTGGGCTTGATGCTGGCCCAGCACTTCCCGGCAGGGGTGTTCACGCCGCTGTCCGGCTCCTGCGGGACCGTGTAGGTCGAGCCGGAGGCAGCCGCGCCGGCGGCGCACGAACCGGAGGACGCCGCCGCGCCGGCGGAGGATGACGCCGTGCCCGCGGCGTTGCCGGCGCCGCCCCCCGCCGATCCGCAGGCGGCGATGAGGGCGCTCGAGGTCAGCAGGCACAGGAACGTCGTGGGACCCCGCAGCGAGCGCGGGCCGAGCGAGGACATGGGACACACCCCTTCCGCGACGGTTTCGCCGGCCGCCTTCCCGCCGGACCGGCGGGAAGCGCCCGGTGCGGCCGGCGGGGCGCCGCACGGGGTCGCGCGCCAGCCCGGGCGGGTTCCGGTCTCTTCCCGTTCAGGATCGATGTTCCTGCACCTGCCCGCGCTCCCGTGGGATCGGGGCGCGCCGGAGCCATGGCGGGAGGTTTCCGACGTTCCCATCCCGTACCGTGGGAGCACGGCGGGATGCGCCGCGAGCGCCCGTGCCCCGGCCCCGTCCCGCGCAGGCGGACGCGGCAGGAGGGATGGACCGTGGGACGGGCACCTGGAGCCTTGGGGGCCGGCGCGCCGGACGCGGCCCCGTCCGGTGCCGGGCAGGCGGACCCTGGCGGCTGCACCGTGGTGACCGGGGCCAGCGGGCTCATCGGCCGGGCCGTATCGGCGGCGCTGGGCGCCTCCCGGCCCGTTCTCGCCCTCTCGCGGCGCGATCCCGAACTCGGCGGCGCGCCCGGCGTGACGGTGGTCCGGGGCGACTTCGCCCGTCTGGAGCAAGGGCAACCGCTGGGTCCACCGGACCTGGCGGTGCACACCGTCGTGCACCTCGCCGCCGTCACCGGCGGGTGCAGCGAGGACGACGCGCTGCGGGTCAACGTGGCGGGGACCCTCGCCATGATGGGGCACATGGCGGCGCGGGGCTGCCGCCGCTTCATCCTCGCGGGTTCCATCGCCGCCGTGGGCATAGCGGACCCCGCCTTCCAGCCCCGCGCGCTGCCGATCGCCGACGACCACCCCTGTCTCGCGCGCGACGCCTATGGGATGTCCAAGCACCTGATGGAGGACGCGGCCGCCTACGCCGCCCGCCGGTTCGAGGGACTCGACGTCCTGTGCCTCCGGTTGGCGAGCGTCGCCGACGACCGGCGGCTGCCGCCGCTCCGCAGCGCGCGGCTCCTCGGCGCGTGGGGCCTGGGCGGCATCACCGTCATGGCCCTCTCCGATGCGGTGCGCCTGCTCGTGGCCGCGTGCGACGCGCCGCTCCGCCCCGGATTCCGGGTGCGGAACGCCGCCCCCGCGCGCGCGTGGGTGCGCGACCCCATGGCGCGGTTCCTCGAGGCCTGGTACGGGGACGCGGTCGACACGGGCCCCTTCCTCCGCCCTGGCCACGAGTTCGACTCGCCCTTCGACGTCTCGCGCCTCGAGACGGAGGTCGGCTTCACGGCGCGCCTGCCGGCGCCGCCGTCCCAGGCGGGCGCCGCCGCCCGGCCCTGAGCCGGCGGGTTCCCTGCCCGGTGCCCCGCCGCGGCCAACCCCTCGCCCGGCACGGCATACGGTGGCCGAGACGGCCGCCGGGCGGCTCGGGTGCCGCTGCCCAGGGGGCTCGTGCCGCCTGGCCCTGTCCGGAGGTCCATCTCGGCCCCACCCTCGCGGACGGCGGCGGCTCCCTGGCCGTTCCGGTGCTGCGTGCCTCCGGCGTGCGGGGCGGTCGCCCACGCCGGGGGGCTTCGCCGACCGGGCGTGGGGCCATCCCGCCGCCGCGGCCGTTTGCCGCCGGGCGCGCGAGGGGGTATCGTGGCCGCGGGAGGGCGCGAGGGCATGCGGGTGCTCGAGATCTCCCCACGCGGCTACTGCTATGGCGTTGTCGACGCGCTCACGATGGCCCAGCGCGTCGCCGCCGACCCCGCGGTGCCGCGGCCGATCCACGTGCTGGGCATGATCGTCCACAACCGGCACGTCGTGGACGACCTGGAACGGCAGGGCATCGTCACCCTGGACGGGGCCGACCGCGCGGCCCTGCTGGACCGGGTGGAACGCGGGACGGTCATCTTCACTGCCCACGGCGTGTCGCCCGAGGTCAAGCGCCGCGCGCGGGCCCGGGGTCTGCGGGTCTACGACGCGACGTGCCCCGACGTCACCCGGACGCACGACGTGATCGCGGAGCGGGTGGCGAGCGGCGTCGAGATCATCTACATCGGACGGAAGGGCCACCCCGAGCCGGAGGGGGCCGCCGGGGTCGCGCCGGACCACGTGCACCTCATCGAGACCGCCGAGGACCTCGCGGCGCTGGACCTGCCGGATGGGCCGGTCGCCGTCGTGACCCAGACGACCCTCTCGCAGTGGGACACGCAGGCGCTGATCGACGCCTGTCGCGAGCGGTTCCCGGAGGCCGAGGTCTTCAACGAGATCTGCCTGGCGACCCAGGTCCGGCAGCAGGCCGTGGCCGAGCAGGCCTCCGCCGCAGACCTGGTGTTGGTCGTGGGCGACAGCCGCAGCAACAACAGCAACCGCCTGGTCCAGGTCGCGCGCGAGGTCGCCGGCCGGCCGGCGTACCGGATCGACAGCGTCGAGGACATCCTGCCGGAATGGCTGGAGGGCGTCCGGACCGTGGGTGTCACCGCCGGAAGCTCGACGCCCACGCAGCTGACGAACCAGGTGGTGGCGTACCTGCGGGGGATTCCGGAGGGTGCGCCGCCGCCCCCGCCCGGTCCCCGGGCCCCGATCCGCCTTCCCGGCGGCGGCCGCCGCCCCTGATCGGCCGGCGCGCAGGTGCCGGCGCCGCACGGGAGGTCGTCCACGATCGCCGCCGTCCGCCGCGAACGGCGCGCCCCCGCGACGGGCTGGGCGGCCGCGGCCATGGCGGCCATCGGCCTGATCGGACCGTCCTGGGGTCCGGCCCTGGTTCCGGCCCGCGCCGAGTTCCACCTCAGCCTGCTCGCCGCAGGTACACTCCTGCTGCTCTTCGGGGGGTTGCGCGCCGCCGGCTCGGCGGCCGCGGGCCTGCTCTCCGACCGCCTGCCGCGGGGATGGCTGCCCGCTGGGGCGGGCGCCGTCCTCGCGGCGTCGCTCGCCACGGTGGCCATGGCGCCGGACTGGGGCGTCGTCCTGGCCGGCGCGGGCGGCATCGGCCTCGTGTTCGGGATCCTCACGACCGAGGTCAACGCCCTCGCCGCCACCGTGCCCGAGACCCGGGCGCGCGACCTCAATCTCGTGAACGCGGCCTACGGTCTGGGCGCGACGCTCGGACCGCTCGCCCTCGGCCTGCTGCTTGGCGCCGGGCTCGGCTGGCGGCCGGCCTTCTGGGCCTGGGCCGCCGTCTCGATCGCGCCGATGGCGGGGCTCGCGGCCGTCGCGGCGCGGGCGGGTTCCGCCCCGCCGCAGATCCGGCGGGGGGCCCTGCGGGCTCGCGTCGACCGGGCGGGACCCGGGCTTGGCGTCCTTGCCGCGATGGCCTTCCTGTACCAGGGCGCCGGTTGGACGGTTGCCGCCTGGGCTCCCACGTGGCTGGTGGAGCGCTTCGGGGCGGGCCTGGTGACGGCGTCGGTCGGGTCCACCGCCTTCTACGGCTTTCTCACGCTGGGACGGCTGGCGGACGCGGCCCTCCTGGCGCGGATGCCCGCGGGCCGGGTCCTCTGGCTGCAGTGCGCGACCGCCGCCGTGGCGCTCGGCGGCCTGCTCGCCGCCCCGCGCGCCGGCGTGGCGCTCGCGGCCTTCGCCTTGGCCGGGTTCGCCCTGGGCGGCGTCTATCCCAACCTGGTCGCCCGCGCGGCCGCGATGGCGCCGGACCGTCCCGGTGCCATGTCGGGGGTGATCGCCACCACGGGCGCCGTCGGCGTCAGCCTCGTGCCGTTCGGGGCCGGTGCCCTCGGCCGGGCGGCCGGCGCCGGCGCCATCGGCTGGTGCCTCCCGGCCCTGGGCCTCGCCCTCGCGGCGCTGGCCTGGTCGCAGCGGGAGCCGGCAGGACGCCCCGCCTCGGCGGGGCGATAGCGGGCGACGACCGGTGTCGAGGCACGCCGAGCCACCCTGCGGTGCTTCCGGCGCTTGCGCCCTTCCGGGCGGCGCTGCTATACTCCGGCCACGACACTCCACGGGAACGGGCGGGCGTGGCGGAACGGCAGACGCGTCAGCCTTAGGAGCTGGTGGGCGGCAGCCCGTGAGAGTTCAAGTCTCTCCGCCCGCACCAGGATCCGGCGCCGAGCGGGAGTAGCTCAGGGGTAGAGCATTTGCTTGCCATGCAAAGGGTCGCGGGTTCAAATCCCGTCTCCCGCTCCAAACACTAGCTCAGAGCGCCCAGGATGGAGAAGGAACCCCCGCCGGAAGGAGTCGGCGGGGGTTCTGCCGTTTGCGCCCTGGCCCGCGTGTCGTCCGCGCGCTCCGCCGCCCGCGCCGGCCTTCCCCGCAGCGCGGACCCTTCCCCTCGCGGATCGGCAGGACACCACTTGCGCTGCGACCTCGCCGGCGCCGCGCTGCCGGGCCACCCAGACTTTGTCATGCGCGCGGCACGCCCACGGCCCTATCATGAATGCAGCACCCGCGGCGCCGGGTGGGCTGCGCCGCACCTGGTCCGCGAGGAGAGAGAAGTTGCCCGCCCTTGTGACAAAAAGCACAAGGTGACGGCAGGGGCGCGGCGAACAGGCGGCGACGATCGGCTCGGGAGCGAGGGGGGCCACGACGGTGGCGGGCTACCAGGCGGTGGCGCTCTATCTCGGCGTGGTGACTCTGGTGGTGCTGGCGATCACGGGCACGATCGGTCGCATGCGCACCGCGCACCGCACGGCGGCCAAGCAGGTGCCCTACGAGTGCGGCGTGGCTTCCGAGCCCGGCCTCGCCCCGCGCTTTCCCATCCGCTTTTATGTGGTGGCGATGCTGTTCGTGGTCCTCGACGTCGAGGCGGTCGCCTTCTATCCCTGGGGCGTGCGCCTGCGGGCGCTGGGCGCCGTCGGGCTGCTCGACATGGCCGTGTTCGCGGTCGTCCTGGCCGTGGGGTACGCGTACGTGTGGAAGAAGGGGGGCCTGGACTGGCGATGAGCGGCGAAGCCAACAGCCCGTTCGTACTGACGACCGTCGACCAGATGACGCGGTGGGCGCAGCGCAACTCGCTCTGGCCGCTCACCATGGGGCTCGCCTGCTGCGCGATCGAGATGATGGCGCTCGTGACGCCGCGCTTCGACGCGGCGCGCTTCGGCGCCGAGGTCTTCCGGGGGTCGCCGCGCCAGGCCGATCTCATGATCGTCTCGGGCCGCGTCTGCCATAAGATGGTGCCCGTGGTCCGCCAGCTCTACGAGCAGATGGCGGAGCCGAAGTGGGTCATGTCCATGGGGGCGTGCGCCTCCTCGGGCGGCACCTTCAACAACTACGCGGTTGTCCAGGGCGTCGATCAGGTCCTGCCCGTCGACGTGTATGTGCCCGGGTGCCCGCCGACCCCGGAGGCGGTGCTCCAGGCGCTGGTGGCCCTTCAGGAGCGGATCGCCTCCGGCGCGGCCCGGGGCGCGCTGCCGGCCAACGCCCGGCCACAGGCGGTGGGTGCCCGTGCCTGACGACGCGCGCACCCCCGCCGCGGTGCCCGACGCCCCGCCGCCACCGGCCCTGCCCGAGTGGGTCGACCTCGTGCGACAGGCGGTGCCCGACGGCGTCCAGGCGGTCCTGGGCGTTCCCGGAGGCTCGGGCGAGGCCGACCTGCCCACCCTGGCGGTGGCGGCCGGGCGCTGGCTTGAGGTCGTGGCGGCGCTGAAGGCCGGCGGGTTCGACTTCTTCGCCGACCTGGGCGGGGTCGACCATCCGGAGCGCCCCGCCCGCTTCGACGTCGTCCTGCACCTGCGGGACATCGCGGCCGGCCGCATCGTGCGCTGCGTCGCCGAGGTGGCCGAGGGCGGCTCGCTCGCATCTCTGGAGCCGTTGTTTCCGGCGGCCGGCTGGCCGGAGCGCGAGGTGTTCGACCTGCTCGGCGTCCGCTTCGCGGGCAACGCCGACCTGCGGCGGCTGCTGCTTCCGGACGATTGGGAGGGCCACCCGCTGCGGCGCGACTACCCGCTGACCGGCCCCCGCGCGCTCAGCCCCGAGAGCCCGTACGCGATCTGACGTCGGGTGCGCCGCCCGGGTACGGTGGGACGGAGGAGGGTGACCCCGTGGCCGCGGCCGAGACGACCACCCTGAACATGGGGCCTCAGCATCCGGCGACGCACGGCGTGCTGCGCCTTGTGCTCGAACTCGACGGCGAGACGGTCGTCCGCTGCGTGCCCGAGATCGGCTACCTGCACACCGGCATCGAGAAGAACGTCGAGCACCACACGTGGCAGCAGGCCATCACCGATACGGACCGCATGGACTACCTCTCGCCCATCATCAACAACCTTGGATACTGCCTGGCGGCGGAGCGGCTGCTCGGCATCCAGGTCCCCGAGCGCTGCGAGTATATCCGCGTCCTCATGGCGGAACTTTCCCGCATCGCGTCGCACCTGGTGTTCATCGGGACGTACGCGCTGGACCTGGGCGCGATGAGCGTATATTTTTACGCCTTCCAGGCCCGAGAGGCCATCCTCGACATGTATGAGGCGGTCTCGGGCGTCCGCATGAACCTCTCCTACCTGCGGGTGGGGGGCCTGCAATACGACATCCCGCCGCAACTGCAGGGCATGGTGGACCGGTTTCTGGAAGAGCTCCCGCGCTGGATGCACGACTTCCGCAGCCTCCTCGACGACAACCCGATCTTCGTCGGGCGGACCCAGGGGATCGGCGTGCTCACGCCGGAGAGTTGCCGCGCCTGGGGCGTGACCGGCCCGGCCCTCCGCGCCTGCGGCGTCGCGCACGACCTGCGCAAGGCCGCGCCGTACAGCGGGTACGAGCGGTTCGATTTCACCGTGCCCACGCGCTCCGAGGGGGACGCGTACGCCCGGTACCGCGTCCGGCTCGACGAGATCGAGCAGAGCGCGCGCATCGTGCGCCAGGCGATGGATGGGATGCCGTCGGGGCCGTGGCGCAGCGCGGACCGCAAGGTCACGCTGCCGCCGCGTGAGGAGCTCACGACCTCCATGGAGTCCCTGATCCACCACTTCAAGCTGGCCAGCCAGGGCTTCCGGGTTCCGCCCGGGCAGGTCTACCAAGCGGTGGAGAGCCCGCGCGGGGAACTGGGTTTCTACATCGTCAGCGACGGCGGCACGCACCCTTACCGGATGCGGGTGCGCGCGCCCTCTTACTACAACACGCAGGCCCTGAAGCAACTGCTCGAGGGCGAGCTCGTGGCGGACGCGGTCGCCGCGGTCGGCAGCCTCGACATGATCATGGGGGAGGTGGACCGATGACGGCCCTTCCCGCCGAGGAGGCGCGGGCGATCGTGGCCCGCTACCCGTCCCCGCGATCGGCCATCCTGCCCCTGCTGTGGCTCGGGCAGCGGACCGCGGGCCACGTGACGCCGGAGGCGGTGCAGGACGTGGCCGAACTCCTGGACCTGCGCGTGAGCGAGGTTGAGTCCGTCCTTTCCTTCTATACGATGTTCCGGCGGCGCCCGCCCGCGCGCTGCCGGCTGGAGGTCTGCCGGAGCCTGGCGTGCGCCATGAAGGGCGCCGAGGAGATCGTGGAGCACGTGCGCGAGGCCACCGGCGTGGAGCCGGGCGGCCAGAGCGAGGACGGGCAGTTCAGCATCGCCTACGTCGAGTGCGTCGCGGCCTGCGACCACGCGCCCGCGTACATCTTCAACGAGCGGATGGGCGGCCCGCTGACGCGGGAAGCCGCGTTGGCCCTGATCCGCGGCGAGGGGGTGGGGCGCCCGTGATCCGGCACATCCTCACCGACGGCATGGACGAGTTCGACCTGACGCGCCTGGATGTCTACCGGTCTCGCGGCGGCTACGAGGCGCTGGCCAAGGCCCTGCGCACCATGTCGCCCGACGACGTGGTCAACGAGGTCAAGGTCAGCAACCTCCGCGGCCGGGGCGGCGCCGGGGCCGGTACGCATTTCAAGTGGAGCACCCTGCCCAACGACGGCCGGCCCCGCTACCTGATCCTCAACGGCGACGAGAGCGAACCGGGGTCGTTCTCCGGCCGCATGCTCGTCCAGAAGAACCCGCACCTGATCATCGAGGGCGCGCTGCTCGCGGCGTACGCCTGCAAGATGGCGCGCATCTTCCTGTATCTGCGCGGCGAGTTCCACGAGGGCGCGGAGGTGATGGCGCGCGCGGTCGGCGCCGCGCGCGAGGCCGGCCTCGTCGGCGACCGCATCCTCGGCTCCGACTTCAGCGTGGAGTTCGTGGTGCACCGGGGCGCGGGCGCCTACATCTGCGGCGAAGAGACCGCCATCATGGAGTCGCTGGAAGGCAAGCGGGGCCATCCCCGCACCAAGCCGCCGTTCCCAACGGCGGCCGGGCTCTACGGCATGCCGACGGTCATCCAGAACGTCGAGACCGTGGCCAACCTGGCGCCGATCGTCGCCAACGGCGGGGCCTGGTTCGCCGGCATCGGGCCGGCGAAGAGCCCGGGCACGAAGATCTGCTCCATCTCCGGCCGCGTGCGGCGGCCCGGCAACTACGAGATCGAGATGGGCACGCCTTTGCGGGAGCTCCTGGAGGAGCACGCGGGGGGGCTCGAGCCGGGCCACGCCCTGAAATTCATCCTCCCCGCCGGTGCCAGCTCCGCCCTGGTCCTGCCCAGCCAGCTCGACACGCCGCTGGACTTTGACTCGATGACGGCCATCCGTTCGATGCTCGGCTCGGCAGGGATGCTGGTCTGCGACGACCGCGACTGCGCGGTGCACGTCGCCTACCTCGGCGCGCGATTCTACCACCACGAGTCGTGCGGGAAGTGCACGCCGTGCCGCGAGGGCACCGGCTGGACGGAGAAGGTGCTGCACCGGATGGAGCACGGCGAGGGCCGGCCCGGGGACACCAAGCGCCTGAGCGACCTCTGCGCCGGCATCGGCGGCCGCAAGTGCCTTTGCCTGCTGGGCGACTTCTCCGTGACCTACCTGGAGTCGGCCCTGCGGGCGTTCCGTGAGGAGTTCGTGGCCCACGAGGCCGGCGGGCCCTGCCCGGTCGCCCACGCCGCCCTGGAGGTGTCCGCGCGATGAGCAGCACGCCGCCGGGAGCCGCGGCCCCGGCCCCGCCGCCCTCCACCGTGGCCTGCACCATCAACGGGCGGCCGCACACGTTCCCGCGCGGCACCCTGATCGTCGACGCGGTGCGCCAGGTCGGCCACCCGATCCCTTACTACTGCTACCACCCCAAGCTGGCGCCGGTCGGGGCCTGCCGCGTGTGCATGGTGCAGGTGGAGGGCCCGCCCGTGGCGGCGCGAGGCCCCATCGTCACCACCGGCTGCACGACTCCGGTGTTCGAGGGCCTGAAGATCGAGACCATGTCGGAGCCGGCCAAGCTGGCGCGGCGCCAGGTCCTGCAGTTCCTGCTGATCAACCACCCGCTCGACTGCCCGGTGTGCGACAAGGGCGGCGAGTGCGACCTGCAGGATTTCACCCTTGGCTACGGCCCGGGCGTGAGCGAGTTCGCCGAGCCCAAGGTCCTGCGGCGCAAGGCGGCCGACCTCGGCCCGTTCCTGGTCCTCGACCAGGAACGCTGCATCATGTGCCAGCGCTGCGTGCGCTACGAGTCCGAGGTGCTGGGCGAGCAGAACCTGGTGCTCAAGGAGCGCGGCGACCGCACCGTCATCGACACCGGCCAGGGCGAGCCCTACGCCGGGTACTTCTCCGGAAACAACACGGAGCTTTGTCCCGTCGGCGCGCTGACGAGCCGCACGTACCGCTTCAAGGCGCGGCCCTGGGACGTCCGCCCGGTGGCGTCCGTCTGCCAGGGCTGCTCGCTCGGCTGCAACGTCACCGCGCAGACGCGCGCGGGCCGCATCGTCCGACTGATGCTGCGGGACAACCCGGCCGTCGACGGCGGGTGGCTCTGCGACCGCGGGCGGTACGGGTTCGGGCACAGCGCCTCGCCCGACCGCCTCACCGCCCCGCTGGTCCGCCGGGACGGCCGGCTCGTGCCGGCCAGCTGGGACGAGGCCATGGCCGCCGCCGCGGGCGGTCTCCGCCGGGCGGGCGGCGCGGCCGTGCTCGGGGGCGCGCGCCTGACCGACGAGGAGGCCGTGCTCCTCGCGGAACTGACGCGGGTGGCGCTCCGCACGAACGACGTCGACTGGCGGGTGGGCCGGCAGCGCTTCGCCGCCCCCGAGGCCGTCGGGGCGCGCGGCGCCGCCATCGCGGATCTGGACGGCGCCGACCTGGTGGTGCTCGCGGACACCTGCCTCGTCGAGGAGGCCCCGGTGCTGGAGATCCGGCTGCGGCGGGCGGCGTCGCGCAGGACGGCGGTCCTGGACGTCGGCCCCGTGCGGAACTTCCGGATCGGGCGCAGCACCCGCGTGCCCTGCCCGCCCGATGGCCTGGCGGCGGCCCTGGCTTCGCTGGGGCCCAAGGTCGCGGCCGCGGCGCGGCCGGTCGTGATCTGGAACGGGCGTGGCTCCGAGGACGTGGCGGAGGCCGTCCGCGCCCTGGGCGCGCCCGTCCTCGTCCCGGGGGAGTGGAGCAACGCCCGCGGCGCCGAGAAGGCCGGCCTCGTGCCGGACGCGCTTCCCGGGTACCACGCCCTGGACGACGCCGCCCCGGTGGAGGCGGCCTGGGGGGCCTCCGTCCCGCGCCATCCCGGGCGGGACGCCCGCGCGATCCTGGAGGCGGCGGCGGCGGGTTCGATCGGCGGCCTGTATCTGGTGGGCGCCAACCCCCTGCGGACGTTCCCCGACGGCGGCCTCGCCGCCGCGGCCCTGGACAAGGTGCCCTTCCTGGTGGTCCAGGACCTGTTCATGACCGAGGCGGCGGCCGCCGCGGACGTGGTGCTGCCGGCGACGGGCCCCCTGGAGAAGGCGGGGCACGTCACCAACCTGGCGGGCAACCGCCAGACCCTGGCCGCGGTGGCCGCGGGGCCGGGCGGCGCGCGGAGCGACGGGGACATCTTCCACGCCCTGGCCGCGGCCTGCGGCGTGGCCCTGACCGGCCGCGCCCCCGAGGTGGCCACGGAGCCGGTGCGCCGCGTCCTCACCCCGGGCGGAGGTCCTCCCGCCGGACCGGGCGGCGGCGCCCTCCGGCTCCTGCTCCGGACCCGGCTGTATGCGGGGGGCGGCACGACCGCCTTCGATCCGAACCTCGCGCCGTTGCGGGAGGACGCCGTGCTGCGGCTCCACCCGCGCGACGCCGCGGCCGCCGGCCTCGAGGACGGCGGCGCCGCGTACGTCAAGGGCGGCGGTTCCACCCTGACGGCCGCCGTCCGCGTCGACCCCGACGTCGACGCCGGCCACGCGGAGCTGCCCGCGCACGGTTTCGGGCCCACCCGTCTGGGCGCGTGGGTGGACGTGCAGCCGGCGCCGGCCGAGGCCCTGCCCGGCCGGGCGGCCGCCATCGCGGCGGTGAGCGCCCGGTGAGCTTGGGTTACGTGCTGGTCCGGTCCATCCTCCTGGTCCTGCTGCTGATGGGCGCCTTCGCCTACTTCATGGTGATGGAGCGCAAGGTCCTCGGCTACTTCCAGCTGCGCTGGGGGCCGGTGCGCGTCGGGCCCTGGGGCCTCCTGCAGCCGATCGCCGACGCCGTGAAGATGGTGTCGAAGGAGGACACCGCGCCCGCGGGGGCCGACGCGCTCATCTTCCACGCCGCGCCCGCGATCGTCCTCTTCGTCGCGCTCGGCGCGTTCGCGGTGATCCCGCTGGGCCCGACGCTGCACTTCGGCGGCTTCGCCGTGCCGCTGTCGGTGTCGTCGCCCCCCTCCAGCCTGCTCTACGTCCTGGCCATCGCCTCGCTGGGGGTCTACGGCATCAGCCTCGGGGGCTGGGCGAGCCAGAGCAAGTACGCGCTGCTGGGCAGCCTGCGGGCGTCGGCGCAGATGGTGAGCTACGAGCTGGCGCTCGGCCTCGCCGTGATCTCGGCGGTCGTCCTCAGCGGACGCCTGGACCTGCCCGGCATCGTCGCCGCCCAGAGCCAGCACCACCTCTGGGGCGTGGTGCCCGACATCCTCGGGTTCGCCATCTTCGCGATCTGCTCGGTGGCCGAATGCAACCGCGCGCCGTTCGATCTGGCGGAGGCGGAGGGCGAGCTGGTCGCGGGGTTCCACACGGAGTACTCGGGCTTTCGCTACGCGAACTTCGTCATCGCCGAGTACATCAACATGTTCACGATGAGCGCGCTCGGCGCGCTGCTGTTCCTCGGCGGCTGGAACGGGCCGTTCGGCCTCGGCGCCTCGTTCTGGTGGCTCCTCCTGAAGATGGCCGCCTACCTGTTCTTCTTCATCTGGGTGCGCTCCACGTACCCGCGCATCCGGTACGACCGGCTGATGGGCTTCGGGTGGAAGGTGCTCGTCCCCGCGGCGTTCGTCAACCTCGTCTGGATCGCGGTCTTCGTCGGGCTCCTCGGGGGGTGGCGCTGATGTCCGGGGCGCAGCGCGTGTGGGCGCTCGGGCGTGGCCTGGGCACGACCTTCGGGTACCTGTTCCGGCGCCGCGCGACGGTGAACTATCCCGAGAAGGAGCGGCCCGTGCCGGAGCGGTTCCGCGGGCTGCACATCCTCGACCGCCACGACGACGGCCTGGAGCGGTGCGTCGGCTGCGAGCTCTGCCAGGCCGCCTGCCCGGCGCACTGCATCACGGTCGAGGCGGCCGAGAACGATCCCGAACGTCCGGTGTCCCCCGGCGAGCGTCACGCCTGGCGGTACGAGATCGACCTCCTGCGCTGCATCTTCTGCGGCTTCTGCGAGGAGGCGTGCCCCACGGGCGCCATCCAGCTGACGCCGCGGCACGACCTCGTCGGGTTCACCCGGTCCGAGTTCCTCGTCGACAAGCGCTGGCTCACCGTGCCGGCGCCGGCCGCCCCCGGTTTCCCCCCGGACCGCGCGGAGACCGGCGGCGAAGGGGGGCGGCGGGCCGGATGATCGCGTTCCTCGTGGTCGGAGCGGCCGCGCTCGCGGCGGCGATCGGGGTGATCACCGCCCGGAGCGCGGTGCACAGCGTGCTCTGGCTCATCGTCCACCTGTGCAGCCTGGCCGTGCTCTACATGACGCTGCGCGCGCAGTTCCTGGGGCTCGTGCAGATCCTGATCTACGCGGGCGCCGTGATGGTCCTGTTCCTCTTCGTGATCGGGCTGCTGTCGGCGCAGCAGGGCGGCGCGCCCGTGCCGCGGGCGCAGTTGCCGCGGCAGGTCGGCTTCGCCATCTTCGCGGCGGTCGTGGTGGCGGGCGCCGTCATCCTCGCGGCGCTGTTCGGCGCCTTTCAGGCGGCGGCGCCCAGCCTTCCCGCCGGATTCGGCGGGGTGACCGCGTTCGGGACGGTCCTGTTCTCGACGTACCTCCTGCCGTTCGAGGCCACGGCCATGGCGCTGCTGACCGCGATCGTCGCCGTGGTCGCGCTCGGCGCCGGTCACGACGAACCCGCGCGGCCGGCGGGCCTCCCGGTCCGGGAGGCCGAGCCCGAGGCGCACGCGTCGATCGACGTCAGCCATGCCGAGCACCGGTCCGAACTCGCCGCGCGGGGGGGCCAGCGCTGATGGTCGTGGGCCTGCCGTTCTACCTCGGGCTCTCCGCGCTGCTGTTCGCGGTCGGGGTGCTGGGCGTGCTGCTGCGGCGCGACCCCCTCGTCCTGGTCATGGGCATCGAGCTGGCCTGGAACGCCGGCAACCTCGCGCTGGTCGCCTCCGCCCGCTACTACGGCCACATGGGTGGACAGGTGTTCGCCTTCGTCGTGATCACCCTCGCCGCGGCCGACGTGGCGGTCGGCCTCGCGCTCGCGGTCCTGCTCGGGCGCAGCCGCGGGACCGTCGACGTCGACCGCCTGCGCTGGCTCCGGGGCTGAGGGGCCCCATCCGCCCGGGTCCCGGTCCCCGCGCCGCGCCTGAGGCGCGGGCCCCTGAGGAGGTGCAGCGCCCATTCCAGCCGACGGCGTCTTCGCCCTGATCTGTCTCCTCCTTCCGCTCGCCGGCGCCGCGGTCCTCGCGCTGGTGCCGCTGCCGCGCAGCGCCCAGGGCCTGGTCGGGGCCGGCAGCGTGCTCCTCGCCTTCCTGGCGGCGCTTGGCATCGTGGCCACCGGCGGCGGACCGGGCCTCTATCCGTTCGGCTCCGGCGGCGCCCTCACCGGCGGGGCGGACGTGGTCCTGGGCACCTGGGCCCGGGGCGGCGGCCTGTCGATCCCGCTCGGGCTGTGGGTCGACGGCCTTTCCACCGTGTTCGTCCTCGTGATCACGGGGGTCGGCTTCCTCATCCACGTCTACTCGCTCGCGTATATGGGCGGGGAGTCCCGCGCCGACTACGGGCGGTATTTCGCCGGCATGAACCTGTTCGTGGCGGCCATGCTGCTGCTCGTGCTGGCCGACAGCTTCCCGCTCCTGGTCGTCGGCTGGGCGGGCGTCGGCTTCGCCTCGTACCTGCTCATCGGCTTCTGGCACGATCGGCCCGCGGCGGTGCAGGCCGCCCGCGAGGCCTTCGTGCTGAACACCGTCGGCGACGTGGCCCTGATCCTGGCCATCGCGCTGCTGGCGTTCACGACGGGCCACACCGACTTCGCGGGCACCCTGGGCCCGGGCGGCCTCGCGGCCCTCCGCGCCCATCCGGGGGCGAGCACCGGCATCGGGCTGCTGCTGTTCCTCGCCGCCGCGGCCAAGTCCGCCCAGCTGCCGCTGCAGTCCTGGCTCTCCGACGCCATGGAGGGCCCGACGCCGGTCAGCGCCCTGATCCATGCCGCGACCATGGTGACCGCCGGCGTGTATCTGATCGCGCGGTGCCTGCCCGTGTTCACGGCGTCCCCGGCCGCGGCCGCCACCGCCGGGACCCTCGGGGCGGTCACGGCGTTCGGCGCGGCGACCGTGGGCGTGTTCTCGTATGACATCAAGCGCCTCCTCGCTTACTCCACCATGAGCCAGATCGGATACATGATCTCCGGCGCGGCCTTCGGCGCCGTGGCCGCCAGCGTGAGCCACGTCGTGATGCACGCCTTCCTCAAGGCCCTGCTCTTCATGTGCGTCGGCCTCGTGATGCACGCGACCGGGGACGAGCGGGACATGCGGCGGTACGGCGGCCTCGGCCGCACGCTGCCGCTTGCCCGGTGGGGGTTTCTGGCCGGCGCCCTGGCGCTCTCCGGCATCCCACCGTTCGCCGGCTTCTGGAGCAAGGATGCCGTGATGGGGGCGCTGCTGTCGGCGGGGCACCTCGTGCCCTACCTGCTGCTCGCCGCGGCGGCGGTCCTCACGCCCTTCTACATCTTCCGGGCTTACTACCTCACGTTCGCCGGGGAGTACCGCGGCGGCCACGCGCCGCACGCGGCCGGGGCGCCGTCCCTCCACTGGCCGCTCGCGGCGCTCGCCGTGCTCTCCGTGCTCGGAGGCGCCCTCGCCCTGCTCCTGCAGCACGCCTGGGGCGCTTCGCCCGACTGGGCCAGCATGGCCATCTCCACGGTCCTGGCGCTCGCCGGCTGGCTGGGCGCCTGGCGCCTGTACCGGACGGGGCAGCCGGCGGCCGACGCCTGGACCGCCGGGGCCCTGGGGGATGCGGTCCGGGCCGAGTATGGCTGGAACGGGCTGTGGCGGCACGCGTTGGTCGTGCCGGCCCACGCCCTGGGGTCGTGGCTGGAGGGTGCGTGGGAAGGTCGGGCCTGGCCGTCCGCGGAGGGCGCCCTCGCCGCGGCGGCCGGCGGGCTGGGCCGGCTCCTCTCGGGATGGCAGTCGGGGCTCCTGCGGCGCTATGCGCTGTCCATGGCCTGCGGTGCGGCCCTGATCCTGATCTATGCGCTCGTGGCCGGCCGCTGAAGGCCCGCCGGGCCTGCGGCCGTGCCAGGGGGAGGATGGCAAGCGGTGCTGACCCTGCTCTGGGCGCTGCCGGCGGCCGGGGCGCTCGCGGCGGCGCTGGCCGGCCGGCGAGCGGCGTGGCTCGGGCCCGTGTTGTCGGCCGTGGCCTTCGTCCTGAGCCTGGCGCTGTGGCCCCAGGCGGGCGCGCTGACGGAACGGGTGCCCTGGTTCCACGGCCCGTACGGGGCGGCCGTCACGTACAGCCTGGGCCTGTCGGGCCTGAGCCTGCTCTTGGTGGCGATGACGCTCCTGGTGACGGCCCTGGCGGGCTGGGCGGGGCGCGGGCGCGGCCCGGCGTTCGTCGCCTGGCTGACCATGCTGGGCGCGGCCGCGACAGGCATGTTCCTCGCGCGCGACCTCGTCCTCTTCTACCTGTTCTGGGAGGCCATGCTCGTCCCCACCTACTTCCTCCTCGCGGGTTGGGGAGGTCCGTCGCGGGCGCGCGTGGCGTGGAAGTTCCTCCTCTATAACGTGGGGGGCAGCGTGGCGCTGCTCCTGGGCCTCGCCGCGCTCGTGACGTTCGGGGCCGCCATGCCCGGCGGCCCGTCCGGCGCGGGCGCCGCCCTCCCGCCCGCCGTCGTCGGGCCCATCGCGCTCGCGCTCGCCATCGGGTTCGCGGTCAAGACGCCGCTGTTCCCGCTGCACGGGTGGGTGGCCGACACCTACGCGGAACTCCCGCCGCCGGCCGCGGCGCTCGTGGCCGCCGTCCAGAGCAAGGCCGGGCTGTATGGGATGCTGGCCATCCTGCTGCCGCTGCTGCCCGGCGGCATCGCGGCCTGGGCGCCCGTGCTCATCGCGGCCGGACTGGTCAGCGTGCTGTACGGGGCGTTCGTCGCCCTGTCGTCCGACGACCCGCGGCGCCTGCTCGCGTACTCCAGCGTCAGCCACCTGGGGCTGATCGCCGTCGCCTTCTCGACGCGCGTCGGCGTCGCCGTCACCGGCGGCGTGATCGCCCTCGTGGCCCACGGGCTGGTGACGGCGGCCCTCTTCCTCCTGCTGGGGATGCTGGAGGACCGCGTGGGCGGGCCGCTCCGCCTCCGCGACCTGGGCGGCCTGGCCCGTTCCGCCCCCGGCCTGGCCGGCGCGCTGACGCTCCTCGGCATGGCGGCGCTGGGCCTCCCGGGCCTCGCCGGATTCCCCGGCGACCTCCTGATGCTCATCGGCATCTACCGCTACAGCCCGTGGCTGGCCGTGGCCGCCGGGCTGGGCCTCGTGCTCTCCGCCGTCTACATGCTGCGCGTCATCCAGCTCGTGCTCCACGGGCCGGCGCGCGAGGGCGCCCGCGCCGCGGGCGACCTGCGCCCGGCGGAGCGGTGGCTCCTCGCGCCGTTTGCCCTGCTGCTCCTCGGGATCGGGGTGTACCCGAACCCGGTCCCCGCGCTGGCCGCCCCGGCGGTGGCCTCGGCCACGGCGGGCGCCCCGGTGCCCGCCGCCTCCGGCCCCGCGCCCGCCGCATCCGGCACCCAGGGGGGAAGCGCATCGTGACCGCGCTCGGAGGCGCCGCGTCGCCCGTCGTCGTCCTGGGGGCGGGCGCCGTCGTGCTCCTGCTCCTCGACCTGCTCTGGGAGGGGGCCCAGGGCCTGCTGCGCGCCGCGGCGCTGGTGATCCTCGCCCTGGCGGCCGTCGCCGCCTGGGGCGCGGGCGGCGCGGGCAGCGCCTTCCACGGCGCGGTGATCGGCGACCCGCTGCTGCGGGTCACGGCGCTGCTCGCCATCGCCGGCGCGGCCGCGGCGGTGGTGCTGCCGGGCGCCGGGGCCTGGGGCCGGCGCTGGAGCGCCTACCTGGCCCTTCTGCTCTGGTCCGCCGCGGGCATGGCCCTCACCGGCGGGGCCGGCAACCTCATCGTCCTTTTCCTCGGCGTGGAGATCCTCTCGCTGGCGGTCTACGCGCTGACGGCCCTGGCCACCACCGACGGGCGCGCGGCCGAGGCCGGGTTCAAGTACTTCGTGCTGGGCGGAGTCGGCTCGGCGCTGCTGCTCTTCGGCTCGGCCCTCAGCTACGCCTCGAGCGGAAGCCTCTCCCTCGCGACCGCGGCCTGCGGCTACGCGCCCGCGGCGAGCTGCGCCGCCGCGGCGGCGGGCGGCATCCCGGCGGCCGGCGCGGTGCACGCGGCCGGCCTGCTGCTGATCGTGGCCGGCCTGGCCTTCAAGCTGGCGCTGGTTCCCTTCCAGCTCTGGACGCCCGACGTCTACGAGGGGGCCTCGACGCCGGTCACGACCTTCATGGCCGTGGGCACGAAGGCGGCGGCCTTCGCCGGCCTGGCGCGGGTGGTCAGTTCCGCCTTCGGCGCGCCGGCCTCCTGGGTCGCCGTGGTCGTCGTCCTCGGCGTGGCCTCGATGTTCGCCGGCTACCTCCTCGCCATCGCCCAGCCCGGCCTGAAGCGCCTGCTCGCCTTTTCCGGGATCGCCAACGCCGGGACCCTGGTGCTGGCCCTGCTCGCGCCGGAGGCGTGGCGCTCCGTGGCCTTCGTGTATCTGGCGGCGTACGCCTCGGCGTCGTTGGGGGCGTTCGCCGTGGTCGCGGCCGTCGAGTCCGGGCCCGGGGGCGACCGCGTCGCGGCTCTGCGCGGCCTCGGCCGGCGCAACCCGTGGCTGGCGGCCGTCCTTGTCACCTGCCTGCTTTCGCTCGCGAGCGTGCCCCCCACCGGCGGGTTCCTCGGCAAGCTCCTGCTGCTGCAGGCCCTCGCCCACGCCGGCTACCCGGCGGTGGCGGTCCTGGTGGTGGCCGCGACCCTGGTCGCCCTGTATCCCTACCTGAAGCTGGCCCTCGCGGTGCTCGGGGCCCCCGAGGAAGGCGTGGCCGACGCCCCCCGCCCGGCGGCCGGCCCGGCGGTGGTGGCCGCCGTCGCCATGGTGGCGACGCTCGCGATCGGCATCTTCCCCGGGCCCGTCCTGCACGGCTGAGCCGTGTTCGCGCGGCCCGCGCCCCAGGACCGGCCGGGCGCCCGCCCGGCCGGTCCCCTTGTCCCGCAAGCGGGCGGATGACTAGAATGTGACCCGTCCGGGCCGCGGGCGCGCCGCGGCCGGCGCCAGGAGAGTGCGTACTTGAAGGCCACGATGGAACGGGCGCCCGGCAGCCGCGTGGTGCTGGACGTCGAGGTCCCGCCCGAGGAGATGCACACGGACATCGAGCAGGCGGTGCGCCGGCTCGGCAGGCAGGTGCGCATCCCCGGCTTCCGGCCGGGGAAGGCGCCGGCGCACATGGTCGAGCGAACGGTCGGCCGGCCGCGGGTCCTGCAGGAGGCGCTGAACCCGCTCGTGACGCGGGCCTTTCGCGACGCCCTCTCGCAGGAGGGCCTGGAGCCGGTGGCGCAGCCCGAGATCGAGGTGCGGGAGTTCGAGGACGGAGGCCCGCTGCACTTCGTGGCCACGGTCGCCGTGCGCCCGGAGGTGCGGCTGGGCGACTTCCGCTCGGTGCGCGTCGATCCCGAGGCCAAGCCGGTGGGGGCGGAGGACGTCGACCGCGCGCTCGAGGGCCTGCGCCAGGCGCGCGCCGTGTGGATCCCGGTCGAGGAGCCGGCGGCCGAGGGTGACCGGGTGCAGCTCGACGTCACCGGGCAGCTGCAGAACGGGCAGCGCATCGCCGAGAAGCGCTTCGAGGGCCTGATCGGCGCGGGCCAGATCCGGCCGGAGGTCGAGGCGGCCGTGCTCGGGCTCGCGCCGGGCGCCTCCGCGGAGATCGACGTCGAGTATGGCGCGGACGACCCGAGCGAAGCCTTGCGCGGGCAGTCCGGGCACCTGCGCGTGGACGTGCGCGAGGTCCGGCGGCGGGAGCTGCCCGCCCTGGACGACGCGTTCGCCTCCGATGTCGGCGAGGTCGCCACGCTGGAGGAATTGCGCGTCCGGCTGGGCAATAGACTACGGCGCGGCCAGCGGGTCGCCGCGCATCGGGATGCGCTCGACCGGGCGGTGGCGCGCATCGTCGAAACGTCCGAGGTGGAAGCGCCCCAGGTCCTGGTGGAGCGCACGATCGACTCGTTCGTCGCGGACCTGCGCCGGGATCTGGCCGCCCGCGGCATCGCCTTCTCTGCGTATCTCCGGCAGGCGGACAAGACCGAGGAGCAGGCGCGCGAGGACTTCCGGACCGCGGCCGAGTCCAGCGTCCGCACCCGCTTCGTCCTCGAGGCGCTGGCGAAGGAGGTGGGCGTCGAGCCCACCCCCGCGGAGGTGGAGGCCGAGATCGGCCGTCGCGCCGCGGCCCAGGCCGGCATGGACCCCGCGCATTTCCGGCGCGTGGCCCTCCGCCCCGAGAACCGCGCCGTCATCGCCGCGGAGATGACCCGCGAGGCGGCCGTGCGGTGGGTCCTCGAGACCTGCCTCCCTCCCGAGCCCGCGGAGGCCGAAGACGGCGATCCGGAGCCGTCGGCAGGGACGGGCGACGCATCGGCGGGCGCGGACCCGCCGCCGCCCGGGTCGGATCCCGACGTCGCCGTGCCGGCGGAGGGCGGTTCCGGATCGTAGCCGCGGCCCGGCGGGGACCCTGAGCCGACGGGGTCCCCGCCGGGCCGCGGGTGGGCGCGCGCTTGGCGTTGCGCCCGGCCGAAGGGGAGGGAGAGCCGCATGAGCGGCGAGGGGTTCAGCCGCCTGCAGTACGTGCGCAGCCACATCTGGGACTACATGGTCCCCATGGTGGTCGAGCAGTCCGCACGGGGCGAGCGCGCCTACGACATCTATTCCCGTTTGCTGCGCGACCGCATCATCTTCCTCGGGTCGGCGATCGACGACCAGGTGGCGAACCTGGTCATCGCCCAGCTCCTCTTCCTGGAGGGGGAGGACCCCGACCGGGATGTGCAGATCTACATCAATTCGCCGGGCGGCAGCGTGGACGCGGGCATGGGCATCTACGACGCGATGCAGTACATCAAGCCGCCCTGCGTGACCACGTGCGTCGGCCAGGCCGCGTCGATGGGCGCCATGCTGCTGATGGCGGGCGCGAAGGGCAAGCGTTACGCCCTGCCGCACTCGCGGATCATGATCCACCAGCCCTGGGGCGGTGGCGCCCAGGGCCGGGCCACCGACGTCAAGATCTGGACGGACGAGCTCCTGAAGGCCTACGAGCAGGTCGCGACCCTGGTCGTCTCGCACACGGGCCAGCCCCGGGACAAGGTCCTGAGCGACCTGCAGAAGGACTACTTCATGTCAGCCCAGGAAGCGAAGGCATACGGTATCATCGACGACATCATGCCCTCGCGTCCCGGCAAGGCGATCCCGGGTGGCGCCCGGTAGCGCCCGGCGGGCGGCGGCCCCGGTCCCGTGGGAGCGTCTCAGGCGTCGGCCGTGGGGGGCGGCGGTCCCTCCGGCCGGAGCGGGGCCCTGCGTTTCCGGCGGCGCGGTCGGGGAGGTCGGGGCGAGATGTTCAAGTTCACGGACGAGAAGGGACCGCTGAAGTGTTCGTTCTGTGGTAAGCACCAGGACCAGGTCAAGAAGCTGATCGCCGGGCCGGGCGTGTACATCTGCGACGAGTGCGTCGAGTTGTGCAACGACATCATCGAGGAGGAACTCAGCGATGATGTCGACTTCAACCTGAAGGACGTGCCGAAGCCCCGCGAGATCAAGGAAGTCCTCGACCAGTACGTCATCGGCCAGGAACGGGCCAAGAAGACGCTTGCCGTGGCCGTCTACAACCACTACAAGCGCGTCAACATGGGCGGCAAGGTCGACGAGGTCGAGCTGCAGAAGAGCAACATCCTCCTGCTGGGGCCCACCGGCAGCGGCAAGACGCTGCTCGCGCAGACCCTGGCGCGCATCCTGAACGTGCCGTTCGCCATCGCCGACGCGACCTCGCTGACCGAGGCCGGCTACGTCGGCGAGGACGTCGAGAACATCCTCCTGAAGCTGATCCAGGCGGCCGACTACGACATCGAGAAGGCCGAGAAGGGCATCGTCTACATCGACGAGGTCGATAAGATCGCCCGCAAGTCGGAGAACCCCTCCATCACCCGCGACGTCTCGGGCGAGGGGGTGCAGCAGGCCCTGCTCAAGATCCTCGAGGGCACGGTCGCCTCGGTGCCGCCCCAGGGCGGCCGCAAGCACCCGCACCAGGAGTTCATCCAGATCGACACCACCGACATCCTGTTCATCTGCGGCGGCGCGTTCGACGG
Organism: Bacillota bacterium; assembly: GCA_021791815.1. Classification (GTDB taxonomy): domain Bacteria; phylum Bacillota; class Sulfobacillia; order RBS10-35; family JAJYVN01; genus JAJYVV01. The sequence goes on along the minus strand of JAJYVV010000016.1, from coordinate 10,712 downwards.
CCTGGAAAAGCTGATCCAGAACCGCGTCGGCCGGAAGGCGATCGGCTTCGGCGCCGAACTGATCAGCCGCAGCAATGACCAGCGCCTCGGGGAGCTGCTCGGGCAGGTCATGCCGGAAGACCTCCTCAAGTTCGGCATGATCCCCGAGTTCGTGGGGCGGCTGCCGGTGACGGCGACCCTGGAACCGCTGGACGAGGCGGCGCTCGTGCGCATCCTCACCGAGCCGAAGAACGCGCTGGTCCGCCAGTACCAGAAGTTCTTCCAGATGGACAACATCCAGCTGGAGTTCGAGGACGAGGCGCTGCGGCTGATCTCCCAGGCGGCGCTGCAGCGCAAGACCGGCGCGCGCGGCCTCCGGGCCATCATCGAGGAGATCATGCTGGAGGTCATGTTCGACATCCCGTCGCGCAGCGACATCAGCAAGTGCCTCGTGAACCGCGAGGTCGTGGCCGACCACAAGCAGCCCGTGCTGGTGCCCCGCAAGCGGAAGAAGGAAGAGACGGCCTGAGGCCAGGCCGGGCACCCCGGCGACGAAGGCGCGGCGGAGGCCGGAGGGAGCGATCCCCAAGGCCGCCGCCGCGTCCTCGTTTCCGGCGCGCGGCCCGCCGCGCCCCACCGCTGCCACGCGAGGTCCGCGCCCGCCACGCACGCGCAGGCGTTTCCAGGAGGCCGGCAGAGGGATACTAGCCGCCGGCCGCAGAGGAGCGCGCCGCCCCGCGGGCGGGGCGACCGGGCGGGGAGGGCTGCCGGATGTCGCTGGGCGTCGTTCTGACGGGCGTGCAGTTCGTGTTCGCCGTGGTCATCGGTCTCTATTTCTGGAACCTCCTGCGGACACAGCAGGGAACGCGGGTCGCCATCCAGCGCGAGTCGCGGAAGGAACTGGACCGGCTCGCCCGGCTGCGCAGCATCGCCCTGTCCGAGCCCCTGTCCGAACGCACCCGCCCCCGGACGCTCGGCGACCTGGTGGGGCAGGCCGAGGGGGTGCGCGCGCTGCGCGCGGCCCTGTGCGGCCCGAACCCCCAACACGTGTTGATCTACGGGCCTCCGGGCGTGGGCAAGACCGCGGCGGCCCGCCTCGTGCTGGAGGAGGCCAAGCGCAGCGCCGGTTCGCCGTTCCGCGGCGACGCCGCCTTCGTCGAGGTGGACGGCACGGCGTCCCGCTTCGACGAGCGCGGCATCGCCGACCCGCTCATCGGCTCGGTGCACGACCCGATCTACCAGGGCGCCGGGCCCCTCGGCGTGGCGGGCATCCCGCAGCCGAAGCCCGGGGCCGTGACGCGGGCGCACGGCGGCGTCCTGTTCATCGACGAGATCGGTGAGCTGCATCCGGTGCAGATCAACAAGCTGCTCAAGGTCCTCGAGGATCGCAAGGTGTTCCTGGAGAGCGCCTACTACAACGCCGACGATCCCGGCCTGCCGCGCCACATCAAGGACATCTTCGAGAACGGCCTACCCGCCGACTTCCGCCTGGTGGGCGCCACGACGCGCTCGCCGGAGGAGATCCCCGCCGCGGTCCGCTCGCGCTGCATGGAGATCTTCTTCCGCGCCCTGCTGCCCGACGAGGTGGAACGCATCGCCGCCGGGGCCGTGCGCCGGCTCGGCCGCTCGGCCGAGCCCGGCGTCGTCCAGTGCGTGCGCCGCTTCGCCCACAGCGGGCGCGACGCGGTCAACATCGTGCAGCTGGCGGCGGGCCTGGCCCAGACGGAGGGCCGGGCAGTCATCCGCACGCGGGACGCCGAGTGGGTGGTGGCCACGGGCCACTACGCGCCGCGGGTGCAGCCGCGCATCCCGTCCCGGCCCCAGGTCGGCTGCGTGAACGCCCTGGCCGTGGCCGGCCCGAACCTGGGCTTCCTCCTCGAGGTGGAGGCGACGGCGCGCCGCGCGGCCGGCGGCTCCGGGCGGCTCTGGGTGACCGGCCTGATCGAAGAGGAGGAGATGGGCGCGCCGGGGCGCACGCTCCGCCGCAAGAGCACGGCCTGCGCCTCCCTGGAGGCGGTGCTCACGGTCCTCCGCCGCTACCTGCCCCCGGATTGCGACCCCGACGCCCACGACATCCATGTGAACGTTCCGGGCGGCATCCCGGTCGACGGACCGTCGGCGGGTGTCAGCATGGCCGTGGCCGTCCATTCGGCCCTGACCGGGACGGCGATCGACAACACCGTGGCCATGACGGGGGAACTCACGATTCACGGGGCCATCCGGCCGGTCGGCGGCATCGCGGCCAAGGTCGAGGCGGCGCGGCAGGCCGGCGTGCGCCGGGTCTTCGTGCCGCAGGAGAACTGGCAGGAGGGCTTCGCCGACTTTCGCGGGATGGAGGTGGTGGCGGTTGGCGACCTGGGCCAGGTGCTGGCCGCCGCGGCCGTGCCGGCCGAGGCCCACGAGCCCGAGCCCGTGCCGCTCGAGGTCGTGGCCGCCGCCCATCCGGCCGCGGCGGCCCGGGGGGTGTAGCTAGGCCTGGGGCGCCTCGCCGCGGAACGGCGGGGCCACGAGCGTCAGTCCGCCGTCGACCATCAGCACGGTGCCGGTCACGTACGAGGCGTCCTCGGACAGGAGGAAGGCCGCGGCGCGCGCGACCTCCTCCGGCCGGGCCATCCGCCGCTTCGGGATCCGGGCCACGACCGTCTCCAGCGGGGGCATCCCGGGGCGACCGTAGAAGAATTCGGCGGAATCCGTGTCCACGACCCCGGCGTTCAGCGCATTGACGTTGATGTCGCGGGGCGCCAGCTCCTCGGCGAAGAACCGGACCCACGCCTCGATCGCGGCCTTGCTCGCGCCGAGGTTGGCGTACTGCGGAAAGGCCCGCACGCTCCCGTAGCTGGAAACGGCGAGGATGCGCCCGCCGGGCGGCATCAGCGCCGCCGCGCGCTGGGCGCCGACCACGAACGCGCGGACGTTCATGTTGAACGTCCGCTCCAGGTGGTGCGGTCGCAGTTCCATGGCCGGGCGGAACGCCGTGGCGGCCGCGTTGGAGACGAAGAGGTCCAGCCGCCCGTGGCGCTCCCCGATCGCGTCGAAGAGCCGGCCCAGCGCGTCCAGATCCTCCACGTCCGCCGCGCAGGGCCACGCCCGGCCGCCGGCGGCCTCCACATCCCGCACGGTGCGCTCCGCGGCCTCGGCGTTCTGCCGGTAGTGCACGACCACCGTCGCGCCCTCGTGCCCGAGCGTCAGGGCCAGCGCCCGGCCGATGCCGCGGGAACTGCCCGTGACGAGCGCGATCTTGTCCTGGAACCGCACGGCTGCCGAACCTCCCCGTGGCCCGCTCCGCCCTGCACGATTCCGGACCCCCCGGGCGGAGCCCTGCTCCGGAAGGGACGGGCCCGGCCCCCGCGAAAGCCGCGGGCGCGCCGGCGCGGGAGGTGGGTTCCGCCATGGGGCTCTATTTCGAGGATTTCACGCCGGGAACGGCCTTTTCGTCCCCGAGCCGGACCATCACCGAGACGGACGTGGTGATGTTCGCCGCCCTCAGCGGCGACATGAACGAAATCCACACCAGCGAGACGTGGGCCCGCGAGCGCGGCGCGTACGGCCGCCGCGTGGCCCACGGCCTGCTCTGCCTCGGCGTGGGGCACGCCCTCATGCTGCGCCTGGGGATTCTGGAGGGCACGGCCGTGGCGCTTCTCGGCGTGGAGGAGTGGAGGTTCGAGGCCCCCGTGTTCTTCGGGGACACCCTGGCCGTCGAGTTCCGCGTGGCGGAGGCGCGCCCGAGCCGCTCCCAGCCGGACCGCGGCATCGTGACCTTCGCCTGCGCGTACCGCAACCAGGACGGCAGGGTGGTGCAGAGCGGCCGCCAGGTCGTCATGGTCCGCCGCCGGCCGGCGTAGGCTGTCGTCCGCGGCCCGGCCCCGCCGACGCGCATGCGGTCGGGCGAGCCGCGCGAGGCGCCGCAGGAGCCCCGGCGGCCGCGGCCAAACTCTCCGCGATCCGCTGGCATTGGGCTCCGGGGTGCGGCGCCGGGTGCCCGCGCTGCCCCGGCCGGTCTGCCGTCCCATGGGACGGCCGCGGGCTCGACACCGGCCCGGGTGCTCGGCCGAACCGGACAGGGCCCCGCCGGACGGGGGGGTGGGCCGATGCGCTGCCTGATCGCCGAGCCGGGACCGCGGCAGGTGCTCACGGGCGAGATCGATGTGCCCGCTTCAAAGTACCACGCCCACCGCGCGCTGATCCTGGGATCGCTCGCCGAGGGCTGCTCGACCGTCGCCGGGCGCAGCGGCGCGCTGCACGTCCGCATGACGCTCGCCGCCCTCCGGCGGCTCGGCACCCGGATCGCGCGCGAACCGGGCGGCTACCGCGTCTGGGGCGGCCCGTACCGCCCGGCGGACGAGCGCATCACCGTGGGCAGCAGCGGCAGCACCCTGCAGTTCCTCCTCGGGCTGGGCTGCCGCTCGGTGGGACCGGCCCTGGTCTTCGACGGGCAGCAGGCCCTGCGGCGGCGCCCCATCGGCCCGCTGCTCGACGGCCTGCGCGCCATGGGCGTCCGGCTGGAATCCAGCGGGCGCGGGCTGCCCGTCACCGTGCATCCGGGGCGCCCGGCCGGCGGGCGGGTGGAGATCCCGGGGACCCTGTCCCAATGGATCTCCGGGCTGCTGCTGCTCGCTCCCTTCACCTCCGGCGGCACCGAGATCGCGGTCGGCGGGACGATCAACGAGCGCCCGTACCTGGACCTGACCATCCGCATGATGGCGGCCTGGGGCGTGCACGTCGAACGCGACGCCGAGTTCCGCCGCCTGCGCGTGGAGGCCGGCCAGCACTACCGCCCGGCCGCCTTCCGGCTCCCGGCCGACCTGTCGTCCGCGGCGTTCCCGCTCGTGGCGGCGGCCGCGCTGCCGTCCGACGTGACCTTTCACGGCGTCGTCCCCGAGCCGGACCATCCGGAATCCCGCATCCTCGGGGTGCTCGCCGAGGCGGGCGCCACCCTGAGCTGGAGCGACGGCCCGCGCGGCCCGGCGCTGCGCGTGACCTCGAACGGCGAGCCCCGCGGCGTGCGGGTGGACTGCGCCGACGTGCCGGACCTCGTGCCCGCCCTGGCCGTGCTGGGCGCGGTGGCCTCGGGGCGCACGGTGCTCGACCACGTGGGCCACGCGCGCCTCAAGGAATCCGACCGGGTGGCGGCCATGCTGCAGCTGCGGCGCATGGGGGTGCGCATCGACGAGGAGGGTCCGGACCGGCTCGTGATCCACGGCGCCCGCCCGCTGCGCGCCGCCGAATTGTCGTCCCTCAACGACCACCGGGTCCTCATGGCGCTCGCCGTGGCCGGGTGCCTCACGGACGGCGGGCGCACGGTCCTCTCCTACCCGCAGGCCTACCACATCTCGTACCCGGAGTTCCTCGAGGACATGGCCTCGCTCGGCCTGCGGCTGTCCGTGCAGGAGGCCGGGGACGAAGGCGGGCGCGGACCATGGGGGACCACGCCGACGGCCCCGCAGGCGCCCGAGCTGCGCTCCATGATGCCCGCCCGCTGGCTCGGCGCGCAGCGGGCCGCGGGGCTGTGGCCGGACCGGCTGATCACCGACGCGCTCGACGACGCCGCCGCGTGGACCCCCGAGCGGCCGGCCGTCGTGGACCCGAGCTTGCCCGACGCCCGGGTGCTCACGTACGCCGAGCTCCGGGACGCCGTGGACCGGGTCGCCACCGCCCTGCTCCGCCGGGGCCTGCGGGCGGGACAGTGCGTCGCGTTCCAGCTGCCGAACTGGTGGGAGTTCACGGTGCTCCAGCTGGCGCTCGTCCGCTGCGGGGCCGTTTCCTGCCCGCTCATGCCCATCTTCCGGGAGCGCGAGCTGCTGTTCATGCTGGCCCAGAGCGGCAGCCGCTTCCTCTTCGTCCCGGGCCGCTTCCGGGGCCACGACCACGCCCGCATGGCGGCCGGCCTGCGCGGCGAACTGCCGGGCCTTGAACGCACCGTCGTCGTGCGCCCCGACGGAGGGCGGGATTCCGGCGACGAGGCGTTCGCGGACCTGCTGCGGGAGCCGCCCGCTCCCGCGCTGCTCGCGGCGGCGCGGCCCCATCCCGACGCGGTGGTCCAACTCCTGTACACGTCGGGCACGTCCGGGGAGCCGAAGGGCGTGCTGCACACGCACAACACGCTCCTCGCGGCCCTGCACATGCACATGCGGCATTACCGCCTGACCGACCGCAGCACGGTCTTCATCCCGTCGCCCGCCAGCCACCAGACCGGCTTCCTCTACGGGATGTGGCTCGCGGTCGCGCTGGGCGCCACGGCCGTCTACCAGGACGTGTGGGACGCCGAGAAGGCCCTCGGCGTGATGGATGCCTGGCGGGTCGCCTTCGTGCAGGCGGCGACGCCCTTCCTCAGCGATCTGGCCGACGCCGCCCGGCGCCGGAAGCGTCCCCCCGCCGGTCTGCGCATCTTCGTGGCCACGGGCGCCCCGGTCCCGCGCCTTCTGGCCCGCATGGCCCGCGGCGCACTGCGCTGCGAGGTCATGGGCGGGTGGGGCACGACGGAGAGCGGCCTGGTGGCGGGCGGCGCCCCCGGCGACGATCCGGAGCGCCTCTGGCAGACGGACGGGCGCGTCCTGCCGCCGCAGGAGATGCGTGTGGTGGGCGCCGACGGGCGCGACCAGCCGCCGGGCGTCGAGGGGCGGTTCCTCGTGCGCACGCCCGCGATGTTCGTGGGCTACCTCGGGCACCCGGACTGGTATGCGAACGCGTTCGCCGGCGACCGCTGGTTCGACACGGGGGACCTGGCCACCATCGACGCCGACGGCTGCATGCGCATCACGGGCCGCACCAAGGACGTGATCAACCGGGGCGGGGAAAAGGTGCCGGTCGCGGAGATCGAGCAGCTCCTGTATGCGCACCCGTCGGTGGCCGAGGTGGCGGTGGTCGGGATGCCCGATCCCCGGCTCGGGGAGCGCGCCTGCGCCTGCGTCGTCCTGCGGGACGGCGGCACCCTGACGCTGGACGATGTGCGCGCCCACCTCGGGGCCGCCCGGATGGCGAAGCAGTATTGGCCGGAGCGCGTCGAGGTCCTCGAGGCCATGCCGCGGACGGCGAGCGGCAAGATCCAGAAGTATGTGCTGCGGCAGATGGTCGCGGCCCGTTTGGCGGACGAGACCGCCGGCCCCGCCGGCGGTGGATCCGCGGCGGGCGCCGCCGGTGGGAGCGGGAGGGGCACGCGGTGAGCGGCACGGAGCCGGAGAGCGGAGCGCCCGCGGCGCTCCTGGCCGAGGTCCGGGAGTTCGCCCAAGGCCCGTGGCGCCAGTGGGGCCAGGAAGTGGAGCGGGACGGCGCGGTACCGCCGCGCATCTGGCGGGAGCTCGCGCGCCGCGGCTACCTCCGCCTGCGCGCGCCCAGCGCGGTGGGCGGGCGCGGCCTGTCCCTGCCGGAGTACCTGCCGCTGCTGGAGGAGTTCTCGACCGGCCACGGCGCCCTGCGCATGATCGTCCACGTGCAGAACGGCGTCTGGCGGCCGCTGCTGCAGTACGGCAGTCCCGAGCAGGTGGAGCGCTTCGTCCGGCCGCTGGTCGCGGGCGAGATCTCCGTGGCCTTCGCGCTCACCGAACCGGACGCCGGCACCGGCGCGGACATCCGCACCGAGGCGGTCCGCGACGGCGACGGCTACGTCCTGCGGGGCCGGAAGCACCTCATCACCTTCGGCACGGTGGCGGACTACGCCCTGGTCGTGTGCCGCCTCGCCGGCAGCGCCGGGGGCGAGGGGACGCTCGCGCTGCTCGTGCCCCGCGGCGCGCCGGGGCTCGCCGCCACGCCGATGCCCGAATCCATGGGCCTGCGCGGTTCGGATCATGCCCGGCTGGAGTTCGACGGCTGCCGCGTCCCGGCGTCCCACCGCATCGGCGCGGAGGGCCAGGGGCTGGAGGTGGCCCTGGCGGGCTTCCTCTATCCCAGCCGCATCAGCGTGGGCATGACCTGCGTCGGGCTGGGCCGCCGCGCCCTGGAGCTCGCCGTCGAGCGGGCGCGCGCCCGGGTCACGTTCGGCCGGCCCATCGGCGAGCGCCAGATGATCCAGACGCACCTGGCCGAGGCCGCGACCGACCTGGAGGCCGCCCGGCAGCTCGTCCTGTGGGCGGCGCGCCGCTGGGAGGACACCCGCCTGGCGGTGTCGGAGTCGGCCATGGCCAAGCTCTTCGCCCTGGAGGCCCTGCAGCGGGTCACCGACCGCGCCCTGCAGGTCTTCGGCGGCGCCGGCTACTTCAAGGACCAGGAGATCGAGCGCATCTACCGCGACGCCCGGGCGCAGCGCTTCGAAGAGGGGACCGCGGAAATCCAGAAGACGACCATCGCCCGCGGGCTCCTGGCGCAGCGGTAGCCGGCGGGGAGGTGCCGGCCCTGGACTTCGAGGACCTGGAGCCCGGGCTCCGCTGGACCACCCCCGGGCGGACGCTGACCGAGGCCGAGATCTGCGGCTTCGCCCAGGCCTTCGACCCCCAGGCGCTGCACCTGGACGCCGAATGGGCCCGCGAAGGTCCGTTCGGCGGGATCATCGCCTCGGGGTTCCACACCGTCGCCCTGGCCTGGGCGCTGTGGATCCGCACCGGCGCCTTCGGGGCCGGCAGCGCGGGCGGCATCGGCATCGACGAGCTGCGCTGGACGGCCCCCGTGCGCCCCGGCGACACCATCCGCGCCGAGGTGGAGGTGGCGGAACGCTCGGCCGCGCCCCGCCGCGGCCGTGGCCGGGTGGTGCTCCGCTTCACCGTGCGCAACCAGCGCGGCGAGGCCGTCCTCACCTTCCGCGCCCTGAGCCTGGTGGCGGCGCGGCGGCCGTAGGGGCGGCAACAGGTGCCAGGGCCCGGCGGCCGCCGCGCGGCAGGGGATCCGCCGGGGGCGCCAGAAGTTCGACCGCCATCGACAACGGGCGCTGTGTGCCGATGGCGCGGCGTGCCGCGGACCCGCCGGACCGGCTGCGCGGACCGCGGCGCCCGTCTCCAGGGCGCTGCGCGGTCCGCGGGGCACGGGGCGGGCGGGAGGGTGGCCAGGTGGCGACGACGGGGCGGGGGAAGCGGGAGCGCCGATCGGATCCCAGCCCGGCCGAGGAGGTCCCGGCCCAGGGCCCCATGGCCGCGCCGCCCCTCACCGCGCTCGTGCCGGCCGCGCCGGCGCCCGGCCTCCCCGCCTTCCGGCGGCTGCCCGTCCTGCCCCTGCGCGGGCTGGCGGTGTTCCCCGGGGTGCGCGTGCCCCTGCAGATCGGCCGGCCCGGGTCCCTGCGCGCCGTGGCCGCCGCGGTCGCGGACGACCACCGGCTCCTGTTCTGCGCGCAGCGCGACCCGCGCTGCGACGACCCCGGGCCCGACGATCTGCACGCCGTGGGCAGCATCGCCATCCTGCGCGACGTGCGGACCGAGGACGGCGCCGTGGTGCGCATCGTGGCCGAGGGACTGGGCCGCGTGCGGCTCCGGGCGCTCGCGGTGGGCGGGCCGGCGCCCGGCGCGGACGGCGCCATGGCCGACGGCTGCCTGTATGCCACGGCGGAGGTCCTGGTCGACGACGAGGCGGAGTCGACGCTCGAGCCCGAGATCTCCGCCCGGGCCGCCGCGGTCATGCGCCGCTTCGAGCGCCTCCGTGCGGCTGGCGGCAAGGACCGGGTCGGCGGGGACGCCCCGCTGCCCGGGGTCGACGAGCCGGGCCGCCTCTGCGACGCCATCGCCGCCCGGGCCCTCCAGCGGCCCGAGGACCGGCAGGCGATCCTCGAGGCGGTCTCCGTCCGCGAGCGCCTCGCCCGCCTCCACCGCCTGTTGCTGCGGGAGGTGGAGGAGAGCGAGGTCGAGCGCGACGTCGCCTCCCGCGCGCGGCGGCAGATGGAGCGCGCCCAGCGCGAGTACTACCTCCGCGAGCAGCTGAAGGCCATCCAGAAGGAACTCGGCGAGGGCGCGGCCCCGGAAGCGGCTCACGGCGACGCGGCGGACCTGCGCGCGCGGATCGCCGCCACGGGCCTGCCCGCGCCGGTCGGCGAGCGCGCCGAGCGGGAGCTGCAGCGCCTGGAGAAGATGCCCCCGATGGCCGCCGAGGCCGTCGTCGCCCGCACATACCTGGAGTGGCTCGCCGCGCTGCCCTGGACGGCGCGGGCGGAGGAGCGGCTCGACCTGGCGGAGGCCGAGCGCGTCCTCGAGGAGGACCACCACGGGCTGATCCCGGTCAAGGAGCGCATCCTGGAATACCTGGCGCTGCGCCTGCTGCAGACCCGGCGCGAGGCGGGCGGACCGGCCCGCGGGCCCATCCTCTGCCTCGTGGGGCCCCCGGGGTGCGGCAAGACATCCCTCGCGCGCTCGGTGGCGCGGGCCCTCGGGCGGCCCTTCGCCCGCATCTCCCTGGGCGGCGTGCGCGACGAGGCCGAGGTCCGCGGGCACCGGCGGACCTACGTGGGCGCCCTCCCGGGGCGGATCATCACCGCCATGCGCCAGGCCGGGGTGCGCAACCCCGTGCTGCTCCTGGACGAGATCGACAAGATGTCGGCCGACTACCGCGGGGACCCGGCGGCGGCCCTCCTGGAGGTCCTGGACGGCGAGCAGAACGCCGCCTTCACCGACCACTACCTCGAGGTGCCCTTCGACCTGTCGGAAGTGCTGTTCATCTGCACGGCCAACCACCTCGGGCCCCTGCCGCGACCCCTGCACGACCGGCTGGAGGTCCTGCACCTGCAGGGATACGGGGAGGCCGAGAAGCTCGCGATCGCCCGGCGCTACCTCCTGCCGCGCCAGGTGCGGGAGGCGGCGCTGCCGGAGGGCGCCCTCCGGGTGACG
>JAJYVV010000143.1 GCA_021791815.1 Bacillota bacterium | reverse complement strand
GCCGCGGCGCCGGACGGCGCGGCCGTGCCGCCGGAGCCCGGCCGCCGCCTCGACCTGCGGCTCTGAGCTCGGCAGGGGAGCCGCCGGGGGGCGCGAATTGCGGGCCGGCGCCGCCGGCTCCCCTCCGCCGTCCCCCGCCCGGGCGGCCGGGGCCGCGGACCGGGCGCCGCCGGCCCCGGAAAGGCGGCAGGCCAGAGTGTCGGCACCCCGGCCCCATCCCCCCGTGGTCCAGGTCTCGCTGGACCTGACCTCGATCGACGAAGCGCTGCATGTCGCCGAGATCGCCGTGCGGGCGGGCGTCGACTGGCTGGAGGCCGGGACCCCGCTGATCCTCGCGGAGGGCCTCCACGGCGTCCGGGCGCTGCGGCAGCGCTTCCCGGACCACCCGATCGTCGCCGACCTCAAGACCATGGATGGCGGCTACCTCGAGGCCGAGATGATGGCGGGAGCCGGGGCCTCCCTGGTCGTGGTCATGAGCCAGGCCCACCGCGCCACGGTGCGCGCCGTCGTGCGGGCCGCGCGGCGCTTCGGCCTCCGCGTGATGGGCGACGTGCTCGCCGCCCCCGACAAGCCGGCCGCGGCGCGCGCCCTGCAGGAGGACGGCTGCGACTTCGTCATCGTCCACACGGGCTTCGACGAACGCCACGAGAACACGGCGGCGACGCCCTGGGACGACCTGGCGGCCGTCGTGGCGGCCGTGGACGTCCCGGTGCAGGCCGTGGGAGGGCTGCGCCTCCAGGACCTCGACCGCCTGCCCGCGGCCGGCGCGCCCCTCGTCGTCGTCGGGGCGCCGCTGGTCATCGACCACGACGCCTTCCGGGCCGCCAGCGAGGACGAGGCGTTGGAGGCGGTCCTGCGGGACGTCGTGCGGCGCGTCAAGGCCTCCGCGCGCCCGTAGGGGCCCGGGGCTGCCCGGGTGTGGCGCCTCACTCCGCGGGGCGCCACACCCGCAGGCCGCCGCCCGCGTCGCAGGAGAGGATCTTCCCGTGGCGCCCCCACGCCGCGGCGACCACGGCGGCGGCGTGGCCTTCCAGCACCTGCAGGCAGCGCCCGGTGGCCGAGTCCCATACCCGCACGGTGCGGTCGTGCGAGGCGGAGAGGATCCGGGTCTCGTCGGCGCTCCACTGCACGCTGCGGATGGTGTCGGTGTGGCCGGACAAGACGCGGAGACACCGCGCCTCCGCGGCGTCGCAGACCCGGATGTCGCGGGAGCAGGACAGGAAGTGGCGTTGGTCGGAAGCCCACGCCAGGTACTGCACGTGGTAGGGTGCGCCCTGCAGCAGGGAGGCGCAACGACCGGAAGCCAGATCCCAGAGCCGCACCGTGCCGTCTCGGCCTCCGGAGAGGATGCGGCGCTCGCCCGGGTCGAAGACGGCGTGATAGACGCCGTCGGTGTGGCCTTCGAACACCCGGATGCACTCCCCGGACATCCGCTCCCAGAGCCGGATCGTGGCGTCGCCGGAACCGGACACCACGTACCGCCCGGATGGGCTGACGGCCACCGAGCGGATGTACCGGGCGTGGCCGTCGAACGTGCGCAGGCACGCGCCCGAGCCGACGTCCCAGAGCCGTACCGCGTGGTCGTCGAAGCCCCCCGATGCCGTCTGCTCGCCGCCCGGGGCCCAGCACAGGGCCGTGACCGGGCCGCGATGGCCCTGGAGAAGGGCAAGGCAGCGCCCGGTCTCGCCGTCCCAGATCTGAACCCTCCGGCCGCCCGTCAGCAGGCGTGTCCCGTCGGGACTGAACGCCGCGTAAAGTTCGTCCGTCGCGACGTCGAGTTGGAACGCGCCCGCCGACTCCGCCCCCGACGCCATCACCGCGCCGCCCTTCCCCGCGGGAGCCTTGTGCGGGCCGGTCCTTTCCGGCGGCGAGCCCGCGCCCGGAGGTGCTCGGCGATCGCGGCGTGCGCCGCCGCACGGCCGACGCCAGCGTGCTCGCCCTGGCAGTCGCTGGGCCCAGCCGAGCGGCGTGCCGTGGAAAGCCGCGTCCGGCGCCTCGAGGGCGCGTTCCGATCGACTTCGAGGTCGAGCAGCCGGGCGATGGCCTGGGCCTCCGCCGAACGTCGCCCGTTCGGCATCGTCGGGACGGCGACGGGCGGGCCCGCGGCCGACCTGCGGGCGCGGGAGGACTGTGCGTTGCTGCTCGTCCTCGTTGACGCCGGGGCCAGCCCGGACGCAGGGTCGCACAACGCCCCGTCCACCGTCGCGCCGCCGCGGCGCACCAGGTCGAACGGGGTGCGCCCCTGACTTTGGCATCGGCGCGGAGGGCCCTCCGCGCCGAGCCAGAGGAGGTTCTCGCAGATCGTCGAGGCCAGTTCCGTCCGGCCGAGGTCGCGAAACCGGCGGACCGTCCACTGGATCAACTCCAGGTCTGCCGTCGCGAACTCGCGGTCTCCAACCCAGAACGGCGGGTCCCACCGGGCAGCCGAGGCCATGCCGTGCCAAGCACCCCGGGATTGTCTTCCACCGCCTCCCAACGTGGGACGTGGCGCCCAGATCAAGGGCGGCCGGGCCAGCTGCGCGCCGTGGCCGGGAGGCCCCCTGCACCGTGGACCAGGGGTCCGGCGCCGCGGTCCGGCCCGCCGGTGTTTGCGGGGCCGAGCCTTCAGGACCCCTCTAGGCGGTCGTCGGGCTGAAGGGCTGCCCCTGATTCGCCGCCGCCTGCGCCTGCTGGAGGGTGGTCTGGATCTGGGACGCCGACGGCACGGTGGGGTAGGACGGGCCGCCGCTGCCGAAGTTGAAGTCGCCGTCCCGGGCGCCCATCAGGACGTCGAAGGCGCCGGTCAGGTCGGACTGGATGGTCTGCCATGCCTGCGTGTTGCCGTCCGTTTCGGGCCCACCCATCCAGTCCACCGGGATGACGTCGTTCGTCCCATCGGCGAGGAAGGTGGCGCCCTGGGACGGGCCGATGACCGCCGTCAGTTGGCGCTGCGCCTGCGCCGGGCGGAGGGCCAGCCCGCTGCGGCTGGGCAGCAGGTTCGCCTGCACCGCCTCGGACACGAGCTGCAGGGCGAACGACGCGGCCGCCGCGGGGGACTTCGTGTGGAGGAAGACCATCACGTCGATGTTGTTGGTGATGGGCACCGCCGGCCGCGACGGGAAGGACGGCAGCGGCGCGATCTGCCACGTGGCTCCGGGCAGCGGCGCGACCGGGGCGGCCGGCCGGGTCCGGCCGAAGCCGATGGCCGGCGGCTTTCCGCCGGCGATGAACGCGGTGCGGCCGTCCCCCACCCAGAGCCCGTACTGCGGGGTGGCGCCGCCCCGGAAGAAGGCCGCGTTGGAACAGTACTGGCCCCAACCGACCAGGGTCGAGACACCCTGCAGCGCGCCGCCGTCCGCGAACGCGGCCGTGCTGCTCGTGCCGGTGCTCTGCGCGACCAGCCCGCCGCTGCCGAGGATGGCGCCGGGAGCGAGCAGCGGCGCGGGCAGGAAGAGCATCGGGGCGTTTGGCTCCACGAACGAGGCCGCGAGCTGGGCCAGGGCCGCGTCGAACTGCTCGGAGGTCCAGAGCTTGTTGCCGGGCGTGGCGCTCACCGTCGAGGGGATGAGGCACACCGGCGGGTTGCGGAGCACGGGGACGGAGGCCTGGATCGTGCCCCGCGTGGCGGCGTACGCCATGCCGGCGCGGAGCACGGCGGCCGGGATGCCCTGGACGGCCGAGGCCGCGTCCTTGATGTAGGGGGCGAGGTCGAGCGCCCGGTTGGCGAGGTAGTCGTCCATCTGGGGGTGCAGGCAGATGACCACGTCGGGCATGGGGATGCTCGGGTCGTCGGCGCGGTTGGCCTGCTGGTTGCCCACGTTGTAGAGCGTGGAGGGCAGGGGGAACCAGCTGGACGCGTCGCTCGAGCCGCTCTGGAAGGTCACGGTCCCCACGCCGCTCGCGGCCTGGCGGGCCTGATTGATGACGCCGCGCAACGGCTGGTCGAAGTCGGTCAGGGACAGCGACGGCGTCGCGAAGTTGAAGCCGCCGAAGAAGCCGCCCCCGCCGCCCGGCCCGGCCCCGCCGCCGGCGCCGGTGCCCCCGAGCAGGTAGACGGTGAGGTCGGCCGGGCGGCCGACGACGGTCGCCGCGGCCAGAAGGTTCCCTCCGGCGCAGCCGGTGAGCGCGGGGGCGGCCAACAGGGCGCCGCTGGCCGCCGCGGCGGTGCGGAACAGGCGGCGCCTGCTGACGGCGCCGGCCAGAGGTTGCACGTTCATGTGGAACCATGTTCGGCGGATGCGGGATGTGTCCCTGCAGCCCTCCGGCGCAGGGGCCGCAGCGGGGGCGGACCGCCTACGGCTCGGCCCCCGCGGAGGCGGCCGCGCCCCCCACCGGCGCCGCGAGGGCGGCGGGCCCCAGTTCCGCCGCGCGCGGGCCCACCGAGGGGCGGGTGCGGGCGACCGCGGCCACCCCCGCGAGGATCAGGCAGCCCGGGACGAGGAACGCGCGGGGCAGGCCGAGGCGCGCGTCGCCCAGCGCCACCGCGGGCCCGCCGATCATCTGGCCGATGCCCTGCGCGGCGAAGAACAGGCCCCCGGCCAGACCCGCATGGGCCGGGTCGAGGTCTTGGACGTAGCCGAGGCCGACCCCGTACAGCCCGGCCACGAAGAGGGCCATGCCCGGGAAGGCGGCGAGCACGGCGAGCGGCCCGGGGACGAGCGCGACGGCGACGAAGAAGGCCGCGCCGCCGAGCATGCCGAGCGCGACCGCCCAGCGGCGGGGGATGCGGTCGGCAAGGGCGCCCCAGGGGGGCAGGGCCACCAGTTCCGTGAACGCCATCCACCCATACAGGCCGCCGATGCCGGGCGTCCCGAGGCCCAGCCGCGCCAGATACAGCGGCACGGCCTGCATCTTGGCCGTGTTCCCGGCCACGGCCAGGGCGGCTCCCGCCGAGAAGAGGGCGAGCTGCGGCCAGCGCGCCGCGCCCCTCCCCGCGGTGGCGCCGCCCCTGGCAGGGGCGGCGGGACGGCGGGGCGCCTCGCGGCAGGCGAACGCGACCGTCAGGAGCGCGGCCAGGTTCAGGCCGGCCCCGAGGGCGAACGCGGACCGGAGGCCGGTCGCCGCCAGCAGGCCTCCCGCGGGCGCGCCCACCATCCACGCGGCCGAGACGGCGCCCCGCAGGGTGGCGACGGTGAAGCCCCGCGGCAGCCGCGCCGTCCCCGTCCCGACGTGGTCGTTGATGAGCGCGAAGAGGGGCGGCTGGACCTGCGCCGACAGCAGCAGGGCGGCCGCCCCCAGCACCCCGGCGAAGGGCGGGCGCAGCGCCAGGGCCGCAAGGCCCAGCGACTGGAGCAGGGCCGCGGTCACCGCGACCGGGCGCCGCCGCCCCATGCGGTCCGAGATGCGGCCCAGCAGCGGGTTGAGGAGAAGGCCGCCGCCGGCGGTGCAGGCGAAATAGGCGGCGACCGCGCCCGGTCCGCGGTGGTAGTCGCGCACCAGCCACAGGGCGA
Organism: Bacillota bacterium; assembly: GCA_021791815.1. Lineage (GTDB taxonomy): Bacteria > Bacillota > Sulfobacillia > RBS10-35 > JAJYVN01 > JAJYVV01. The sequence continues at coordinate 3,876 of JAJYVV010000143.1, read as the reverse complement.
TCAGCGGCACGCTCATGCCCTGGCTCATGCCGTGGAGGAAGAGGGCGGCGGCGACGGGCCCGAGGCGCGCATCGCCCAGCACGGCACGGACCCGCCACCACGCAGAACGTACCACAGGCGGCAGTGTACCGGAGCGGGGGGCGTCCCGACAGGCGCTCCGGCCGACCTCCGGCAGGAGGCGGCGCGCGCCGCCGGGAACGGGATCGTCCGCCGCGGCCCGCGGCGACACGAAGCAGGGCAGGTGGGGCACGCCGTGGTCGAGCACCTGGTGGCTTTGCGCCTTCGCCCGGGGGTCGATCCCGGCGCGGTCGACGGCCTGCTGGCGGCCGTCCGGGGGCTCCCGGCCGTCGTGCCGGGCATCCTGGAACTGCAGTGCGGGCGGAACTTCAGCCCCGCGCGTGCCCACGGCTTCGACATCGGGCTGCGGGTGCGCTTCCCGGGTCGGGCCGAGTTGGCGGCGTACGGGCCGCATCCCGAGCATCAGGCCGTGCTGGCCCGTATCCAGGAGCTCTGCGACGACATCCTGGCGCTCGATTTCGAGGCGTAGCGACCCCGCCCGCCGGGGATGTCGCGCAGGTGGAGGTGACGGCGGCCTTGGCGCTGCGCATGTACGCCCTGCCCGGCTGAACGTCGTGCGCAAAGGCGGGGGCGTGGCTCTCGCGGCACGGCGTGGCGGCGGAGACGCGCCACATCCGGAACGACCCGCCCGGTCGGGCGGAGCTGGCGGCGATGGCGGCCCTGCATCCCGAGGGCGCGCACGGCCTGCTATCCACGCGCAGCGTTCGCTACCGCGAGCTCGGCCTGGGCGGCCGGACGCTGCGCGACGAGGAGCTGCTCGATCTGCTCGCGGCCGACCCGCGGTTGCTCCGCCGCCCGCTGATTCTCGGCGACGGTCGGCTGGTGGTGGGCTTCGATCCGGCCGCGCTGGGGCCGCTTGCCGGGCCGGGCCGTCCGGGCGCGGCCCCACCGCCCTGACGGCCCCGGGGTGGGCCGGGACGCCCGGCCCGCCCCGACCGCCCGGCGCTCAGTCTCCGTGCTTCTCCCGCAGCCGGCCCGTGAGTCGCAGCATGAGCTGCATCCGCTCGAACTCCGCCACCCATTCCGCGGTGGCGTCGGCGAGGAGGGCGGGGCCCGGCGGGACGATCCCCGTGGGACAGGCGGGCCCCAGGCGGTCCGCGGCCATCTGGCGGTAGTAGGCCAGCACGCGGTCGCCGTACGTGCCGCAGAGTTGCCAGTCCTCGCTGAGGAAGAACACGAGCGGCACCCGCTGGCCGCCGTTGGTCGTCCACGCGTCGCGCAGGGCCGGGTCGGCCTCACGGTCCAGCAGCCGCAGCTCCACGGCCGGTGCGGCCGCCGCGATGTGCCGCAGGATCGGCACCTGGTTGACGCAGTCGCCGCACCACGCCCCCGCGAGGCAGATCACCGGCATCCGGCGCACGAACCCGCCCACCAGGGCCGTCTGGGCAGGGGTGAGCTGGACCCGGGCATCGACCCCGGCCCAGCGGCTCCGGTGCGCCTCGGTTCCGTACTGGTCGAGGAACGCGTCATACGGAAGCGCCCGCTCAAAGATCGACTGCCAGTCCCACACCGCGCGCCGCCCTCCCCGCCGCCGGACTCAGGGGTCGCCCGCGTCGTGGCCGCCGCCCTCGGCATACCATTCCTCCGGCGCGAGCCACGTCGGGCTCCATAGGAAGAAGGCCACGCCGGCCGCGCCCACCAGGATGAGGATCGCCGTGATCAACGGGATGCCACCTCCGCCGGGACGTCTTCCGCGAAGTCCGGCGCAGCCGGGAATTGTCCGGCGGCCGTCCGGCCACCTGCCGAACCTGCGTGCGTGCCTCCGGGCGCCGGGACGGCCTCGGGCGCGGCGTTGCGCCTGGGGGGCCCGCGCGCCGGCCCCTCGGGCGGGATGGTATCCCGGGCCGGCGCCCGGCATCCCCCGCGAGGCTGGGCGGCGGTTGGGCCGGACCGCTTTACGCGTTGCTTCGCGCGCACCATGATGGGGATACACCCGACGCCCGGCGGGGAGGGGCTTCCGCTGGCGAGGCGCCGCGCCGTCCGCACGGTTCGCCGCCCGCGCGCGCCCCACGAGCGCGACCTGGCGCGGCTCACGCGCGAGAACGCGCTGCTGCGGCTCGCCTCGGCCGGCGCCTCGCCGCGGCGCCTGGCGGCGGCGCTCATCCGCGTGGTCGAGACCATCCTCCCCGGCTGTCCGTGCGAGGTCCTGGTCGCGGACCGCGAGGCCGGCTTCGTCGAGGTGGTCGGGACGCGGGGCTTCCGTTCCGAGCGCGGCCTCGGCTGCCGCATCCCGCTCGGCGTCGGCGTGACCGGGGCCGCCGCGCGGCTCGGCCGCGCCATCTGGGTCGCGGACGTCCGCGGCGACCGGCGCTACATCCCGGGCGTCGCGGGGGCGTGCTGGGAACTGGCCCTGCCCCTGCGCTCCGGCCGGGCCGTGGTCGGCGTCGTGGACCTCGAGTCGCCGGCCCCGGGCCGCCCGCGCCCCGGGGTGCGGCGGCACCTGGAGCGCCTCGCCGCGGCGCTCGGTCCCGCCTTTGCGCGCGCGGCCGCGGGGGAGCGGCGCGGCCCCGTCCGCCTGGCCGTGCTGGCGGGGCGCGGGGCGCCCGCCCGCGGCGGGTCCGCGGCCGCCCCTTCCCGGGCGCCGGCCTCGGCGGCCCTCCTCGCGGACGATCAACTCCGCGCCGTGTACCAGCCGGTCGCGCAACTCACGGGTCACGCGGTGATCGGCTACGAGGCGGAGGTGTCGGGAGGCCCCGACGGTCCGTGGGCCAGCGCCGCGCGGCTCTTCGCCGCCCACCGCGACCCCGCCGAGGGCGCGGGCCTGGACCTCGCCCGCCTGCGGGCCGCCCTCGCGCACTGGCGCCCGGCCGCGGGCCGACTCTTCCTCGACGTCCACGCGGAGTCGCTGCGCCGTCCGGGTTTCGCCGCGGCCGTGGCGGCGCTGCTGCGGGAGCGGGGGCTGGCGCCGGGCGACCTCGTGCTCGAGCTGGCGGTCGCGGATCAGGTGGAGGGGCTGCGCCAGGCCCTGGCCGCCGCGGCCGGAGGGGCTGCGGCGGGCGGCCCGCGGTTCGCCCTCGCGGTCGACCGGTTCGGCACCGGGGCCGCCAGCGCGGAGGCCCTGATCGACCTCCGGCCGGCGTTCGTCAAGCTGGATCCGGTGCTCGTGCGGGGCGTCGACCGCGATTTCGGCCGCCGCACCTACATCGAGTCGCTCTGCTACTACACCCGCAGGGCCGAGACGCAGCTGGTGGCCGTGGGCGTGGATACCCCCGCCGAGCTCTCCGCCCTGCGCCACGCCGGGGTCCCGTACGGTCAGGGGGAGTTGCTCGGTCCCGCGGCGCCCCTCCGGGCCTGAAGCGGGGCCGTCAGCGCAGGCCGCCCTGCGCTCTCCCGTCCGGGGCCGCGGCGCCCTGCGGCACGTCCGCGCGGGGTCCGTCGTCGGCCCTGGCCTCGCCCAGGAGCGGCAGCAGCTCCAGGGTGACCTGGCGCAGGAGGCCCGAGCGGTTCTGCGACCGGGCGCAGATGCTGGGCACGCCGGAAGCGCGCAGTTGAGCGTTGACGTAGTTGGATACGGTGTGGCTCATGTGCTGGGTGACCAGAACCACCGCCTGGGCGTGCGTGAGCCGGTCGCGCAGCGACCGGGTGAGCCGCGTGCCGTCCACCGCCTCGACGGTGGCCACGCGCTCGAGCGCCGAACGGTATTGCAGCCGCGCCCGCTCGTGCCCCCCGATCACGAGGAGGCGGGGCCGGTCGGCCGGGGCCGACGGCCGGGCCCGGTCCCCGACGACCGACCCGTGCGGCGCGCTGGCCCGCGGGCCCTCCGCCTGCGCGGGTGCGCCCGGCTCCGCGTCCCGGCCG
>JAJYVV010000015.1 GCA_021791815.1 Bacillota bacterium | reverse complement strand
CGACTACCGTGCCATCCTCCGTGCTCCCTTGCCCCCGGCTTCTCCCGCCCCAACCCCTCGCCCCACCCCATCACACGCCCCCGTCCCTCCACCTCCCAACGCCGTTGACTGAATGCGTACCTTCAGGGCCAGACCTTGATGTGCATCGACAGCGGCGTGAAGCACGACTTCACCTTCACGCCGGCGATCTCGTTCTTCGTCGGGTGTGATACGGAGGCGGAGGTTGACGACGCGTTCACGAAGCTTTCGCGCGACGGGAAGATGCTCATGCCCCTGGCTGCATATCCGTTCAGCAAGAGGTTTGGTTGGGTGCAGGACAGGTTCGGCGTGTCGTGGCAACTGACCGTCGGAGCCGTCTGACGACCGCCACCTGCGGCAGCCTACGGTCGTCCGCCTTTGGACGGCGCGCGGGATACCCGGCTCTCGTCGTCCCCGCGGCGGTAGCGTGTCCCGCACCGAGGCCACCTCCACGCTGCCGGAGGAGGCCGTTGGACACGCGGGGCCGGGGACGGCCGCCCCGCAGGCCGCCCCCAACTCCCCGCCCCGCCTCCGGCACGCACGGGCACATATCCGGGGCTCGCGCGGCCCTGGCCTATCGCGGCCCCGATCCGGACTCCGCGGCCAGGCCGGCCTCGCTCGGGCGCAGGACCACGACGGGCCGCGCCGCACGGCGGACCACCTGTTCGGTCACGCTGCCCAGCGCCAGGCGGGCGAGGCCCGTGCGCCCGTGCGTCGACATGGCGATCAGGTCGGCGCCCAGTTCCGCCGCCGCCTGCACGATCTCCTCGGCGGGGGAGCCGACGCGCACGAGGCGCGAGACGGTCCGGGCCGGTCCCGGGTCCACCGCTTCCAGGGTCTGGCGGGCTTCGTCCTGCCACCGCTGCACGTCGGCGGGCCCGGGCACCTGCACCGCGCCGAAGGCGTCCGTGCTGTACGAAACGGGCGGCGCCACCACCTGCAGCAGATACAGGTCGGTCGGGACGAGCGCGGCGAAGGAGCGGACCCACGCCAGCACCGTCGCGCTGAGCGGCGACCCGTCGAGCGGGACGAGAACCTTCTGGGCCACGCTGCACACCCCCGATGCTCCGCGCGGTGCCGCGGACTCTCCGGGGGGCGGAGGCCGCTGCACCGCAGTCCCATGGTAGCCGCCGAGGCCCGGTCCCCGCAGCGGCCGATCGCCCCGCGGGGCCGGCGCGATGGGCCGGCCATCCGGACGGCCGGGCCGGCCAAGTCCGGCCGACGGGCCCCGCGCCGCGGTCGCCGATGGCCGTCGACGCTGATCGCGGACGGGTCGGCCACGGGGATCCCGCGGGCGCGGGCAGCCCTCTCGTCGCGGATACCAGGAGCGCGTCAGGGTTCCTGCGTCTCCGGCGGCCCGCTCCGCTCCCGGTGTCCGCCAAGCGTCCCTGCCCGGCCGACCCCGCGAAGGCGGGGCACCCGGGCGGCGTGGCGGGCAAGGACTCCGCGACGCCGACGCCAAGCTGGGGGCCGAACGAGGGCAGGGCCATGGCCGAGGCGCGGTGCTGGTTGTCTCAGCCGCAGGAGTGCCAGCCGCGGTTCACCGCGCTGCGTGCGGAGTTTCCCGAGGCGACCGCGCTCGGGTCGCGGCGCGCAGGTCGGGTGCCAGGACGCTTGCGCGCTACATGGCCGCCACGCACCAGGCGTATGGCCGGCCAAGGGTCCCTCCCTCGGGATGCCCGGCCGGCCGGCCCCGGGCCCGCCGCCCATCCGCCGCGGCGCGCCGGAAGGCGCCGGCGGCGCCGCGCGGAAGCCCTGCCGCATGCCGTACCTCGAACTGCACGTGGCCCCGGGCGGCGACGACGGGGCACCCGGCACCCGCGACCGGCCGCTCGCCAGCCTCGCCGGCGCCCGCGACGCGCTCCGTGCGGCCCGGCGGACCCTGGCCGGGCCCGCTCCCCCGGCCACCGTCTGGGTCCATGCCGGGGTGCACCGTCTGGCGGAACCCCTCTCGCTCACCGCCGAGGACTCGGACACCGCCTACGCAGCCTGGCCCTGCGGCCCGGCCCCGACGATCAGCGCGGGCGTGCCCGTGCGCGGCGCGTGGGAGCCGCATCGGGGCGGGATCCTCCGCTGCAGGCCCGAGGGCCTGCCGGAGGGCCTGCGCCCCACCCAACTCTTCGCCGGGGGCCGCCGCCAGGTGCGCGCGCGCTTCCCGAACGCCGCCGACGGGGAGCTGCCGCTGCGCGGCGCGGATGCGTGGCCGCATCGGGAGCTCCAGTTCGATCCCGCCGCCCTGGGCGGTCGGACGTGGGATCGGCCGGGGGAGGCTGTGCTCCATTGCTTCACCCGCCACCGCTGGGGCAACCTGCAGTGGCGCGTGGCGGCCCTGGACGCCGCCTCCGGGCGACTGACCCTCGGAGACGGCGGTTGGCAGATGGGGACGACCTTCCAGCGCGCGGACGGCGGGGGCGTGGGCGCCGGCTCGCGCTTCTTCGTGGAGAACGTGTTCGAGGAACTGGACAGCCCAGGCGAGTGGTACTTCGACCGCGAGGCCGGCCTGCTCTACTTCTGGCCGCCGGAAGGGCTCCGGCTCTCCGGGTCCGCCGCGGCGGAGCTGGAGTTCGACGGCCTCGCCTGCGCCGCCCTGCTTCGCGGTACCCGGCACCATCCCGTGCGCGGGGTGCGGCTTGCGGGCCTGCGGATCGCCGGCACGGCCGCCACGTATCTGGAGCCCTACGAGGAGCCGTCGCTCGGCGACTGGGCGATCCACCGTGGCGGCGCCGTGTGCGTCGAGGGCGCCGTGGACTGCGCGGTGGAGGACTGCCTCTTCGACGAGGTCGGAGGCAACGCGGTCTTCGTGGGCGGCTACGCGGCGCGGGTGCGGGTCACGGGCAACACCATCCGTCGCGCGGGCGACAGCGGGGTCTGCCTGGTCGGGCGGTCGCACCTGCGCCCAGGCGCGAGCCACCGCTGCCCGCACTGCGGCGCCGAGCACCGGTGGGACTGGGACCCGGAACCGTCCGAGGACGTGCCGAGCGACTGTGAGGTCGGCGCCAACCGGATCGAGGGCATCGGGGTCTTCGGCAAGCAGACGGCGGGGGTGTTCCTGGCGCTCGCGCGCCGGGTGCGCATCGCGCACAACCGCATCGAGCGCGTGCCCCGCGCGGCGGTCTGCTTCAACGATGGGGTCTTCGGCGGCCACGTCGTGGAATGGAACGACGTGCGGGACACGGTGCGGGAGACGGGCGACCACGGGCCGTTCAACGCCTGGGGCCGCGACCGGCACTGGTGCCGGGCGCAGTCCCACGGGCCGGAGAGCCATCCGCCCTGCGGGGACGTGCGGCGCGACGCCCGGGAGACCACGGTCATCCGCCACAACCGGTTCACGGACCGCCGGGGCTGGGGCATCGACCTCGACGACGGGGCCTCGAACTACCACGTCCACAGCAACCTGTGCCTGGGGGTGGCAGTGAAGCTGCGCGAGGGGGACCTCCGGATCGTGGAGAACAACGTCTTCGTCGAGCCGGCCAACCCTCCGGGACTGCACGTGGGCTATGAGGGGAACGCGGACCGGTTCGAGGGGAACGTGGTCGTCCTCCGGGTCGCGGGCGCCGCCCCGCCCCCACCGGCCGGGGCGCCCGAGCGCGACATCGACTTCGTGCCCCCGCAGGCGCCCTCATGCTATCAGGTCATCTATCCGCCGCGCCGCGGGCCGATCGCGGGCTCCATCGACCGGAACGTCATCTGGGACGGGAGGGGCGGGTTCGCCGCCCACGTCCAGCCGCGGGGTGGCGGGCCCGCCGTCGTCCTGGGGCTCGAGGAATGGCGGGAGCTCGGGTTCGACCGCCATTCCCGCATGGAGGATCCGGGGTTCGTGGACGCGGCGGCGGGGGACTTCCGCCTCCGTCCGGACTCGCCGGCCGTGGCGCTGGGTTTCCGGGCGTGGGACATCGGTGCGGTGGGGCTGCCCCCGACCTTCCGCGAGTGGCCCGAGCGGTAGGCCGCGAGAGGGGCTCTGTCGGCCAGACCACGCGGGCCGCGCCCTGGGATTGCCGGTGGGGGGCCGATCCGCGGCCAGGCCAGCGGGCCTCCGGCGGCCCATCCCGCCCGGCGCGCAGGTCGTCGATCGTCGGCGGCACCGGGATATGGGGCCGCGTTCGGTGGAGCGGCACCCGGCGGTGTGCCGGGGGCCAAGGGACGCGAGGCGCCGCCGGGGGAGCGGCTTCACCCCAAGAGCGCATGCCGGATCGTCGATGTCGTGGTCCGCCGCCCGGCCGCGCGTGCCGGCGCCCGCGCGAGCGCCCACCGCGGCCCGGCCCAGGGACCGGGACGCGGGCACGGTGAAGGCGGCCTGGCGCGACGACGCCCCTCCCGCGGTGCTGCCGGCGATGTTCACCGCCCAGAAGCCGACCTCGACCGCGGGCCAGTCGCCGACCGGGTCCACCATCGGCTCCGGATGCACCCCCTTCAGGGTGCCGGCCGGAAGGGCAAGGTGGTGAACTGCACCACCTTCACCGACGCGAGGAACAACCGGTGGAGCGCCCTCGACCTGGCCTCGTCCGCGCCCGCGCACATGCACGCTGGCCATGTCCGACCCGACCGGCCCCCGCGGCAGGCCGGCCTCCGGCACGCCGCGTTCGGGCCCCCGCGGCGGCGTGCCATCCCGGTACGAGAACACGTCAGGCACCGACGGCGGCGACCACAGCATGCCCAACGGCACGCAGCCGCAGGGGTGTCTCCTCGATGCCCGATCCGGAGGTTGGAGGGCCGCCGCGGGCGCTCATTCGCCGCCCCGCGCCCGCGGCCGGTACACGTTGAGCCCCACCTTCGCTTCGTGGCCGGGTATGGCGACGTTCCCCTCGGTGCTCGCGACGATCGTGGTCTTGCCGGAGGCGGACGGCCCGAACTCCTTGCTCAAATCGACACGGATGGTCAGGATGTTACCTTCGACCTTGAGTTCCACGTTCTTCACGGCAGGTCGCACCCCCGGTTGGCGGTCATGGCACAGACGCGGCGGCGGTCCCGGCGGCACCGCCCCGTGCACGGGTCGCCTCGAGCCCTCGGCGGCGCCGACTTCTCCCCGGCCCGCGCCCGTTCCTGGCCGCAACCGCGGCGGCCGGCCGGAGCCCGACCTCAGTGCCACCCCTGCAGCAGGGGCGGTCGGCCGGTGACGTCGGCTGCCGAAGGCAGCCCCTGGGCCGCCTCCCCGATCTCGACGCCCTGCAACGGCAGGGCCCCCGCCGGGGTGACCGCGCCGGCGAGGATCCGGGTGAAGGTGCGCTGGTCGATGGCGGCACACCCCGCGGAGCCGCGGGAGCCCTTCGCCTTGGCGCCGCCGCAGTGCCACTCGACCTCGAAGGGGCCCTGGTCCCATGGCGCCGGCTCGTCCCGCAGGGTCAGCCGAAGTCGGCGGGAGACGGGCCGGGCCCACCGCGCCCCGACGGCCCCGGGAACCTCCGTGATGCGCAGCGTGCCCTGCGGCCGCCAGCGCCCTTCGAACTAGCGGTGCGGGCGGGCCAGGAACAGGTCCGGGCGCGTATCCGGCGGCATGTCTCGTACCACCCTGGCCGCCTGCGGGGCGGACCCCGCGATCAGGGACCGCAGGCCGCGCCGGCCATCGGTGTTGCCCGCGATGCCTCCCGGATGTTCAGGGCCTCGTCTCGCCTCACCCCGACCACGGCGTAGGCGGCGGACCGCGCGCGAAACCGGTACCCGCCGACCCCAGAGCCCACCGGTGCGACCGTCCGCGCGCCGCGACGGCTCACGGGCGACCCGGCGGTAGGCGGTGTCGAGCGGATCGGGGACCTCGTCGCCATCCCTCGGACAGCGGACGCACCGAGCCTCGCGGCGGGCGCCCACGCCCAGGGCCGCCACGCCCACCAACAGGTCATTGTTCGCGGTCCGGGCGTGGCCGCCCCCGGTCGGCACCGGCGCGACGGCGGAGGGGTGCCGAGGCTCAGCGTCCCGATGTTGTGCGAGAAGCTCGCGCTCTTGACATGGACGGGCTCGGGCCTGCGCCATAGTGGCCGGACGGATAGCTTTGCGGGCGAACCGCGTGGAGTCGAGGAGTCCCTCGGACCCCGTCGTCGTAATTGACGTGCGGGGCTTGGCCCCAAGGGGCGGCCCCACCCCGTTGGCGGGGATGCCCCGGCGTTGGGTTGCTTCCCCTGTCGGCCTCCGCCACGGCCCGCGGCATGGGCGGACGAGCGGCCGGGCCGCGGCGCCGCCGCCTGCGGGCTGCACGGCCGGCGGGAACGGCGGCATGGCAATAATGGAGGAAGGCGAATGTCCGTTCCGCGCAACGGTCGGGCCCAATGGGGCCGCCTGTTTTGGGACGCGGATCCGTCGGAGCGCTTCCCCCGGTGGGAGATCGGGCGCATCCTCACGTCGTGGACACTAGCGGAGGCACGCGGGGCCGTGCGACGGTTCCGCGGCCCGACGGTGGTGGCCGCCCTGCGGGGCCATCGCTCGGTGCCGGACCCCGTGCGCGCCGTCTGGCCCGAGTACGGTCTGCTACCGGCACGGGAGGTGTCCGCGCTACACATGGAGGTCCTACCGCCGGGCGGCCCCGCGCCGCTGGAACGGCCGGCGCCGCTGGCGGCCGGGCGCGAATCCTATGGGGCCGGACCGGCGGCGGCCCTGCGCCTCGGCTATCGGCGCTCCACGGACCTCGACCTGTTCACGGAAGACGCCTGTGGCCCGGCGGGGCTGTCCGCCGACCTGGCGGCGGCCGGCGCCGCGGCGGACCAGATCCCGGGCGCCCGCCATACCTGGCACGGGCTTGTCGACGGCATGCGGGCCTGGTTCATCCGGCCATCGGGCAGCGCCCTCGAAGGCGCCGGCGAGGTCCGCCGCGTGCCGGTGGCGGCCACGGAGACACTCGCCGCGTGGAAGCTCCACGCGGTGGCCGGTCGGGGCGAGCGGCAGGACTGGATCGACGGATACGCGCCCTGCGGGGCAGTGGCCGGGGGCTCGAGCGTGGCCGACCGGATGCGCATCGTCCGCCAGCGGCTACCGGCCGCGAACGACGCGCACATCCTCCGGAGCCTCACCCACTTCGCCGCCGCGGAGAAGGCGCCCCTCGCGGCAAGACTCGGGGCGGTGCCGTGGGAGGAGGCGCAACCCGTCTTCGACCGGGGAGGCCGGGACGATCTCGCGTCGTAGCCAGTGGGGTCAGCCGGCGAGCACCGCCTGACCCCACTGGGCGGGGGGAGGGGAGGCGGTGCCGGCCGTGCCCCAGGCCATGACCTCGTTCTGAGCGTCGCCGCCCCCATAGACGTCGATGGCGGGATCCAGGCCCACCGCCTGGCCGACCCCGGGCCCCACGCCCAAAAGCGCCCAGGGAATCGCCAGCATCACGTCGTAGCCGAGGGCCACGTTCTGAACGTAGCCGCGCACGCCGGCCGCGGACCGACCCGCCGCCACCCACACCGAGCCCGGGGCACCGAGCGGCAGGACGAAGCGCCAGTCCGGTGCCGCCAACGCCGCCCGGGCGGCGTTGTCCGCGGCCACGTAGACCTCCATCGCGTCGGTCAGCCAGGGCCGCACGGCGTCCGCGTTGGCCACGTCAAAGCCGACCGGATTGTGCACTGCCTCGAAGACGTACAGGTCCTGCTGGTCCCACGCCGCCTGGAAGGACGCCGCGAAGCAGTCGCACACTTCGCCCGAGGCCACGACGGACATTGTCGTCGCACCGCCGCCGCTCCAACAGGGATCCGCTGCGCTGGCCCCGGCCGCCGGGGTGCAGTAGGAGAGGGCGACGACGGGCGCGCCGCTGCGCTGGGGGTTCGGGCTGGCGGCCTGCGGGGGCGCAGGCGCCGCGGGCGGGCTGGGGCCCGTGCCGGCGGGCATGGCACCGCCGGCGCCGCAGCCGGCCACGAGGCAGCCGGCCACGGCGGCGGCCAGAACGGCGATCGGGCTACGGCGTGCGGGTCGCGCGGGCGGGAGCGGACGCACGGCGATCGCCCCTCGTCGCCGGCGGGCCCGATGGCGACCGCCGGCGGCCGGAACAGGCGTCCACAGAGCAACGGTTCCCCCGAAGGCACGCATCCCGATCCGAAAGCGGGCAGAGCGCCGATCGCCGACGTGTGACCCTCGGAGGCCAGCCGTCGGGGCGCGAACGATGACCGTGGCCGCATGGGACGGGCGCGCGGGCCCGGACGCGAAGGCCCCCGACTATCGAGTACCAGAATGCGCCGGGGTCGTCAACGCCGGCCGCGGTGCCGGCCTCGGCGCCGCGGGCCCGGGCGCGCTCGCCCGCCCGCCCGTGGCCACGCGGACGCCTTGGCCCTCGGGCCCGACGCGCCTGCCGGCCACGATATGGCCGCCGACCGGGCGCCCGGAACGGGGCGCATCGGCGTCGGGGCGCGCCGCCCGCAGCAGCGTTGTGGGACCCGCGACGCGACAAGGGCACGGGCACGGCTCAGCCTCGTGCTGTCGGCAGCGGCACGCGCACCCCCGCCTGGACGTGGTAGGCGCCGGGACGCGCCCACCGAAGTCCCTCGAGCAGCGCCAGCCCGACGGCCTCGTCAACGCCACCATCGGAGGGGACGGAGCGCCCGATGTCGGGGACGCAGCGGTGGGTGGGGATCGACCAGGGATGGTCGCAGATGGGTCTCGCCGTCCTTGGCGCCGCGGACGACGTTCTGGTCGTGCACCGGACGCGCGAGCCCAGCGGCAATGGCCACGACCACGCCACCGCCCTTGCGCGGCTGCGCGGCCTGCTGGCGCGCGCGGACGCCTTCCGCCACGCGCCCGTCCACCTGGCCGGTTTCTGCTACGAGGGCTCAGGCGTCGCGGAGACCTTCGCCGAGGCAGGCTGGACGGTCGCCGGCACCAAGGCCCTCAACGACGTGGTCGGCCCCTACGGCCTGACGCCCATGCCGGGCCACGTGGTCGCCGCCTGCTGCGGCACCTACTCCCAAGTGGTCTACGTCGACGACCGCCACGCCATCCGCTGGGCCGGTGGCGATGTCCGCCTCCCCGATTGGCACCTGTGCGGCGAGGCCTACGCCGGCTTCCTGGTCGAGCGCGCCCGCACCGCCCCGGCCACCCCCCTGGCCAGGGCGGTCCGCGACACCCTCGGCGGCACCCTCCCGCCCGCGGGCGAGGGAGTCCCTACCGCCCGCTGGGCCGACCTGGGGCCCCTGCTGAGCGCCGCGATCGACAGCGACCCTGCCGCGCGGGCGTTCCTCACCCGCGCCGCCGCCGCGGTGGTGGACGCCCGCAACGTCCTGTGCGGTGCGGCGAAGCGCCCAGACCGCTGCCCCATCGTCCTGGGCGGGGGCGCCGTCGCCGACGACCGACTCTGGGCCTTCCTCAGCGAGCAGTGGCGCGCCGTCGGCGTCCGCGTCGACCGCGCCGCGGGCGAACCGTCCGTCGGCCTCGCCCGCTACGCCCGGCGCCACCCCGACGCCGACCCCTGGTCCCACGTCGGCAGCCAGCGGCCCGGCTGGCTCTCGTGACCTGGGACACCCAGATGGGCGGGCATGGGGGCGGGTACGCACACGGAAGCGGCGGGCGGCGCTCCCTGAGCCGGCAGGAGCGCCGCCCGCGGGCCCCTGCGCAGTGCCACCGCGCCACCCGCCCGCTCCTTTGCCGCCGCGCCGCTACCATCCCGCGGCCGCCTGCTCGTGCCGGAGCGCGTCGGCCGTGACGCCCGGAATGGCCGGCGTGCCACACCATCCGGCCCCCTTGGAACACCAACGCCTGCGGCCACTGGTGGGCGATCCCCCGTCTCCCGGCGATGGCCTGGGACAGCGGCCGGTCCTCGATGACGCGGACCACGGCCGGACCCACCCACGCCCTCGCGCCGCTTTCGAGCGCCGACTCGCCCTGGCGGGGACCGCCGATCGGAGGCGTGGTGCTGTGCTGGAAGATGAGCGCGACCCCGGGGGGCGCCGAGAGCAGCTGGTCCAGTTCGGCCTGGCCTTTCCGCGTCGGAACGCCGTGGGCTGTGCACGACATTCCGCCTCGCCGCCGTGGGCGGCCCGCGCGGCCGCGCCGCCTGTCGACGGCCGTCCACAGGCCCGCGATGGTCTCGGCGACCGCGCCAGCGGTGGGCCGGGCGGCGAATCGCCGCCTGCTGAGGGGCCCGGTACCCGGGAAGCGGGGCGACTGTCCGCCGCCGGAACGCCCGTGCCCCGGCCTGCCGGCCGGGGCACCCCCAGGCTCCGAAGCGGGCGTCCAACTCGGGGTTGCCGGAACGTCGGGATCCGCCGGTGTATGCTGGGATCGGCGGGGCGGGGCGGTCCGGGCCTCCCCGCGGGGACGCTCCGATACCCCTGGGCGCCCGCAGACCAGCCGGCCGACTCGCGGAAGGGGATAGGGATGCCCCTCGTCCTGCACGCTGCCCACGCGGAGGCCGCGCTGGTGCTCTGGGGCGAGGCCGAGGCCGTGGGCCGCCGGGGGCGGCGCGCGGCGCCAGCCGCGCCGCCCCACCCGAGGGCGGCCGATGGGGCGGGCCTGCGGGCGGCCCTGGGGGCGGCGCTTGGCTGCGCGGTCTCCGGCGAGGAGGCCCGGGAAGCCGAATTCGTGGCCTGGCTGCCCTCGTCCCCAGAGCCGGAGGGCCCATGGCCGTCGCCGGGGCTGGGCGCGGTCCCGCAGGACGGGCCGTGCGTCCTCCGGCCGTGGAGGGTGCCCGCCCTGGTCCTGGGTGCGGACGCGGCCGCCGCGCTCCTGCAGCGCTGCGCCGCGGGCACGGGGCTGCCAGCCGACGTGGTCCCGGCTCCGGACCTGCTGTTCTGGACCGCCCCCTACCGGCTCGCCGCGCGGCTGGGGGCCCGCGGCGCGCTGCTGCCCTCGGTGGGCCAGGGCCCCGGGGGCTTCCGGGCGGCATGGACGCCGCTCCTCTCGCCCGGCGAACGGGACGATTTGGACCAATGGGCCAAGGCCATGCCTCCGGCGTGCCGCGCCCTGGCGGCGGAGCTCGGGCACCCCCCGGCCGTCGACCCCGCCGGTCTCCTGGACGCCGTCCTCCGCGCGCTCGTCGACCGCCTGCCCCGCGCGCCGGGCGGGGCACCGGCGGGCGGCACGATCCACGACCGCTGGCTCGCCGGGCTGGCGGGGCAAAGCGCGGCGCTGGACGGCCCCGGCGCGGAGGTCGAGGGGCTGGCGCGGGCGGTGGGGGACTGGGCGGCGCCCGTGGCGGCCAGGCACGAGGCGTACCGCCTCTGCTTCCGCCTGGACGAGCCGCCGGAGGGCGGCGCGCAGTGGCATGTCCGCTACGTCCTGCAGGCGGTGGACGATCCCAGCCTGCTCGTGGAGGCGGAGCGCGTGTGGGCCGCCCCGCGCGGCGCGCCGGCGGGCGGCAGGCCGGCCCTTCTGGCCGCCCTCGGCAGGGCGGCGGCCCTCGTCCCCGAGGTGGAGCGCAGTCTGCAGGGCAACCGGCCGGCCGGATATGCCCTCGACACGGCAGGTGCCCACGCCTTCCTCACGGAGACCGCGCCGCTATTGGAGCAGGCGGGGTTCGGCCTGATGCTGCCGGGATGGTGGACGGGCCGGGGCCGGCCACGGCTCGTCGCCCGGGCGCACGCGCGACCCCCGAAGATGGCCGCCGCGAGTGGTCTCGGGCTGGGGGCCGTGGTGGAGTTCGACTGGACGGTGGCCATGGGGGACGAGACCCTCACGCGGGAGGAACTGGAGCGGCTCGCGTCGCTGAAGGCCCCCCTGGTCGCGATCCGAGGGCGGTGGGTGCAGGTCGGCGCGGCCGAGATCCAGGCGGCGCTCGCCCTCTGGGACGGACGGGCCCCGCGCCGGGGCACGGTGGGCGACGCCCTGCGCCTGGCGGCGGGGTCGGCCCCGTCCGGGCTCGGTCCCCTCCCGGCGGAACTGGCGGGCGCCGAAGGCTGGATCGGGGACCTCCTCGGGCGGACGGACGACGGCGCCTTCGGGGAGCTCGCGCCGCCCGGGGGGCTGCGCGCCACGCTCCGCCCGTACCAGCTCCGAGGCTACTCCTGGCTGGACTTTCTCGCGCAGCGCGGGCTCGGGGCGTGCCTGGCCGACGACATGGGCCTCGGCAAGACGGTCCAGACGCTGGCGTTCGTCGTCCGCGACTGGGAGGCCCACCGCCGGCCGGTGCTCCTCGTCTGCCCGACGTCCGTGCTGGGCAACTGGCGCAAGGAGATCGAGCGCTTCGCGCCCGATCTGCCGGTTCTGCTGCACCACGGCGCCGATCGCGTGCGGGACGAGGGGTTCGCCGCCTCCGTCCGGTCCAGCGCCATGGTGCTCACCACGTACGCCCTGCTGGTGCGCGACGCGGAGGCCCTGCGCGCCGTGCCCTGGCGCGCCGTGGTGCTGGACGAGGCGCAGAACGTCAAGAACGCGGAGACCAAACAGGCGCAGGCCGCCCGCGCCCTGCCCGCCGACTGCCGCATCGCCCTGACGGGGACGCCGGTGGAGAACAGCGTGGGCGACCTGTGGTCGCTCATGGAGTTCCTGAATCCAGGCCTTCTCGGCGGGCAGGCGGACTTCCGCCGCCGCTTCTTCACCCCCATCCAGGTCGATCGGGACGCGGGGGCGGCGGAGCGCCTGCGCCGGCTGACGGGTCCGTTCGTGCTCCGGCGGCTGAAGACCGACCCGTCGATCCAGGCGGACCTCCCGGCGAAGAACGAGATGACCGTGTACTGCACGCTGACGCGCGAGCAGGCCTCGCTCTACGGGGCCGTGGTGGCGGACCTGGAGGGCCGGCTGGCGGGGGACGAGCCGGAAGGAGGGATCGGCCGGCGCGGACAGATCCTGGCCGCCCTCTCCAAGCTCAAGCAGGTCTGCAACCATCCCGCGCACTTCCTCGGGGACGGCTCGCCCCTCCCCGGGCGGTCCGGCAAGCTCGAGCGGTTGGTGGACATGCTGCGGGAGGCCCTCGCCACGGGCGACCGGGCGCTCATCTTCACCCAGTTCACAGAGATGGGGACCCTGCTGCAGCAGCACCTGCACCGCACCCTGGGGTGCGAGGTGCTGTTCCTGCACGGCGGCCTGTCGCGGACCAGCCGCGACGCCATGGTCGACGCCTTTCAACGCCCGGGGGGCGGGCCGCCCCTGTTCGTCCTGTCGCTGAAGGCCGGCGGGACCGGACTGAACCTCACCGCCGCCAACCGCGTGTTCCACTTCGACCGCTGGTGGAATCCCGCGGTGGAGAACCAGGCGACGGACCGCGCCTTCCGGCTGGGACAGCGGCGGGACGTGCAGGTGCACAAGTTTGTGTGCGCGGGCACGCTCGAGGAGCGGATCGACCGGATGATCGAGGCCAAGCGCGAGGTGGCCGAGCGCGTGGTGGGCACGGGCGAGGCCTGGCTGACGGAACTCTCGACGGCCGAGTTGCGGGACCTGCTCGCGCTCCGGCCGGAGGCGGTGGAGGAATAGTGGGGCGCCGGCGCGGGTATGACGCCTTGGACCGCTTCCCGGCCTCCCGGCCCCTGCAGGCCGAGGGCGGCATCCGGGCGCAGTCGGCCCGGGGGGCCTTCGTGCGGAACTGGTGGGCGAAGCGCTGGCTGGCCGTCCTGGAGGGGTTCGGCCTGGGCAGCCGCCTGGCCCGCGGGCGCAGCTACGCCCGCCAGGGTCAGGTGCTCGGCGTCGAGGTGCAGGCGGGCGAGGTGCGGGCCCGGGTTCAGGGGTCAAGGCCCACCCCCTATCGCGTCACGATCCGCCTGCGACCCCTGGAGCCGGGCCAGTGGCGGGAGGTCGGCGCCGCCATCGCGGCCCGGGCCGCCTTCGCGGCCAAGCTCCTGGGCGGGCAGCTGCCCGAAGGCCTGGAGGAGGTCTTCCTCGCGGCGCGGGCGCCCCTCTTTCCGCAGCGCCTCTCGGACCTCCGCACGGAGTGCTCGTGTCCCGATGCGTCCAACCCGTGCAAGCACATCGCCGCCGTCTACTACCTCCTGGCCGAGGAGGTGGACCGCGACCCGTTCCTGCTCTTCCGGCTGCGCGGTATGGGCCAGAGCGAGCTGTCGGCTCTGCTGCTCGGCCCTGCGGCGGAAGGCCCGCCGGTCTCGGACCCGGGGCAACCCGTCCGGCGGGAAGTCGGGACCGCCGCGAAGGCCGAACCCGCCGCGGTGCTTCCCGCAGATCCGGCGTCCTTCTGGGGTGCCGGCCCGCCGCCCACGGGCACGGCCGCCACGGGCCCGCCCGGGCCGGCCGTCGGTCTCGCCCTCATCCGCCGCATGGGCAACCTGCCGTTTTGGCGCGGCGGGCGGCCCATGGCGGACGCGCTGGAGCCGGCCTATGCGCAGGCGGCGAGGAGGGCCGAGGCCTGGCTGCAAGGGGAGGCGCCCGCGCCGGGCGCGGGCGGCCCCGCGGCCCCGCCGGGCAAGTCGCGGGACCGTGCCGCCCTCGAGGCCGACCTCCGCGCCGGCCTGCCCGAGGCGGACCTGCGGGCGAGGTACGACGGGCGGCTGCTCCGCCCGTACCTCGGGCCGGCCGGCGGCGTCGGCGTCCGGGCCCGGTGAGCGGCCGGGAGGTCGGCCGGGCGTCCCGCCGTCGGGGGGGGCGAGCCCGCATGCCTAGGCTTTGCGAGGGCCGGCGGGGTGGCGGGTTCGGCGACGACGTGCGGCGGACGCCGGGCGACCTCCTCCAGCGCCACCCCGGCCGCGGCGGCGATCTTGGCGATGGTGGCGGCGACGAAGTCGTGATCGTTGATGAAGCCCTTGAAGTGGCGGCCGTTGGTCGGGCAGCGCAGGCCCACCGCGTGGCGCCCGGCCTTTGGAGGTGGTGATCCACATGCGCAGCTTCGCATTGCACACGGGGTAGGGGCTGGCCGTCGGGACGCTCGGGCTGGCCACGCACCTCTACCCCCCTCATGCGAACGGGATACGAACGACTACACCGTACGGTGTAGTCGCTTGCGCCGGCCGGCCAGCCATTCGCCCGCGACCAGCGCCAGCGTGGCCCCGCGCTTGTTTGGATCCTCGTCGGCGGCGCGCGCGGTCGCCAGGTCGTCGCAGGCCGCGCGGCCCACGCCCCCGCTCTCCCGGCCGGTGAGGGAGAAACGGAAGCAGTCCTGGTAGACCGCGGACACGGCGCCGTGCAGGGACTCCGGTGCGATGGAGGCGTAGTCGACGCCATCCGCCGAGATGCGGCCGGCATCGGGCCGGCAGAGGCCGAGGAGCAGCCGCACCAGGGTGGACTTGCCCGCTCCCCTGACGGTCAGGACGCAATGCGCACATTCACACTCACAGTCGTGCGTCGCTGAGGAACGACGCCGACGCCGAGTCGGCGCCGTTCCTCAGCGCCCGCGCGCCCGGGCGAGCAGCCCGGTCAGCCGCCGGGCCGGCGGAGATCCTCCCGGATTGCTTCGGGGTCCTCGTCGGGCCTCGCGGCGCCCCGCCCACGGCTGCCGAAGGCGCGCAGGCCCACCACCGCCACGCCCGCCGCCAACGGCCATCTCGGCGTTCCCGGAGCCGTGCGCTCCTCCCCAAAGTCGACGAAGCGCAGGCGTAGGCTGGGGTATGATGGGTCGGATGGCCTTTGACCGGAACTGGGTTGGGGGGCAACTGTATGCGATTCGAGCGAATTACGGCCGACCCCCGCAAGATGGGGGGCGTCCCCTGCATCCGCGGCCTGCGCATTCCGGTAGCCACGGTCGTGGCCATGGTCGCAGACGGCATGAGTCCAGACGACATCTGCCGCGCCTACCCCGACCTGGAGTCGGAGGACATGCGTGAGGCCTTGCGGTATGCGGCCGAGGCGTTGTTGGAGCGTCAGCTGCCGTTGACGGTGCCGCAGTAGTGAGGCTGCTGATCGACCAAGCCCTCTCGCCTCTCGCCGCCGTTGGCCTCCACGACGCTGGTCATGACGCCGTACATGTGTCCGCCTATGGGATGTCCACAGCGAACGACGATGAAGTGCTTGCTCGCGCGGCCGCCGAGTCACGGGTGCTGGTTTCCGCCGACACCGACTTCGGAGCATTGCTCGCCTTGGCTCGACTGGCCAAACCCTCGGTGATCCTGCCCCGTGGGGCACCGCGGCGGCCCCAGGCGCAGGTGGCACTTCTCGTGCAGAACTTGGACTTGGTCGCTGAAGCCCTGGAGCAGGGCGCCGTTGTGGCCTCCGACGAAGCCCGCATCCGGGTGCGCGGCCTGCCCATAGGGCGCGGCACTGCTCCCGATTTCGTCTAGACGACGGCTCGCCGGCTAGACGGCCACTGCAGCGCGCGTTTGCGCCCGTCCGCCAAGCCGCCCATCCCCTGGCCGGCAGGGGCCGGGGGGCGGTCCGCCAGCACAGCCCGCTCGCAGGCGGCGGGACGAGTGGGGCCGCGTCCCGCACCGCCCGGAACATCTCCTGCGGCGGGATGTCCGTAGCCAACTCGCGCAATGTCTGGCGGGCCAGGGCCTCGGTCGTCTCGTGGCCGTGCGCGCGCTCAGGACGACCACTCAGGTGGGCCGGGCTCACCTCGAGCATGGCGCCCGCGAGAGCTTCGTCGCCCTGGTGGCCGGGCTGCGCGCCGATCGCTGGAAGGCCGCGGTGCGAGGGGGCCGGCCTTCGGACGGCTGCACCCGGGCCAGATCCTGGTGGCCGCCCAACGAGCACCCTCACCGGGGCGGTAGCCGAATCCCCAACAGGAGTCTCACCACCGTGGTCTGGCCAGCACCCTTGTCGCCGACCAGCGCGACCCGCTCCCCCGGGGCGCAGGAGCAGGTCCAGGCGGTGCAGCACCGGGGCCTCGCGGCCGGGATTCGTGAAGGTCACGGCCTGAAGGCGGATGCCCTCCCGCGGGGGCACCGGAAAGGGCGCCGCCACGCCGCGGCCCAGCGCGTCGGGCAGGGCGAGGAACTCGCGGACGTATCCCACATCGGTGATCCGGTCTGCTGGTCGCGGACGCCGAAGGCGACGCGGTGCATCGCGCCTCGCAAAGTCCCGACGCCGCCGAAGAGGGCCACGAACCCGCCCGTGGCGATCCGGTGGTCCGCGAGGCCGTGCGCCAGCAGAAACGCGGTGGCGATGGTCACCGCCAGGGACAGCGCGGTCGAGGGCAGTTCGGAGGCCGCCTGGCGGCGCTTCTCGCGCAGCATCCCGGACCGGAGCGTCTTCCGCCGGCAGCGCCAGCGGTCGGAGAGCGCCCCGTGCAGGTCCCCGGATATCCTTGTGCTCGCCCCGGCCGGTGGGCACGCCGTCCACGTAGCGGACCCGGCCCCGCTCCTCCGTCTGGCCATAGGTGAAGGACATCCAGCGGCGGTTGGCCTCACCCGCGTGCAGGGCCTGGGGGACGAGCACGGCGAGCAGGGCCGCCGGGAGCCGCGGAGCGATGGGCCGGAAGAGCAGGGCCACGGCCACGGTGGAGACGAGGCCCTGCAGCAGGTCGAGGCCGCTGCCGAACAGGCGGTGGGCCTTGTGCCCGGGGTCCCCGCTCCTCGTGAGGACGCCCGACCCGCCGCAGCACGAGCTCCTCCGCCTCGCGGGAGTGGAGGTGGCCGCCGACCGTCGACAGAAAGACCAGGCCTCAGAACCGCCCTTGCGATGCTGCCCAACGCGTTGCGGGAACTCGAGTATCTCGGGCCGGAGGGAGGCGGCGGTCCCCGCGCCCGTGGACCGGAAGGGGCCTCGCCGCGGAACCCATGATCCCCTGCGGCCAAGCTTACGGCCACACGGAGGTCGAGCGTACCGCCGACACGAGGCCCCATGCGGTCGCGCCCCGACGTCGGGGCGCGCTCCAAACCGTGGTCGCCCTTCGGCCCGGGGTGGCGGAGGTCCGGAGGGGACAGCAGCCAGGGAGGCGGGCGACGCGCTGGTCCTCCGCGGGCCCGACCGTGCGGTGCCGTGATCCGTGGCCCGGCGGGGAGGCCCGGCGAAGTAGTGGAGGATTCCGGGCACGGACGACCGGACCGCCGCACCTGTGGCTCCACTGCCAGGGGCACGCGGCGGGAGGGCGCGACCACGAGCCGCCCCACCCACCCCATGCCGGTACCATCCCGCCCGCCCGCGGGCTCGCATACCCCCGCCCGCCGCCACCGCTGCCTCGCGCGTCCTCGACCAGCCGGCCCCCGCGCAGCACCAGCACGCGGTCGCGGAGGCGCGCCGACGGCAGGCGGCGGCCGACCAGGACGGCTGTGCGGTCTCCGCCATGGCCGCGAAGCGCCGGAAGGCGTCGGCCGGCGGGTTCCGGGAAGGCGGTCGGCTCGTCCAGGACGATGATCGGCGCGGCATACCCCGGCGCGACCATCCGGTGCTGCGGCCGAGCGCCCGGACCCGTGCTCGCGGCTCCAAACCGCCCCCGTAAGCGGGACGCGGCTTTCGCCTGTCCCGGAGCTGGCGCCCGAACGGCCGCAAGATCCCCATCACCGGTGCGTCGGTGCTGGGCCGCGCCCCCCGGCAGCACCACCGCACCCGGCGCCGTGGGGGGTGCGTGCGAGGCCGGTTCCAGCGATCGCCCGCCCCTATGCGCCGCCTCCGCCCCACACGTCCTCCAGGTACCGACCGGCCTGGCGGAGCTCGGCGAACCAGTCGGCGGCGGACTCGGCAGGCATGCCGCCCTGCGCGCCGGCCACGGCCGCCAGCGCGGCCCGCACATCGGGGGCCATCCTGGTGGCGTCGCCGCAGACGAACACGACCGCTCCCTGTTGGAGCAGTCGCCACACTTCGGGCCCCTGTTCCACGATGCGCTGTTGCACATACACCTTGGGCTGCCCGGGGACGCGGGAGTGAGCGACGTGGAGCCTGACCACGCCCGCGGCTTCCATGGCGCGCAGTTCGTCACCATAGAGCAGGTCCTGCTCCGGATCACGGCAGCCGAAGAAGAGCAAGGCCTCGCCGACCGGAACGCCACGCCGCTGGAGGGCCAGGCGCTCCTGGAGAAAGCCGCGGAACGGGGCGACGCCGGTGCCGGGGCCGACCATGATCATCGGCTGATGCGGGTTCGCCGGGGGATGAAAGGGCTGGTTGGGATGGCGGACGAAGGCGAAGACGCGCGACCCCTCCACCCGACCCGCCAGATGGTGCGAGCAGACGCCCCGGTAGGTGCCCGTGCCCCGCCGAGCCGGCCCGGAGACGACCCCCACCGTGATGCTGCAGGACCGCGGTTCGGCGAGCGGCGAGGAGGAGATCGAATAGTAGCGTGGCCGCAGGGCCGGCAGCATGGAGAGGAACATGCCCAACGGGATCCGGCAGGAGGCGTTTTCCTCCAGCAGGTCGAGCACGGAGCGCCGCTTCGCCAACACCTCCTCCCGGTACCGGGCGGCACCGCCGGCATCCTCGGCGGCGAGCGCGGCCAACGCCGCGGACTCGGCGGCATCCGCCGTGTGGGCGGCCAGCAGCGCGATGTGCGCGCGCGTGGCGGGATCCTGCAACTCGACCACGTTGGCGAGCAGATCAGCGACGGGCCACCGCCCGGCCGGCAGGTGCTCGGGCAGGGACGGGTCGGGATGGATCACAACGTACGCAGCGGCATCGAGGCCGAAGCGGTCGAGGGCGCGACGGACCGTTTCGGCGGAATTGCGCGGCAGGACGCCGAGGTGGTCGCCCGCCTCATACTCGACCCCGGGCGGCAGTTCGATCTCCAGGTGCCGCGTCGAACGCGGCGAGGGGCGCACGCCGCCTTGCTCCTGGAGCTCCCGCTGCCGAGCGACCACCATGGGCAGGGCGCGAAACGACGTGCGGGCGGCCTCCCCGAGCGGGGACGGAACCACCTCCACGCGCGCGAGCTCCGCGACGGGTGCGGCGCCGTCGGCCGGCACGCCGCACGCCTCCGCGAGCGCGGCCCACAGTGGCCCGAACCACGCCTGGAACTGCCCGTCGAAGTCGTCTCGCGCATCCCCCGCTCCCTTCGGGTGGATGCAATGCGCCCCGTGGGCCTCCATCTCTCGCTGCACCAGATCGGGGACCGCTTGGTAGGTCGCCGCCCAATCGCGATTGCCGCAGCCGAAGACGGTGAAGCGGACGCCGGTGAAGGCGTCGGCGGGCAGATCGGGTGCGCGCAGGCGCGCGCAGAAGCCCACGGCGTTATCCGGCGGGTTTCCGTTGTAGGAGGCCGTGACCACGACCACCGCGCGGTCCGTCGGCAGCCGTTCCGGGCAGGCGTCCAGCGCCACGGCCTCCGCCGCATAGCCGCGACGGACACCGTCGCGGGCGATCTGCCGCGCCAGGCCCTCGGCTGTCCCGAGGTTTGAGCCATACAGCACGAGGAGGCGGGTGCCGTGCGCGGCCGCGGGGGGGAGAGGCGTGTCCTCCGCCGCCGGGGCGGCCGGCACGCGTTCGGTCCGCGACCCATGCGCCGGCGCGCGCCCGGCTCGGGGACGCACCTGGATGGACAGTCCGTCCGGCTTGATGGTCAACGTCTGTCGGATGTTCAGCCGGTAGTCGAGGTGATCGACGAGGTCGAAGCGCTGGAGGACCATGCCCAGGATCAGGGCGGCCTCCTGCATCGCGAACTGCCGGCCGATGCAGGCGCGCTGACCGTGGCCGAACGGCTTGAAGGCGTTCGCGGGAATGCGCTCCTCCCGCCCGGGCCCGAAATGGTCGGGGTTGAAGGCTTCGGCGTCGTCGCCCCAGACCCGCGGGTCCCGGTGCAGCGCAGGGATAAGCACCATCACCTGACCGCCCTTGGCGATGCGGTACCGGCCGCGGAGGACCACATCCTCGTAGGGGTAGCGGGAGAGCGCCGGCGCCGTCGGCCACAGCCGCAACGACTCACTGAGCACCTGATGCACGTAGCGCAGGCGGTGGACCTGGGCGAAGGTCGGGCTGGCCTCCAGATCCGATCCCAGGACATCGTCCACCTCGGCGCGCGCCCGGGCGACGACCTCGGGGTGCTTGATCAGGAAGTAGATGGCGAAGGAGAGGAGGCTGCTGGTCGTCTCGTGTCCGGCGATGAGGAAGGTCAGCACCTGGTAGCGGATGTTGACGTCGTCCAGCGATCGCCCGGTCTCCGGATCGACGCCGTCCAGCATGTATTGCAGGAGGTCGGGACTCTCGGCGCGTCCCGCCTTCCGGCGCTCGCGGATCAGGCCGTCGACCATGTCGTTCATGAAGGCGATGTCTTCGGCCAACCGTCGCTCCGCGGTCACGTGCAGCCGCGACTGAATCGGCAGCTCGCTGATGCGGCGCTGCGTCGCGGCCAGGGCCCGCGACATGGCCGCCACGAAGGGGTGCGGGGTCTCGCGGTAGAACGAATTGAAGCGATAGCCGAAGCCGCAGAGGCCGATGGTGTCCATGGTGACGCGCGTCATGTCGGCGGCGACGTCGACGGCCTCGCCCGGATTCAACCGAGCCCACTTCTGGACCAGTTGCGCGGCGAGGTCCAGCATCTGGGGCAGGTAGCCCTGCATGGCTCGCTGGCTGAAGTTGGGCAGCAGGATGTTGTGCGCCTTCCGCCAGTTGGGTTCGTGCGTCCAGGCCGTGAACAGGCCGTCCCCGCCCACGCTGCGGATGCCGCGCTCGCCGCCCGCCACCGTCTTGTCAAAGCGCTCGTCGTCGAAGACCTCGTCGGCGATCTCCAATCCGGACACTACGGCCAGGGGATGGCCCCCGCCCGGGCGGGCGATCTGGAAGATCGCTCCATGCTTCCTGGAGAGTCCCATCAGGCTTTCGATCGGGTGCCGCCGGTCGATGTCCTTGAGACCGACGAGGACCGGGGACGCCGCGGCGTTGGGGCCCTGCGCGTGGTCGTCCGTCCCGCTCATACCCGTGCGGCGCGGCCCGCCGCTGGCGCTGGGTTGCCCCGCGGCTGCTGCCGCGCCTCCCCTCCCTTGCTGCTGCGGCTTGTGCAGTACGACGCGAAGCCTGGAGACGCCGCGGAACGCGCGCGCGGCGACGGGCCGGGAATCTCCCGGGCGCCGGCCCCGGTGCCACGGCGCCGCCTGTCGCCCGGCGGCGGGGTTGGAGGTTCGTGGTGCCGAGCCGCCGGCCGTCGCCCGACGCTCCGGTCGGGGCAGGCTGCGCGTCCGCACCCGCCTCCCGCCGTCATACGGTCGCACGCTCGGCGGGGGAGTCGAGCCGGGGCGTGAGGGTGTGGCGCATGAGGGCCCAGACCGAAAGCAGCGCGAGGGCGCCGAACCCGATCGCCACGGGCAGCGGATATCCCGCGGCCCGGTGGCGCACCGCCGCGAGACTCGGCCGCAGCAGCACCGCGTGGCTCCAGAAGGCCGCCACATAGAGGACGACAAGCACACCGACCGCCGCCCGGCGAGCGAGGTCCCCGCGCCGCGGCCAGGCGTAGACCAACGCGGTCGCCGCGGCCGCCACCCCCACGCCCACCACCGTGAAGGGAAGGGCGCCGCCGCCGGGGGCGCCGACACGGGGTACAAGCGCGGCGGTGAGTGCCCAGACGAGGAGGTGGCTGCCCGCCACCAGCCACCCGAAGGCGACCAGAACGGCCAGGCGGGCGGCCAGCACTGGGGCCGGCGCACCGTGGCGCTCCTCCCCGCCCAGGACGGCGGGGATGAAGGCCGCAGGGGCGAAGACGGCCACCAGGGCGTCGAGCGCCGCCGTGACGGCGACGTGCAGGCCGGCATCGCCCGAACCGACCCAATGGAGGAGCCCGGTCAGGGCGCCGATCCCCACCATCGCCACCAGTCGCCGCCGGAGGAGGCGGCGGGGGGGCCCCCGCCGCTGCAGGAGGCGGGCCAACTCGCCGCGGGCGGATGCGGGCGCGGCGGAACCCGCCAGGCTCGTCGAGGGCACACGCACGCCTCCCCCCGGGCGGGCCGCCATTGGCCAGCGTGTCGTGGCCCTCGCACACCGTGGCCGCATGGACCCAGCCATCCGCGAACTGGGGCGCTGTTCGCGAGCACCGGCGATACCTCCTGCGGGGGCCCGGGACGGCATGGACCAGGGCTGGGTCCTGTCGGCAGGGCGGGTGGGGGCTGAGCGTCGTGGAGGGCAGGCTGACCCGGGGCTTCGGGCGAGACGCGGGGGAGCGGATGCTGCGGGAGGGGGTCGGGACGTGGTGCGACTAGGCGCGCGCGGGGCAGGGGCCCGGAGCCCCGAGTCCGTGTCGCGGCACCCTTCCCGGGCAGCCGCTGCGGCGAGGATGTCTCGCTGTGGCGCGCGGCTCGCCGCGGGAGTGCACGGAAGCGGCTGCCCGGGCGTGCCGAACGGCCCTCGGGGGTGGCTTGCACCTGCAGCGCCGCCTGCACCACGGGACCGCACGGACCGAGAAGGCGCATCCTGACCAAGCCGGGGTCGGTCCGCGCCGCGGCCGACCTCCTTGCGCCACTGGCGCGACGCGCCGTTCCGCAGTCCATCCGGACCGGGGCTGGGGCCCCGAGCCCGACGCCCCGGATCCGGCTGCTTCCTGCGGACCGGCGGGACCGTCGAGGCGGGCCCCGGAGGGGCGCGACCGCTTCCGTACGAACGCGTTGTCACCGAAGCGCCCACCGCCACGGCCACCACCCCCGGGCGGCCAGACGGGCCCAGGCGGCCCCGGGACCGGCGGCGGCGGTCGTCCCGCGTCCGGCCCCGCCCCCGAGGCCTCCGCCGCCTGGCCCCGGCGGTGCGCTCGGCGCCGTCGACCCTGGCGGGGACCCCGGGTCCAGGACCCGCGCCGTTGCCGGCCTCCCCGCAAACGCCCGGCCAGCGCGCAGAGGGCTCAGGGCCCCGCGCGGGACCGCACCGACACGCTCCCGGACGGCCGCGGGGGACCCTGCCGGTCACCCGAACTCTGCCCGCGGCTGCCGCCCCCCGCGCCTCGGGCCCGCGAAGCGACCGCCGCGGCAACGGCGGCGGACCACGCAGGACCTCCCGACGAGCCGTGGAAGACCGCAGACATCCAGATCCAGGTGGTGCGCCCTCGAGCACGCCGGGGGGTGGGTCCATCGTGAAGGGGCGATCGACGCTGTTGGGCTCCGGATTCGGCGCGGGCCGGCGGTTCGGTCGGCGGACCCTCTTCTCGACCGGTCTGGCGGTCGGCGGCCTCGCGGCCGCGGCCGGCGTCGCGGGATGCGCCCAGGTGCGCCCGACCGCCGCGGCCAGACCCTCGCCGTCCCCACCCACCACGGTCCTGCTGGCCTCCATCCCCTTCCAGGGCAACGGGAACTACCAGGGCACGATGCAGCAATTGATGGAAGAGTTCATCGACGAGAACTGGACGGCCAAGCATCCCGGCGTGGTCGTCAAGACGCAGGCCGGCTCCGGCGCGAACGGCACCAACACCGGGTCGTCGACCCTCACGGTGGCGGCGCTGGCGGGCCAGACCACGCCCGACACCCTGTGCGGATGCTGCAACGACCTGCCGACGTACCTCGCCGCCAACATGCTCATGCCGCTCGATCCGCTCCTCAAACAATACAACGTCGACGTGTCCAACTTCTCGCCCGGTCACATGGCGGCACTGCAGTGGAACAGCCAGCAGATGGCCCTGCCGCAATACGACGGCCCGGAGGTCCTGGTCTACAACGAGGGAGCGCTGGACCAGCTGGGCGTCAGCTACCCGAGCGACGGCTGGACTTATGAAGAGGCATCGTCCCTCTGGCAGTCCTGCGCCAGCGACAAGAATGGCAAGCGCATCTATGGGGTGGGCCTCGACACCGGCGACCCGGAGTGGCTGGTGCACGCCTTCGGCGGGCTGATCGGCAACGCCGACGGCACGCAGGCCCTGCTCGACTCGGCGCCAAACGCGGCGGCGTACACGTGGCTGTATGGGCTGCTGTCCAACGGCGTGGCGTCGGGTAACGGCTACGGGTCGGTCCAGAGCGGACAGCAGGCGTTCGCCGTGGCCGGCGGGTGGGACATCCAGTCGATCGCGCTCGCCTTCCGTTCGCTCAAGTGGAACTTCATCGGGATGCCGACGTTCCCCTCGGGGAAAGCCTCGACCTTCATCAACAACGACTTCAACGCGATCAACGCCTTCAGCAAGAACCCCATCGACCTGGTCTGGGATCTGTTTTCCTTCATTACCATCGACACCCAGATGCAGTATTTTCAGTACAAGACCACCTTCATCACGCCCAACCAGATCAACCTCTGGCCGGCGTGGATCCAGCTCATCACCGCGGAGGCGCCTCCGCTCAAATCCAAGAACCTCACGGCGTATCAGGACGCGGTCTCCTATGGGTGGAGCACGTACTTCTTCAAGTACGCCCCGCTGCAGGCCAACGCCGTCGAGGGCAACTGGCTCGGACAGATCACCTCGGGCAAGGTCACCGCGGAGGTGGGGCTGCGCCAGGC
This sequence comes from Bacillota bacterium, assembly GCA_021791815.1. Taxonomy (GTDB): domain Bacteria; phylum Bacillota; class Sulfobacillia; order RBS10-35; family JAJYVN01; genus JAJYVV01. The sequence continues at coordinate 16,172 of JAJYVV010000015.1, read as the reverse complement.
CAACACGCAGATCAACGGCATGCAGGCGGAGGGGGCGGCGATGGCCAAGTCGGCGGGCTCGGCCGCGGCCCACTTCCCGACCCAGGGCGCCGCCGTCGCGCCCGTCGTCGCCGGCGTCTGAACGGCGGCGGGCCGCACGGTCCCTGGCGATGGGATGGGGCTTCGGAACGGGCCGCCCGGTGGGGTGGCGGCCGGTGTGCGGGAGGGCAACCCGGGGCGGCACGTGGTGGGGACGGTCGGTGCGTGGGAGGGGCAGGGCGTGGGCTCCCGCGCCGAAGGCCGCGGCCTGACCCGTCTTGCCGGGCGCACCGAAGGGTCTTGGGGGAGTAAGCCCGAAGCGTCTCGGGATTTGGATCGGGGCCCGCCGCCGAGGCGAGGCGGGCATGGGCGTCGAGCACGCTCGCGCTGTGGCCGTGGGGCGACGGCGTCGGCGGCCGCCCACTGGAGCGCCTCGGCGTCCGTCGGCTGCACGCGGAGCCGCGCCCCGCCGCACCCCGGGTGGCGCAGCATCCAGGAGACCGCCGCCGGCACCGCGCCGTTCGCCCGCCTCACGCGGTTGCGCGCACAGAGAGTAAGCGATGGCCCGCGTGCCGCGGCGGATCAGGAGCGTCCCGCGATGCGGCGCCGGCGGCAGGTCATGCTGGGCGGGCCGGGGAGTCGGCGGTCTGGGGTGCGGCGCAGCCGAGATCGGAAGCGGGGGGCAGGGCCGCCGCGTCCACGAGGACCTCGCGCAGGTCGACGAAGACCCGGCTGTTGGTAGAGCGGCCCGCGGCCGGAGACAGCCACCAGCGGGGCACCCTCCGACGGGAGGCGGGCAAGGGCGTCGCGCAGCAGCCTTCCGGCCCACCCCTGGCCGCGGTCTTCCAGCCGCGTGCGGACCAGCCCCACCCGGGCGACCGGGAGGCGCCGGCCCAACGTCTGGATCTCCCCGCGCCAGACCCCGACCAGCGAGACGGGCCGGTCCCCGTCCCAGAAGGTGCGCAGCCACGGGCCGTTGCGTCCGCGGGACCACGTGGGCCACCCACGGACGACCCACCCAGGAGAGCACTGGAAGACGTCGTCGGCGAGGGCCGCGACATCGACCACCTCGTCTGCAGTGGCGCCGCGCGGGCCCGTCAGGGCCACGCGGGCGCGGAATTGCCGGGATCGTCGCCATAGGAGCGCGCTTCGGTGGGCGATCCAGGCCTCCGGACGGGCGGGGTAGGGTCAGGGCGTCCGCGGGCGCGTCATGCGGGCGTTGCCCCCGGATGGAGGGTCTTCACGGATTCGGCTTGGGCCACATTGCCTGTCCGGCCTTGCGGCGCACAGAAGCCCGCAAGGGCCCAGAGGCGACTCCGGGTGTCCTGGGATCGGACGACCGGGAGCGCCCGCAACCCCCAGGGGCCGGGGCGGCAACGCCTCCCAGGCGCACCCAACCTGTCCGTCGTGCATATGGTGTGTAAGGCGAAGGGGGACCGGGGCGTCCGACATGTGCGCGGGCGGGACGCCGCGCCGGCGATGGACTGCCGCCCCGGGCCACCTTGCCCCGGAAGGCGATCCCGCCCGATCCGGGGGCTTCGCCCGGCGGGCGCGGGGGGCTGTCGAAGCCGGGCCGCTGCCATCTCGGGAGGTCCTGTGGGCCCGAGGCCCCCCTCGCCCCGATGGGCTCGGCCCACGATGAACGGCCGCCGTACCTTCGTGCCGTCAGCCACGCGGCCACACCCGTCGTCGCGGGCCGGCTGCGTGCGCGGCGTGTCCGTACTCCTGGGTGGCCGCGCCGGACTCGTCCGTCATGCCGACGGCAGCCCTCCCCGCCTGTCACGGCAGGAGCGGCGGGGGCCATGAGGTGCCTCCCGGACCGTGATCCGCCGGCTCATGGAAGTGCGGGCCCGTCGCGAGGGTACGGGTGCGGGCGCTGTCGGCGCCGACGGCCGCCGACCACCCTGCCGGCCCTGGTGGCATCACCGTCTGGGCGACTTCCGCCGCTGCTCGGCGCCGATCCCCACCACGTGCCCGGACCCGCCAGCAAAGGCCGCTCCGGATTGGCGAGGTGAGCGGCGTCCGCTACGTGTGAACGAGGATCGCCCCCCCGCCGATCGCTTGGCCCACACCGTTGTCGTACACCACCGCGCCCGTGACGTTGTCCGTGATCTGGATGCGGAAGGTGGCGGGAGATGTTGAGGTTGCCCCAGCGGCCCACACCATGAACGTGTAAGAGCCCGTTGCGTTGATGGTGCCGGTGCCCTTGAATTGTGCGTTCGTGCCATCCTGGTTGACCACCAACCACTGATAGCCCGTGCTCGCGAAGTGCACGCCGCCGGCCTGCAAGACAAACTGCGTATGGCCCGATGGCACGGTCGCGCCCTGTTGGTACTTCGAGACGAACCCGAACTCCGCCTTTCCCGTCAGCGCCGGGTCGGGCGTGTACGCCCCGGCGGGCGATTGGATCCATCCGCCGCCGGTCACGAACCCGGCACTCGGGTCATAGGCCACGGCGTATCCATCGCTCGCCGTTGTCGATGTCCCCGCGTCGTCCGTCGCCGTGAGGGTCACCGGATATACGCCCGGCGCCGCGTACTCGTGCGAGGCCGAAAGCGCGCCGGGTACCACGGCCGACACGGTACTGGACCCGTCGCCCCAGTTCCAGGTCGCCGTGTATGTGTCCACGGCGGCACCCTGGTCGCTGAGGGATGCGCTGGCCACCACCGTGGTTCCCGTCGGGGCAGGTACCGGAGCAAGCGAGAGATCGCTCACGGTCGGCGTCGAGTCGTGGACGGTCACAGGCACGGTGGCCGAGGCCTGCAACCCATAGCTGTCCACGGCGGTGAGCGTCACATTGTAGTCGCCCTCGTCACAATTCAGGTATGCCGAGGCGGCGGCCGTGCTCGTCAGACCGCAGGAACCAGAACCGCTCACCGTACCGTACGTCCATTGATAGGAGGTGATGGAGCCACCGCCGGGGTCGGTCGTGGCCCAACTGCCGAGGTCAATTGGCTGTCCTTCGATGCCGGAGTATGCGATGGCAGAAGGTGTGACCACGGGTGGCGCAGGGCGCGTGATCGTGATGTTGACGAATTTGGCCGCGCCCCCTTGAACACAGGCGCCCGGGCCTCCGTCGCATTGACCCGCTGGGACGGCTTGCAGATATATGACCCACTGCGTACCGACGTCAGCCGGCAGCGGCGGCGCGTTCACCGTGATGGGATCCAAAAGAGGCCGTTGTTGTTGATAACGATGGAGGCTGGCAGCGTAACCGTCGGTGGCACGCTGTCCGGTGGTACGGTTCCGACGGGCTGAGCAGGGAATGGTGCCGACAGATCCACCGTGGCGGGAGCACTGTAGCCGCTGACGAATAAGGCCCAGGCCGAGGATGGACACAGGACACCGTTGCACAACGCCGTGCTGGTATTCGTCTGCGAGGATCCGGCTGGCAACGTGAGGCTAGGAGTTCCCGCGATCTCGCCGATAGATGGGGCCGCCGACGCGGTCGCGGGCGCAAGCGCAAGTACGAGGACACCGGCGAGGGCCACCCACGCTGCGAGGCGCCCACCGGGAACGGACACCGTCACCGCCCCCGTCCCGTTCGCGCATGACCAAGCCCGCGGTTCGGATTTCTTTGACAGTGGCCGACACGCTCCTGCCGTCGCCGGCGAGAGGGAGGTCCGCCGCCTCGGCGTCCTCGGCAGTGGAGACCACGGCCCGATCGAGGTGGTGCGGCCGCCGCGATGCGCCCGATCTTTGGGCAGCATCCTCCCGCCCGCCGACCTCCGGAACCACGACCTTGCTCGTCACGGTCCCCGCCCGCCGTCGTTCGGTTGTACGCCCCGCGCCGCCGGACGCGAGCAGCCGCGTCACGATCTGGGGCGCCGCGGCGCTGGCCTCCTGGGCAGCGGCGATCAGCAGCGCGATCTCTGCGGCGTCCGGCGATGCCGGTGGGGCCTCCGTCGCGGTGGCCGCGGGTGCGCGGCGACAATGTCCGCAACCGCCTGCGGCGCGGCCGCCTTCTCGGGGTCTGCGCCGCCGGCTGCGCCTCCGCCTCACCCTCCGCCGCCACGCCCGCCGCGGAATCTGCGCCCTTGCCCCCTGCCGCCGTGTCCACCCTGCGGCGTCGTGCAGGCCCGTCCCGTCCTCCCCGGCCCCGCCGCGCATCTCGCCCACGCCCCACCGTTGACTCGGACGCGCAGCAACGGGTGCCGGCGGCCGCACGTGGCGGCAGGTGTATCCGCCGACGGGGCGACAGCGTCGCCCGCGGCGAGCCTCGCCCGCGGGACGCTCGACTCGGCCGCAGAACGTGCGAAACTCGGCTTGGCCCTTCCGCCGTGGACCCCTTCCCACCCGAGAGGGCGGGCATCGGATGGCTTGGGGATGCTTCGGATAGGGTGGTGTGGCGCAGGCAACTCCTTCCGTTTCCCGCGGCGTCGGCCCCACGGCCGGGATCGGCAAGGGCCCTCGCCCCACCACGAACCCCGAAACACAGCGGATCCCGCCCCGGACCAGCAGAACACGGGTGCTGCCACCGCCCGGCGGAGGGGTCCCCGCTGGACGCGAGGGGAGCGCCGCCGGGCCCGCCGCGCGGACCAGTCGGACCGCATGGTCCCCACCCAAGGACCCCGCGGGGCAGGCCCGCCCCTCGGCGGGTCGAAACGCGCTCCGGACCCCAACCGAGGGGGATGCCCGCCATGCCCGCCGGGGACGCGCGCCAACTGCCCACGCTTCGCTGCCGCCGGCCGGCGCCGGCGCCGGTCTGGTGCCTGCTGCAGCGCCACCTCCTCGCGACGATGGGCGAGGCGGCGCAGTGGTTCTTCGACCGCTACACGCGGCCGGACGGCACCCTGGTCTGGCGTACCGAGTGGCCAGGGATGGACGGCTCCGACGACGGCTACGAGAGCTGGCACGCCTTCCCCCTGCTGTACCTGCTGGGAGGCGACGCGCGCCTCCTGGAGACGGCGCGCCGCGGTTGGGATGCGGTGACCTGGCAGTTCACGGAGTACGGCCAGATCCACCGGGAGTTCGACGCCTACTACGACTGGATGCATCATGGCGAGAGTTCCCTCCTGCTCTACTACCTCGCGCTGGCGGACCCGAGCCGGCCCCAGGACCGCCAACGCGCGGCCCGCTTCGCCGCCATGTACACGGGGAACGACCCCGAGGCGCCGAACTACGACCCCGCCCGCCGGCAGATGCGGTCGCCCATCACCGGCAGCCGGGGGCCCCGGCTGACGATGACGGCCGAGGACTGGTGCACGCACCGGGCGGTCCTCGACGCGTATCCGCCACCCTTCGAGGACATCCCCGGCGTGTCCGGCCCGACGTGCCCCTGGACCGACGACGCGGTCTTCGCCCAGGTGCTGGCCCGCATGAACGCCCGCATGGCGCGGGGCGACGTCCCGCTGAACCTGACGGCCGCGGGCCTCGTCGCGCACGCCTTCCTCTTCACCGGCGAGCGGAGCCACCGGGATTGGGTGGCCGACTACGTGGCGGCGTGGGCGGAGCGGGCGCGGGCCAACGGCGGCATCCTGCCGGACAACGTGGGGCCCACGGGACGCATCGGCGAGTGCATGGACGGCAAGTGGTGGGGCGGATACTACGGCTGGCGCTGGCCGCACGGAGCGAGCGTCCTGCTCGACGCGGTGGCGGTCGGGTGCATGTCCGCGGCGCTTCTGGCCGGGGACGCCGCGGCGCTGGACCTGGTGCGCTCGCAGGTCGACGCGCTCTGGGCGCTCGGCCGGGCGGAGGACGGAATCTGGAAGACGCCGACCAAGCGCCTGGATGCCGGCTGGACCCAGTTCCGTCCAGCGGATGGGCGCCTGCCCGTCCTGATCTGGAGCCTATCGCAGGCGGCCGAGGACGCGGCGCGCGTCGCCCGGGTGCCCGGCCAGGACGGCTGGGACCGGGTCGCCGACCACACCGGCAAGGGGGACCAGGCGCATACGCTCCCCTGGTACCGCTACATCACGGGGCACCTGCCGGCCTATCCCGAGGAGATCCTGCGGCTCGACCTGCGGCACGTCGCGCTGCGGCTCGATGCCATCCGGCGCGACGGCGGCGACCCGGCGTCGTGGGACGTCCACCACTGGCAGGACCACAGCCCGGTGCTCTGCGAGGGCCTGGTGCAGACGATGCTCGGCGCGCCGATGCCGATCTACCATGGCGGCCTGCTGCACAGTCCCGTTCGCTATTTCGACGGGGATGCCGGCCGGCCCGGCCTGCCCCCGGGCGTCGGGGCCCTGGTGGAGGGCGTCGGCCCCGGCGGCGTCCGGCTGCGGCTCGTCAATGCCGACCCGCTCCGCGCGAAGCGCGTGGTCGTCCAGGGCGGCGCCTTCGGCGAACACCTCCTGACGCGGGTGGCGGAGGCCGGTTCCGGCGAGGCCGGCGTCGAGGCCGGCGGCCCCTGGGCGGCGGTGGATCTGGCGCCCGGGGCCGGCGCCGATCTGGAGGTCGGCATGCGGCGCTTCGCGGGGCGGCCGTCCTACGGCGGGCCGTGGGGCGGGCCGGCTCCGGCGGAGGCCATGCTGCGGGGCAGGGCCGTACCGGCCGGTGCGCACGCCGGTCCGTAGCCGCGGCCAAGCAGCCGCGCGGCACGCTCCGCCGGCTGGCCTCCGGGACGGCGGGGGGCGGAAACGGTGCGTGTGCCGGGGCCTCCCCTGGACGGTCACCGGCGCGTTCAGCCACACGGGGCGGCAGACCGCCGAGCGCCTGTTGGCTCAGGGCCGGAGTGTGCGGACGCTCACGCGGGACCCCACACGGCCGAGCCCCTTCGACGAGCCCGAGTGCCTGGCCGACGCACGGGAGGGCGCCAGCACCCTGCGTGGGTGCGGCGATGGTATGAGGCGCAGGCCTTCCGCACCCTGGACTCCTACCTGCACGTCTTCGTGGACGCCGACGATCCCGCGGGCGCCGTCCGATCGACGGTGCACGGCCTCCTGCCGGCCGTCGTCTTCGCGCACTGCGTCGGGCCCGACCGGGCAGGCGTGCGCCGGCGGGTGCACGAGTGCATCCTTTACGGCAAGGCGCTGGCGGGCGGCGCCGCGGGCGCGGACCCCGCGCGAGCCGGGCGCGAGCGACCCGCCCGGCGGGCGTCATCCCCCGGCGCGGGCCGGCGGTCCGAGCAATGCTGCATCTCCCACCCCGACCCGCAGCCGCTCGCGCCGCTCCGCGGTGACGGCGCTCTGCAACGCGCGCGCCGCCTTCCGGCGGGCCGGCATGTTGGGGCCTTCCAGCGCGCGAGACCGGCAGCAGCGCGGCGTGCAGCCGGAGGGCCTCCTCGATGCGCCCGCCCCGCACCACGTCCCCCAGAGCCACGACCAACGCCGGCGCCGCGGTCCGCATGGCGGCGACGGCGGCCCGGGCGCCCAGCACGAAGAAGGGGAGGACCAGGTCGCCCACAGCGGGGAGGATCGCGTGCTCCCCGTCGACGGCGGCCCGCAGGTCGGCCACCGTATGCCTGTCCCCGCCGCTCTGCTTGCCCCCCCGCACCGCCGCCACCTCGGCGCAGAGCCGCAGAAGCACGGGCGGCTCGATGGCGGCCCAGGGGATCACGTGGTAGACATGGATCGGGGCGCCGGTCGCCGTGCCGGTGGCCCCGAAGTACCGGACCGTGGCGTCGGCGCGAAGAGAGCGTGCCCCGGGATGACCTGCAGCGCATCGACCCCGGCCTCCCGGAGGCCCTGCGCGCAGTGGGCGGTGAGCCGCGTGGAGTTGCGGATGACGCCGCCCCGCACGGGCACCCGCGCGCACCACGGTCGCGGCCACCGCCGCGCACGCCCTGGGCGAGAAGGAACGCCGCGTCGCGCTCAGAGTGCGGGCCGTCGACGGAGCCGTCCTCCGCCAGCGGTGTCGCCGTCGGCGGCACGATCCCGTGCACCAGGTCCGGCCTGCGGGCCAAGTTCCCTTCGGCTCCACGGAGAGGTCACGACGCTTCGGCGCGGGTGGGGGCGGTTCCCGCGGACGTCCGGCCCCCGGGGCCGCGCGACGATGGAGGGCGACCAGCCGCAAGGGGTCCCCGCACGCCGCGCCGGAGGAGCCCCGTGCGGCGGGTGGAAGGCCGACCCGGCGGGGAGGGACAACCCGATGCTCACGGATCCCGGAGGCCTCCTTTCGCCCCTGTCCGGCATCGCGCGATTGTCGGGGGCGCGCACGCGGTCGATCAGCGCGGAGAATCCCACCGGCAAGAAGGGTGCCGGGGGCATGGCCACGGAAGGCCCGGGGGCCTCGGCCGCCCGGGATCTGGGCCCGGGATGGAAGGTGTCGCCCTGCGCGCTGATTGCCCCCGGCAAGACCCAGGACCTGGCGGAGATCGACGGGCCCGGAGCGATCCAGAGCATGTGGCTCGGTGGCTACGTGGGCCGGCAGCTCATTCTGCGCATGTACTGGGACGGGCAGGAACGGCCGTCCGTGGAGTGCCCCCTGGCGGACTTCTTCGCCTGTGGGTGGAGGGACAACGGGGCCGGCCCCACGCGCGGGCCGTTCTCGCCCCTTAACTCGCTGCCGGTGGTGGTCAACCCCAACTCGGGCCTGAACTGCTTCTGGCCCATGCCCTTCCGGCGCCACTGCCGCGTGACCGTGGAGAACATCGGTCCCCAGGAGCGCGCGTGCTTTTATCAGATCAACTACGCCCTGGACGACGTGCCGGACGCCGCCGCCTACTTCCACGCGCAGTTCCGCCGCAGCAACCCGGTGCCGCCGGGCCAGTGCCACCGCATCCTGGACGGCGTCGCGGGCCGGGGACACTATGTGGGCACCGCGCTGCTGGTTGGCCTGGGCGGCCAGGACCGTTGGTGGGGCGAGGGCGAGATCAAGTTCTTCCTGGATGGCGACGGCGACCACCCGACCATCTGCGGGACCGGGACGGAGGACTACTTCGGCGGTTCGTACAACTGGGAGGTCGACGGCCGCTACACCACGTACTCCACGCCGTTCATGGGCATGTATCACGTCTCGGCTCCGGACGGCCTGTATCAGAGCCAACAGCGCTTCGCGATGTATCGCTGGCATCTGGTCGACCCGATCCGGTTCGAGCGGGACATCCGCGTGACGCTGCAGGACCTCGGCTGGCGGAGCGGAGGGCGCTATCTGCTGCGGCACGACGACTTCGCGTCCGTGGCGTACTGGTACCAGGCGCCGCCCACGGGCGCCTTCCCGCCCCTCCCGGACATGGACGGGCTGGAACTGGTCTGAGCGCAGGGCCCCCGAAGCCGCCGGGGTCGTCGGTCAAGGCCGCGATTGTCGCGCGCCCGGTGCGACGCCCGAGTGCGGGGAGTTCGACGAGCCGATCGTGCCCGAAGGACGGGTCCTGGCGGAGCTGGTGGCCGCTGGTGTCGGCGCGGGCCTCCGGCCGCCACTGCAGCAGCGGCACGACGCGGCCCCAAGGTCATCGGGGTGGACGCGGTGGCGCGCGCCGCCGGCGGCGCCCTCGTCAACCCCGGGTTGGTGGAGCCGCCCAACGCGCCCCAGCGCCGAGCGGATGGCCGTCCCCGGCCGCACGCGGCTGCCCCTGCCGCCCGGAGCCGATCCCGTGGCCGCCGGCACGAATCCCGGGTTGGCCTCGTGGGTGCGGCTCTGCGCCCGCAGGGCGGAGACGGGCGCCCTGGGCACGGTCCTGGTGCTGGGCACGACCGGCGTTTCCGGCTACCTGGCCGTCCCGAACGCCCGGGCCCTGGGCGCGGTCGGGCGCCGCGTCCGCGGGCGCCGACACCGTCCCGCTGTCGGACGACCGGGAGCGGGACGCCGCGGCGCTGGCCGCCCCCCACGGCGAGGGCGACGCCCCGGAGGACATCGCGTGCAGAGCGCAGCATGGCCGGCCGCCTCCGTGCCCGCGGCCCTCGTGCGTTCGCCGCGCCTCCGCCGCACGGGCCGCGGGATCGGCTCGACGGCGCGGGCCACGACCCTCGCGGCGATGGCGGGCTCGTGGATGTGCCGACCGTGACCTTTCCCATGGCGCGGACGGCCCCCTCGTGGTGGTCGTCCCGGGGTAGGGGGCGGGCCGGCCCGCGCCGATCCCCGGCCCAACGCGTCCCAGAGGATGCGCCGGGGTGGTCCGACGCCGCAGGCGGTGGGTGCGGCCCGAGGTCGTGGCGGTGAAGGACGGGGCGCCGCACGCTCCCGGCGGCGCCAGTCCCTGGCGGATCCTGAACGGCGCCGTGGGGCCGGCCAGCCCAGGGTCGCCGCGGTCCGATTCACGGCCCGAGGTCCCGGATGACCTGATCCTGAAGCGACCTCCAGTCCCAGGCCATGCGCTGCAGCAGCTCCGCGTAAAGGAGGGCACTCTCGGGATCCCGGGCCCAGAGCAGGATGCCCTCGGTCGCCGCCTTCCGGAAACCCGGCGTGGCGTCGTTGAGGGCGTGGACGTCCACAGGGCGGCCCAACGCCTGTTCGCAACGCGCCGCGAGGTCGCCCAGCGCCCGCAGGTCGACGGCTTGGTCGCGAGGCACCTGGACCGCCACGTCCACGTCATGGTACGGCAGGCCCGCAAAGAAGCTGCCATGGCCGAACGCGAACTCGACGAGCGGTGAGCCCGCCAGGACATGCGACAGCACCGAACCCATCGCCCGCAGGTCATCCGCGTCGGCCGGCGCGCGCGCATTCACGACGGCTCCGTCTCCCGGCCGGCGCTGCCGGCGACCAGGGTGCGGATCGCCTCCACATACCGGTCCACGTCCACGAGGTCGGTCCGCAGCATGGCCAGCAGATGCCGGTCATCGACCCGGCCATAACCGTGGACCAGGATGTTGCGGAAGCGCGCCATGGCGGATAGGCGCCTGGCGAGGTCCGGGTCGAGCAGCCCGTGGGCGGCCAGTGCGGCGAAGCATTCGGGATATGCGTCCACCGCCTGGCGCAGGAGGCGGGCGACGACGTGCCCGCAGATCGCGGCGGCCGCCTCGACCAGCACGATGAGCGAATAGCGCGCGCTCTTGATCTCCTTGGGGTCCCCCAGGAACGCGCCGTCGGGCAACGCCGCCTGCCCGCGAAGTGCGGCCAGTTGTGCCTCCATGTCGCTGATCCGGGCCAGGACCATCTCACGGTTGATGGGCGCCGCCATCGGCCCGCACGCCCCCCCATCCCCACCATTGTGGCATCCTTCCGCCGGTAGCGCACCTTGCGGGCAGGGTCCGGCCCCCATCAGCCAAGCACTGCGGTTGCGCGGCGTGCCGCTCGGGGGACGCGGTGGCGAGTGGCCCCATCGCGGGGCGGGCGCCGGCGGCGGATGACGCGTTCCATCCGCGGGACGGATCGGTCGGGCGGCCCACCGGGACCGTTGCCCGCGTGGCGGGTGGCGGCGCGCGGCCCGGCGCCACAGCGGAAGGGCGGCGAAGGCGACCAGGCCGGGCCGACCCCACACGGGTCCGTGGAAGGCGACGCCATTGCCCCCGCCCGAGGGTGCGGTGATGTTGCGGCACGGTCTTCGCGCGCCGTATCTGCCGCGGCAGGTACGGCGGCGCGGCGAACAGCGCGGAGGGGCCGGGATCCCGTGGGGCGAGGTTCGCCGAGCGGAAGCCGGTCCGGCGAGGGAGCCGCACCGGCCCGCGGCTTCCCCGCGGTCCCGGGGCCCCCGTGCGCACAGGGGACGGCCCACGCGGCTCGGCCTCCCCGGAACCGGGATCCTGACGCCGGCGCGGCGGCCGGTGTCGATGGGGATGCGCGGTCGGCGGGGCGGGGGAGACGGGCCGGACGGCTGCGGAGGACGGGACTCGGGCGGGGCAGGACGCCGGGCTGATCGCCGCGGCGCGGGCGGGCGACCACCGCGCGCGCCGCGGCCTGGTGGCGCGCCACGGGCGGCTCGCCCCGCCCTCCGTGGGAGGCGACGAGGCCGCCGACGCGGCCCAGGAGATATGGATCGCCGGCCACCAGAAGCTCGGGCAGTGGGACGATCCCGGGCGGTGCGCGGCCTGGCCGCGCGCCCTCGCCTTCGAGCGCTGCCTGACGTACCGCAAGGTCCGCTCGCGCCGCGCGCGGGGGATGTGTCGCTGGGCCCCGGGGACGGGCTGCGGCCAGGGCCGGCCCTCGGGGGGGGCGCGCGCAACGGCCTCAGCCCAGCCCGGCCTCCTGGAAAGCCCGCCGGTAGACGGGCTTTGCGCCCTCCTCCGTCCAGAACTCGGCCATCGCCTGGGCCGCCGGAACCACGCGGCGGAAGGCGATCTCGAAGCGGGGCGCCCACGGGAGCAACTCCACGCGGGCCCGCCAGATGGAACGCACGAGGACGAGCCCGCGCTCGGGCCCGGCCAGGCACGCGGAGCGGCAGAACCCCAGAAGCCGCGCCTCCCGGACGGTGGCGCAAGCCTCTTCCAGCATCTCGCGCCGCAAAGTCTGCTCCCACGACTCCTCGCCCTCCGGCCGGCCTCCGGGCCATTCCCACCGCCGGCCGTCCGGGCTGATCAGGACGACGTCGCCGTCCGCCGTGACGCAGAGGCCGTTCGCCCCGTGCGGCGTCCCGTCGGGCGCCGCGCCCGGCCCGTGCCAGGACAGCGCCCAGAACGACCCGCCCGCACGAAGGGCAAAGGCCTCGCCGTCGCGGGCGACGGGGCCATGCGGACGGGACGCCGCGGCCGGGCCCAGCGCGCACCGCATGCGCACCTCTTCGCGCACCGCGCCGCCCCAGTCGTCGGGGTGGCTGCTCTGCTCCTCGAAGCCCGCCGCGCGGTAGCAGCGGAAGGCCGCGACGTTGTCCCGGTATACCGTGAGGCGGACGGCCGCCTTCCCGGCCGCCGCCGCGCGGGCCACCAGGTGGCGCGTGAAGGCCGACCCGAGGCCGCGTCCGCGGGCGTGGCTCGCCAGGCTCATGCCCAGCAGCGGCACATCCTCGTCCCAGTCCCACAGGAAGCCGTAGCCGGCCACCGGCCCCGAGCCTGCGAAGAGCAGGCACCGCAGCGCGTCCGGGCTGTCCGCCCCGGCGGCGATGCCCTCGGCCGTGGCGCGGTCCAGCGGATGCGGATGGAAGTTCGCGTAGTCCGCGGCGGTGAGGGATTCGAAGTAGGCGGCGAGCGCGCCGACGTCGCCCCGGCGCATCTCGCGCACCGCCCACGCCCGGCCGTGGCGGTCGGCGAGGTACGTCGCGCCGTCGATCCCGGGCGTGCCCCGCGGCGGGGCCGGCACGGGCGCCACCCACCCTTCCGGCAACGGCGGCGTCCTTCCGCGGCGGGGGATCGACATCCTCCAGGGCCGAGGCCCGGTTGGCGAACGCCAGGGCAGGGCGCGTCTCCGCGGTCCGGGGCGGGGGTCCGCGCCCGCGCAGGCCCGACGATGGCGGCGCCGCGGGCCTCCTCCGGTGCATCCGGGGCGCAGCATCCGGGGCTCGACGCACAACACACCGCAGACCCGTTGGTGCGGGACCCGCCCGCCCGGCCCGGCCGGGGCCCCGCCGCGGGTCACACGTCCCGCCGGGCGAAGACCCACACCGCGAGGGCGAGCAGGGCGCACGGATAGGCCGCCGCATACGCCAGCATGGCGGCATCGGGCCGGGCCAGGGTGCCGAAGAGCGGGCCCAGGGCCTCGGTGATGCCGCCCGCCAGGCCCCGGCTGGCGATGGCGAAGGCCTCCCGGTACGGGGCGTCGGCCGGCAGGAGCAGCCCGGTGACGATGCCCGCGTCCTGCAGCCCGGGCCGCCCGATGAACGTCCCGAGTTGCTCGAGGCTCCCCCCGGCCACGGCGATACCGTAGAGCAGGACGCACGCGGCGCCGTTGGCCACCGTCGGGAGGAACGTGCTGCCGAGCAGGGTCAGGGCGAGCAGGATCACGGGCTCGAGGCAGAGCCAGCCCACCACCGCCGCCGGGTCGGGCAGGTGGCCGCCCGCCAGAACCGCGGCCAGGACGAGCACCGCCGCCTGCAGCAGTGCGGTGTAGGCGGCAAGCAGCGCGCCCAGGCCCAGGAACTTGCCCAGCAGCACCGTGCTGCGGCGCAGCGGCCGCGCCAGCACGCTCTGCAGCGCGCCGCTGTCGACCTCGCCCGCGACCGCGCCGGCGGAGACGAGGATCGCGAGGAGCCCCGAGAACGAACGGGCCAGGTAGACGCCCAGCAGGCCGACCGCCCCGGCCAGGGCCGCCCGGCCGAACGGGCCGGCGTTGGCCCCCGCCCCGCTGACCACGACCCTCGCCAGCACCGCATACAGCCCGAGGAAGCCGATGCTGAGCAGTCCGACCGCCGCGAACACGCGCCTGCGCCGCGCCTCGCGGAACGTGAAGGCGGCGATGGTGAGGAGCTCCGTGTGGGCCATGCCCCTTTCCCGGTGCTCAGCGCTCCGCGGAGCCCGCGAGGTCGACGAACAGGTCCTCGAGCGACCGGCTGCGCACCTGCAGCCCGTAGAGCCGCCCGCCGGCCCCGAGCACCGCGCCGGCGATCTCGGGCGCCTCGTCGCGGCCGCGCAGGGCCACCCGCACCCGCAGCAGGCCCCCGGGCTGCTCCTCGCGGGCGACGATGCGCCGGCCGGCCGCGAGCGCCGCCAGGGCCGCGGCGTCGTCGCGGCGGACGTGGACGTCGGCCTCCAGCCCTTCGTTCAGGAGCTCGTCCACCGTCCCGTCCGCGACCACGCGCCCCTCGCGGATGACGGCGACGCGGTCGGCGACCGCCTCGACCTCGGACAGCAGGTGGCTGTTGAGGAACACCGTCCGGCCCTCGGCGCGCAGCCGCAGCAGCAGGTCGCGGGTCTGCCGCCGGCCCAGCGGGTCGAGGGCCGACGTCGGCTCGTCGAGCAGGAGCAGGGCCGGGTCCCCGAGCAGCGCCACGGCGAGGCCCAGCCGCTGCTGCATGCCCTTGCTGTAGCGGCCGACGGTCCGCCGGCCGGCCTCCGCCAGCCCGACCTGGTCCAGGAGCGCCGCGATCCGGGCCCGCCGCCGCACGGGGTCCAGGCCCACCAGCGCGGCGTGGAACTCCAGCACCTCGATGCCCGTCGCCCAGTCGGGGTAGCGGAAGTTCTCGGGCAGGAAGCCGAGGCGCCGCCGCGCCTCCGGGTCGACCGCCGGGATGCCGAGCACGAAGGCCTCGCCCGCCGTGGGCCGGCAGAGCCCGACCACCATCCGCACAAACGTGCTCTTGCCCGCGCCGTTGCAGCCCAGGAGGCCGAAGATGCAGCCGCGCGGCACGGAGAGGGTGACGTCCCGGCAGGCGGCGTGCTCCCCGAAGTAGCGGGTCAGACCGCGGGTCTCCAGCGCCGGGGCACCGTGGCCGTGCACGCCCGCCCTCCCCGCCCGGCGGGAGGCGGGAGGGGCCGCGCCCGGAGGCGCGGCCGTCCCGCGGCCGCCCGTCATCCCAGGTTCTGCGCCAAGGTCATCGCCTCATTCTGCGTCAGCGCGCCTTCCACCGCATACACGGTCTGGCCGCGCGTCCAGATCAGGGCCGTCTGGGCGCCCGCCGGGCCCTGGGCCCCGGCCGCGGCCTGGCTGTGGCGGACCAGCAGCCCGGCGCCGCCGCCGCCGAGCTGGAGGAACACGCCGGGCGCGCCCGCGACGGTGACGGGCTGCGAGACCCCCGGCACGTTCGGGATGAGGGCCGTGTTCTCCCAATCGCCCACCGCCGCCAGCTGCGCCCGCAGGTCGGCCGGCAGGAAGGGCAGGCCGAGCAGCACGTTGCGCACGGCGTCGATGCTGACCCCGTCCGTGCTGACGGCCAGGCTCGGGTTGCCGGTCTCCAGGACCTGGAACGCCGGGGCCCCGCCGGCGCCGGCGTAGGCCAGCCGGGCCGCGGGCTGCAGCCGGAGCTGGGCCGACGCGCCGTTGAGACCGGGGGGCAGCGTCTGGGTGCTGCCGAGCGACGTCAGGAGCTGCTGCAGCGCGGGCACGTTCAGGCGGTTGAATAGGACGTTGAGCGCCGGCTCGATCTGGACGCTCTGGAGCGAGTCGCCGGCCGGGGGGGCCTGGACCGAGAGCACGGGGAAGCCGACGTCGCCGCTCGCCTGGGCCAGGGGCACGGTCTGGGGGCCCGGGTTCGGCGAGACGCGCACGTTCACGAGGCCGCGGATGTCGATGGACGCGCCGCTCGACTGCAGCGCCTGGCTGATCGCGGTCAGGTCGCCCTGGCTGACGTTCACGACCTCGAAGTTCTGGACGCGGAACAGTTGGAGGAAGTCCCCGGCGAAGGCCCGCACCGGCGACAGGGCCATGGCCGCGGCGAAGGCCGCCGCGATCGTGCCGGCCACCGAAGGGCCGAGCAGCGGCTGCCGGCTCCGCGCCGCGGCTCCGCCCTGCGCGGTCCCGGCCTCGGGCAC
>JAJYVV010000142.1 GCA_021791815.1 Bacillota bacterium | reverse complement strand
GACGCGAGACGCCGTGGCGGCCGACGAGCGTGACCACCTTGCCGCGGCAGGGCTTCGCGATCACCGCCGCCCCCGCGCGGGTGCGCCGTTCGACGCAGCACTCGGGCGGCACCCGCCGCCCTCCCGCACCGCTCCTTCCTTCCGCCGAGCCGTTCCTGACACACGCCCGGGCGACCGGCATGCCCACGACGGCCAAGGTGCCGGCCTCCCCGCGAAGGTCCTCCTTGGCGCGGCGCACCATCCGCTGCGCTCCGCGGGCGCACCGCTTGGCGTGACGCCACCCCTCGTGGGCGACGCCGCGGCTCCGCTACGCCCCTCCGCGAGGGCACCGCCCGCGGTGGTCCGGGCCCCTCCCGCCGGACCGTCGCCATGCGCCGCGGCGGAGGAGGGCCTCCCGGATGGCTGCTCGCGACACCCGCCCGGCCCGCTCCCCGGCCCCGCGCCCCATCGCGGGCGGCCTCCCAGCCGTGGCGGCCGCCCGCCCGGCGGCCCGGAGAGCGGGTTGACACCATCGGTCCATGCGTGCTACCGTGCCGCACCGATGTTCCTGTCATCAGCGAATCCCCACTACCAACGGGAGGCCTCCCGACGAATGGAAGCAAAGGGATGAGGGGAGCACTGCGGCGGGTGGCGATGGGCGCCGTGGTCGTGGTGGTCGGGATGGGCGCCGCCGCCTGCGGCTCCTCGGGCGGCTCGAAGGCGACGTCCCCGGCCCGGGCGACGGCGCCTTCGGGAACGAGCTCGGCCGGGTCGCCAGCGGCAGCGGGGCTGTCCCTGGCCCGACTGGGCAGCTTGACGGACTACTCGTTCACCTCGACGGCAGGTAACGATGGTTACACCTTCACGGTCAACGGCGAGGTGCACGGCCCCACCGACTGGGAGACCCGCTCGACCAGCCCTGCCGTCGCCAGTTACGACGTCGGCGGTCGCGGCTACGCCGTCGCCCTCGGGCAGGTCACGTCGCTTTCGTTCAAGACCCCCGACGGGCTGACCCACCTCAACGGCGAGACGACGTACGCCCAAGCGCTCATCGGCTACACCCACGTGGCGGGGATCCGGATCACGACGGCCGGTCCCTGCCGCGTCGCCGGGGTGGAGGGCACCACCTACCAGGTGAAGTCGCCCAGCGCCGACGCGCCCCTGCTCGTCGAGACGGCGACCGCCTGTGTCGCGGACGGCTCGGGTGCGCTGCTGTCGTACTCGTCGGGCGTGCCGGGCGGCTCCGCGGCCAGCGCCGCGCACCTCACGGGGGCCACGGTCTCATTCACGGTGGACGCCGTGGGAGGGATCGGGGCGATCGCCGCGCCCAGCGCGCCGCCGACCAGCACCGCCGCCAGGGTGCCCTCCGACGCGGGTGCGGGCCCGGGGCTGCCGGCGGGCTTCCCCGCTCAGGTGCCGGCCCCACCCGGGAAGGTCCTCTCCGCGGTTGCGCTGGGCCCCACCAAGTGGTACGTGGAGCTCACCGAGCCGGACGCCGGCGCCCAGGCGGCGTACGTACAGGCCCTGCAGGGAAAGGGCTTTGTCGTCGTCACCAAGTCGAATACGCCCGCCGGTGACATCACGACGCTCTCGGACGGCTCACTCCAAGTGCTGGCGGAGCAGATGTCGTTGCCCGGCCAGGGAGTGGTGCTGGCGGTCACCGTCTCGACCGCCGGGTAGCAGCGCAGCCGCACAGTACCTGCCAACGACTTCGATGGCCGTGCGCGATCACGGGCCCACCGCGAGTTCTCCGACCTACTTCCGCAGATCGCACGTACGCCCCTGCCCATGAGGGCGCGCGGAAGGCGGCAGATCACTTCCAGCCCGGGGCCCGTCCGCGGTTTCCTGGGAAGACGGACCCGGCATTCGTTATAAGGCTGCGCGGCGCAGAGGTCAGGTCGGCGAAGGCGGCCGGAGATGCCGGTGCATCTGCGGTCCGCAGGACCATGTCGACCGCAGAGGGCACCTTGGACTTGATCCCCACGGACTCCAGGTGCACGGCGGCATAGGCCACCTCGAAGGCGCCGATCACGGTCGGTTGAAGTGCAGCGACCCAGATCGCCAGGGCGACCGGCCCCTGGTGGTCGCGTCCGGGCTCACGGGCCGACTCGCGAGCGAGATACCTGGCCGCGAGAGAGCGGAGCCTCGCCCTGGCCAGGGAGTGGCGGGTGTGGCAGGCTGA
The DNA here is from genome assembly GCA_021791815.1 of Bacillota bacterium. Classification (GTDB taxonomy): domain Bacteria; phylum Bacillota; class Sulfobacillia; order RBS10-35; family JAJYVN01; genus JAJYVV01. The sequence continues at coordinate 7,295 of JAJYVV010000142.1, read as the reverse complement.
TCCGCCGCGGCGGCCCCTCCATGCCGCGGAGGGGCTGCCGTGCCGCCCTGAGCCGCGCCCGCAGCGCCTCGTTGGCCAGGGTGGCTCGCGGACACGGACCTTGGGCCACCTGGGGCCCAATACCATGAGTCCGCCGGGACCGAATGCCGGCGCCTGCCGCCGCAAGGCGGCCGCGCGGCCGCGGCAGGGCGATGTTCCGGCCCCCGCCGCGCGCGAGCGGGTGCCCGGGAGCACCGCTTCGCGGCCGCCACCGCGCCGGACGCGCTGGCCTGCCCTCCATCGCGCTGGCGGCCTCTGGACCGCCTCGTCCTTGTCGCGGAGTCCCATCGTGGTCGCGCGTGGACCCGCGGCGTGCACGCAGGACGCGCCGTCCGCTATTATTATCGATAATGAGAGCTGGAGCGGGACGCGCGCCGGTGGCGAAGGCGGAACTGCTGCTGCACCCCGTGCGGCTGCGCATCGCCTTGGTCCTCGTGGGGCGCCGCCTGACGACCGAACAGATCGGTCGGGCGCTGCCGGACGTCCCGCCGGCCTCCCTGTACCGGCACGTGCGGAGGCTCCGCGAAGGTGGAGTGGTCTCCGTCGCCGCCGAAGGGCGCGGGCGGGGAGCGGTCCACCGGCTCTTCACGGTTCCGGCCGGCGGGGGGCTCATCGACCCGGCGGATCTGGCGAGCCTGGACGCCGCCGCGCAGATGCGGCTGTTCACGGCCTTCACCGCGGCCCTCGCCGGCGCCTACGGCCGCTACCTGGCCGAGCCCGGGTTCGATCTGGCCGCGGATGGCGTGCGCTACCGCCAGACCCCGCTCTTCCTCGACGACCGCGAGCACCGGGTCTTCCTGGCCGAGCTGGACGCGGTGCTGGAACGGGCCATGGCCCACGCGCCGGCTCCCGGACGGCGCCCGCGGCTGTTCACGCACGCCGTGTTCCCGGCGGGACGCGGGGAGCATGTCCGTGCCGTGGACCTCGGCCCGGACCGGCCGTGCATGGAACCGGGCACTCGGGAACGGTGATGGACGTGGCGACCGGCCCGCTCGGGCAGGAGAGCCGGGATCTCGCGTGGTCCCTCGGACCCACGACGGTGGACGGAACCCTGACGCTGCCCGCCGGCGTGGCGCGGGCGGCCGTGGTCATGGTGGCCGGCAGCGGCCCGACCGACCGGAACTGGAATTCGCCGCTGCTCCCCGGCACCAACGGCTCGGCCCGCCTCCTCGCCGAGGCGCTCGCCCGATCTGGGTTCGCCTCGATCCGTTACGACAAGCGCGGGGTCGGGCCCCACGCCGCCGACAACCTGCGGGTCCTGCAGGGGACGGTCAGCATGGAGACGCACCGGCAGGAGGTCGAAAGCGCCGTCCGGGTGCTGGCCCGCCAGGACGGCGTGCGCGCGGACCGCATCTTCGCCCTGACCAACAGCGAGGGCGCCCTTCACGCCCTGAACTACCAGCGCGCGGTTCCCCAGGTGCCCCTGGCCGGGTTGATCCTGACCGCGCCACCGGGGCGCCCGGTCGCGGCCGTGGTCCGCACGCAGCTCGCCGCACAGGCGGCGGCGGTGCCAAACGGGGACACCCTCCTGGCGGCGTATGACGCCGCCGTGCGGCGCTTCGTGGCAGGCGAGCCGGCGGCGCCCGACCCCGCGTTGCCGGAGGGGGTCCGGATGCTGCTGCGCAGTCTGGAGGCCCCGCTGAACCTGCCGTTCGCCCGGGAGCTGTGGGTGGCCGACGCGGCGGCCCTCGTCCAGCGGATGCGGGCACCGCTGCTGGTCATCATCGGCCGGCGCGACATCCAGGTGGACTGGCGCCTCGACGGCGAGCCCCTGCAGCGCGCGGCCGCGGACCATCCCGACGCGACGTTCCTCTTTCCGCCGCACGCCAACCACGTGCTCAAGCACGATCCGGGGGAAGGCCCGCTCCCTCCCGCCGCCGAGGCCGCCGCCCGCTACAACGCCCCCGAGGCCCGTCTGGATCCGGACGTGGAGGCCGCGATCGTGGGGTGGCTGGCCGGCCACTCGTGACCGCGGCCCGACGAGGGGTCCCTCCCGCCCCGGCGGGGCCCACCGGCCGCAGCCGGACCCCAATCCCGCGAACACCCGCCCCGCTGGGGGTTCGCGCAGGGTTCGACGTACGCCCGCCGTCCGCGGCGCCGGCGCACGTCGGCCGGCCCCGCGTCGCACGTCCGTGCCTCCGACCCGCGCACAAGGCCAGGGGGAGTGCGCCCGGCCCCGCGAGCAGCCGGGGCATGCGCGAGGTCCGGTACCGGCCGCGCTCCGCGCGCGCCGGGCGCGGCGACAGCGGGAAGTTCGTCGCCGGCCGGCCGCGCGGAGGCCTTCGCACAGGTCGCCCCGGAGGCGTGCAGCGGTTCGATCGGCGCGCGGCGGTCCCCGAGGGCGCCGCACGCGCGGCCGGGCAGCGCCTGGCGTGCGGGGGGCACGCCGGACCGTTGGAGGACGTGGACGGTGCCCGCCGCGCCCCCTCCGGGTGCCCCCCGCTGGCCGCGCGCACATCCCGGCACCGGGAAAGCGGGCCGTTGGTGCGGTGTCCCGATCCCGGTCGACGCCCGTCGCCGACGCGATGTGTCGCGCTCAGGCCCCGGCTCCAGCCCCGCCGCTTCTAGCCTGGGCGGCGGACCCAGGGCTTCCCGCCCCCGTGCCGCCAACAGCGCCGGTTCTAACGTGACCGTTGACACCCAGCCGTCAGGCCGCTTCGAAGACCACGGGCAGGCGCCTCGGACCGAACACCACGGTGCTCGTCACCGGCTCCAGCACGGTTCCGGCCGCGATGCGCAGCCCGCGGCACCGCTGCAGCAGGGCGCCAAGCGCGACCCTGGCTTCCAGGCGTGCCAGGGGCGCTCCCAGGCAGAAGTGGATTCCGTGGCCGAAGGCCAGGTGCCGGTTCGGGGTCCGGGACGCCTCGAAGCGGCCGGCGCCGGGGAATTGGCGCTCGTCGCGGTTGGCGGAACCGATCCAGGCGGCCACGCGGTCCCCCGCCTGAAGGTCCTGGCCGCCGAGCCGGACGTCGGCCGCCGCCGTTCGGAACATCACCTGGACTGGGGACCGATACCGCAGGACCTCTTCGACCGCCGCGGGCAGGAGGCCGGGCTCCGCGCGCAGGCGCTCGGCCACCTCCGGGTGCTCGTCGAAGCAGAGCACGGCGTTCCCGAGCAGGTTGGTCGTGGTCTCGTGCCCGGCCACCAGGAGCAGCACGCAGAACCCGAACAGCTCCATGGGGTCCAACCGGCGCCCGTCCACCTCAGCGGCGAGCAGGCCGCTGATCAGGTCCTCGCCCGGCTCGCGCAGGCGGCGCCCGACCACCTCCCGGAAGTAGACGGCCATCTCCTGCTGGGCCTGGCGGTAACCGGCGCCCCCGTCTCCCTGGCCGCCGGCGACGACCGCGTCGGACCACGCCTTGAAGCGGTGCTGGTCCTCGGCCGGGATCCCCAGGAGCTCGGCGATGACGGTCGCCGGGAGCGGGTAGGCGAAGTCCGCCACGAGGTCCATCTCGCCGCGGGGGAGGGCGCGGTCGAGGAGCCCGCGCACGATGTCCTCGATCCTCGGCTGCATCCGAGCGACCGCCTTGGGCGTGAAGGCCTGGGTGACCAGCGCGCGCAGCCGGGTGTGCAGCGGCGGGTCCTGGCCGATCAGGCTCGACCCGATCGCGTGGCTGCCGCCGCCCATGCGCGAGGAGAAGGCGGAGTGGTCGGAGAGCACGCGCTGCACGTCGTCGTAGAGGAACACCTGCCACGTGCCCCGCTCCGGGTGCCGGTGGACGGGCTCCGAGCGGCGCATGCGCTCGTACCAGGGGAACGGGTCGAGCCCGTCGGCCAGCAGCGGTCCGGAAGCCTCCCGCACGCGGGTCCACCTCCAGGGTACGGAGCCGTGGACTCGCCACTTCGGGGAGTGGGGAGAGGGGACCTGTGGGGGCCTGCGGATCGGCGTACGCCTGCGGCGCCCCCGGTCTTGTCCCGCCCCGCGCGTGGCGACCCGTCCATCACGTCCCCACGCGGGCTCGACGCTGGCCTCCGGCGCGAGGTGGGCCGAGACCGGCTGCGCTGGGCCTGCGGCGCGAGGTCCCGTACGCCGGCGCCGTGGTGCGAGCATCGCCTTTCCGGCGTTCGGGGACCGTCCGGTGGATCTGGTCACGGTGCCGGGCTGCGCATCGCACCTCGATCCCCCATGGGCAAGGCCCGCGCTACCGCGCTCCATCCGGTCGCTGGGCCGCACGTCTCGCGTCGGCGGGGCGCCGGCCGGTGGTTCGCCGTCATGGCGCGCGCCGGGCCGCCGTGCGCGGGCACCGCGGGCGTGCCCTTCGCGGCGCCGCCCACCGATCGCCCGGCCTTGGGGTCGGTCTCCGCCGACGACCCTGGGAACCGGTTCCGCTTCACGCAGCGGCCCCGCCGCTGCCCGTCCCCGCGCCGATCCGGGCAGGGGACCGCGAGGGCGACGCACCGCCCCCCTCCCTCTGCTCCACGCTCGGCGCCCTGACCCGATCCGGAACTTGGGAGCCGGCGCGCCCGGGCACGACCGGTCAGGGCAGGGCTGCGCGTCGGCCTGTTGCTGGCGCACCCCGTGGCGGTCGTGGCGACCAGGTGGGGCGCAGGCGGTGTGGGACCGCGGGAGCGGCGCCGCCGGGCGGCCGGCCCTGGGAGACCGCGGGACGGCGGGCGGGATCGCCCGCGGCGATGAATTCCGCGGGCGGCTGGTGTTGCACCGATGGGAGGCGGGGGCGAGGGGACCCGAGGCGCGCGGGCGGGCCGGCCGGCCAACGGGAGGGCGACCAGGGACGCGCGCTCGGGCCACGGCCCCCTGCCCGCACGGTCGCGCGAGCCGTTCGGCACCGCGACGCGCGGGCCCGGAGCGCCAGCACCCCGCCGGGAGCCATGGCAGGAGGAGGAGGACGCGTCGTGGCGCAGGAGGACTTCCGTATCGTCTTTGCCGTGGACCGGACCCCGGACCAGGTCTTCGCGGCGGTGACGGACGTGCGCGGCTGGTGGTCGGAGGGCGTGGACGGGAGGACGGACGCGCTGGGCGCCGAGTTCACGTACCGGCACGGGGACCTCCATCGCAGCACCCAGAGGATCACGGAACTGATCCCTGGCGCGCGCGTGGTCTGGGAGGTCGTGGACGCCGAGGTCACGTTCGTGCGGGACCGCGGCGAGTGGAAGGGGACGCGCGTCATCTTCGACATCGTGCCGCGGGCCGAGGGTGCCGAACTAAGCTTCACCCACGCCGGCCTGGTGCCGGCCGCCGAATGCTACGCCCAGTGCGCCGACGCGTGGGGCTTCTACGTCGGCGAGAGCCTGCGCAACCTGATCACGACGGGAAAGGGCCATCCGGACCCGAAAGAGGTGGCGAGGCGCGGGCGGCCGGAAGGCTCGGCGCCGTGAGGGGACGGGGTGCAGGTGCCCGATTCCGCCCCGGCCGGGGGCGGCGGTGGTCAGGGCTTCGACGAGATGGTCGGCCCCCACCGCCGGGAGCTCCTCGTGCACTGCTACCGGCTGCTCGGCTCGCTGCAGGATGCCGAGGACGTCGTCCAGGAGACCCTGGTCGCGGCGTGGCAGGCCCTGGGGCGCTTCGACGGCCGCGCGCCGCGCGCGTGGCTCTACCGCATCGCGACCAACCGCTGCGCCAACCACGTGCGCGACGCCTCGCGCCGTCCCGCGCCGGCGGTCCCGCCGCCGGGCACGAGGCCGTCGGACGAGCCGTGGTGGCTGGAGCCGTGCCCGGACGCCCTGCTCGACGACGCCGCGCCGGGCCCCGAGGCTCGGTACGATGCCCGGGAGTCCATCGCCCTCGCCTTCGTCGCCGGCCTGCAGCGGCTGCCGGCACGGGAGCGGACGGCCCTGGTCCTGCGGGACGTGCTGGGTTTCTCCGCCGCCGAGGCCGCCCAAATCCTCGACACCTCGCCCGCGTCCGTCAACAGCGCCCTGCAACGGGCTCGCGGCCGGATGCCGGCCCCCGGGGATGCCCGCGGCGTCTCGCTGCCCCGGGCCGGGGACGAGGCCGCCGTCGTCGCCCGGTTCGTCGACGCCTTCGAGCGGGGGGACGTCGAGGGCGTCGTGGCGCTGCTGGCCCCCGACGCCCGGGTCACGATGCCCCCGCTCCCGATCGAGGTCGTCGGCCGCCCGGCCATCGCCGCCTTCTACCGCAGCCAGCCCCTCTGGGGCGGCGGCGTGCGCCTGGAGGTGACGCGCGCCAACCGGCAGCCCGCCCTCGCATACTACGTGCCCGACCCCTCCCGACCCGTCCGCCGCGCGAGCGGCCTGCTGGTGCTCGGGATCGCGGCGGACCAGGTCGCGTCGATCGTGCGCTTCGGCGGGCCCGACCTGTTCGCCCGGTTCGGGCTGCCGGAGGCGCTGCCCGGCCCGTAGGGGACCGCGCGGGTCCGCTTCCGGACGGGCCCCACCGCCGGGTTCCGGCCGCACGACCGATCCGTCCCCGGCCGCGGCAGCCGGGGCGGGCCCCCGTGGCCGCGGGCCAGGCGGGGCACCAGCCTGAGGTGGGCTTGGACCAGCGCCGCCCGGGCCGCCGCCCCGGCCCCCGTAGGCGCTCCCCGAGGTCGGCCGCGAAGGCGGCGCGGCGGCCGACCCCGCGCACGCTCGCGGCCAGACGAGCCGCCAGCCGCCGATCGGCCCCGGTGTCGAGCCTCCCCCGGCGACCCGGCCCGTCCGTCGCTGCGCATCCTCCTCGCCCTCCGCCAGGATGGCGCGGAGCAGGCGCAAGAGGTCCGCGCGCACGGCGCCGGCCGTCTTGCCCACCGCCGCGCCGATGGACGCCGCGGGCAGCCCGGCGGCGTAGCGCCGCGCGACGGCCGAGCGCAGGGACGGGGGCAGGCGCTCGACGGCGGCCCACAGCCGCCGGGCCTCGATGCCGAGACTGGCCCCCTCCCGGGCCCCGGCTCGGGATGATCCGGCGGGATGGGCAGGGTGGCGCGCCGGCGCGCGGTCCGCTGGAAGTCGTGCACCGCACGGACCGCGGTCCGGTCCATCCACGGGACCAGCAGGCCGGCCCGCCGTCCCGTCCCGCGCGGCCAGGCCGCCAGCGCCTGGACGAAGGTCTGCTCGGTCGCGTCCTGCGGGAGGCGCGGGCGGACGACGGCAGACACGCTTCACCTTCCGGCGATACGGGTCCTCCAGCGCGCTCGGGCGTCCGGCGGCCGCGCGCACGCGACCGCCCCCGCGCACCGCAGGAACGCCGGCGGCCGCATTGCGTCCCGCGCGATGACCGCCGGCCGGGTCGCCGCCATCGGGCGACGACGCGGTACCATGAACCCCATGTCGACATCGCCGTGCTGCCGCGCGCGCCG
>JAJYVV010000014.1 GCA_021791815.1 Bacillota bacterium | reverse complement strand
CCTGGGCCAGCGCGGCGGCCGCGGCGGCCTGCGCCGCGGGGTCGGCGGCCGCCGGAGCGCCGACCCCCTCCGCCGCCGGCTCCTGGCGGGCGGACGCGCCGACGGTCGCTCCCGGAGGGGAGGCAACATTCCCGGGCGGCGGCTCGGCGGGCGTCGGGGGTCCCTCCGCCGGGCGTTGCAGCCCTGCCTCCAGGCCTCCCGGTGGCGGCGCGCCGGCCGGCGCCGGATCGGTGCCCGCGGCTCGCAGCCCCGCCGCCGCCTGCTGCCGTTGCCATTCGGCCTGCTGCTCCGGGGTGAGGCGGACGATGCGCACCAGATAGACGAGGCGCACGGCCTCCTCGCGAATGTGCTGCACCATCTCCTCGAACATCTCGAAGGCCTCGAGGCGATACTGCGTCAGGGGATCGAGCTGGCCGTAGGCGCGCAGCCCGATGCCCTCGCGCAGTTCGTCCATGGCTTCCAGGTGCTCGATCCACTGGTGGTTGACCACCCGCAGGAGCATCGTGCGCTCGAACTGGCGGATGCTCTCGGCGCCCAGGATGGCCTCGCGTTCGGCGAACGAGCGCGCCGCCGTGTCGACCAACGCCTGCCGGATCGCATCCGGCTCACGCAGGTCGGCGAGATCCGCGGGCGTGATCTGCCCGGGGGCCACGAAGCTCTGCTCCGCCGCCGTGACGAGCGCGGCCCGGTCCCAGTCCTCCGGGTCGGACCGCTCGGGACAGTGCGCGGCGACGATCGTCTTGGCCACGTCCCCGAGCATGCCCTCGAGGATCGGATGCGGATCCGCCTCGGCGAGGATGCGCCGCCGCTGGCTGTATATCACCTCGCGCTGCTCGTTCAGGACGTCGTCGTAGTCCAGGACGTTCTTCCGGGCCTCGAAGTTGCGCGACTCGACCTTGCGCTGCGCCTGTTCGATGGCCCGCGTCACCATGGGCGACTCGATGGGCTCGTCCTCGTCGACCTTGAAGAACTCCATGACGCGCTGCAGCGAGTCGCCTCCGAACAGCCGCATCAGGCTGTCCTCGAGCGAGAGGTAGAATCGGGAACTGCCCGGATCGCCCTGGCGGCCGCTGCGCCCGCGCAGCTGGTTGTCGATGCGCCGGGACTCGTGGCGTTCTGTGCCGATGACGTGCAGGCCGCCCGCGGCCTTCACCCGGGCATGTTCCTCCCGCGTGTGCACGTCGAAGCGCGCGACGAGCTCGAGGTAGCGGGCGCGCACTTCCGCCAACTGCTCCGCCGAGACGCCGCCGGGCAGCGTGACCACGGGGACCACCGGCGGCGGCGCGCCGCCCGGCGCGAGCGTCCCGCCCGCACCCAGCGGCGCCGTGGGGACGCCGCCCGCCGCCAGGGCCGCCTCGGGCGGCGTCCCGCCATCGTCCGGCGCCGCGGGAGCGGGCGGGACCTTCTCGGACGCGAGCGTCGCGACCTCGGGAAGGACACCTTCCTGGATCAGGCGCTCCCGCGCCAGATACTCCGGGTTGCCCCCGAGAAGGATGTCCGTCCCCCGCCCGGCCATGTTGGTCGCGATCGTCACCGCTCCGGCCCGTCCGGCCTGGGCGATGATGTGGGCCTCCTTCTCATGGTGCTTGGCGTTCAGCACCTGGTGCGGGACCCCCACGCGGTCCAGCATGCGCGACAGGCGCTCGTTCTTGGTGATATCCACGGTGCCCACGAGGACCGGCTGCCCCGCCTCGTGCCGCTCCTGGATCTCGCGCACGACGGCCCGGAACTTGGCCGCCTCGCTGCGGTAGACGACGTCGGCCAGGTCGTCCCGGACCATGGGCATGTTGGTCGGGATGACGACGACGTCCAGCTTGTAGATCTTGTGGAATTCCTCTTCCTCGGTCGCCGCCGTACCCGTCATGCCCGCGAGTTTGTGATACAGGCGAAAGTAATTCTGGATGGTGATGGTCGCCGAGGTCTGGGTGCCCTGGGGGATCTTGCAACCCTCCTTGGCCTCCACCGCCTCGTGCAGCCCGTGACCCCACCGCCGCCCGAACATGAGGCGGCCGGTGAACTCGTCGACGATGACCACCTCGCCGTCCTTGACGATGTATTTCTCGTCGCGCTTCATCAGCGCCTTGGCCTTGAGGGCATTCTCCAGGTAGTGCGACAGATTCATGTTCTCCGGATCGAAGAGGTTCTCCACTCCCAGACCGCGCTCGACCTTGTGCACGCCGTCCTCGGTCGGCGCCACGGTCTGGAGCTTCTCGTCCACGGTGTAATCGGTTTCCTCTTCGAGATCCTCGACCAGAGCCGCGAACCGGTAGAACCACCCGGTGTCCTTCTCCTGCGGCAGGGCGATGATCAGCGGGGTCCGCGCCTCGTCGACGAGGATGGAGTCGACCTCGTCGACGATGGCGTAGTGCTGGCCGCGCTGCGTGAGGTCGCCGATGGCGTCGGCCATGTTGTCGCGGAGATAGTCGAACCCAAACTCATGGTTGGTGCCGTAAGTGATATCCGCCGCGTACTGGCGGCGCCGCGTGGCGGAATCGAACTCGTGCACGATCACGCCCACGGACAGGCCGAGGAAGCGGTAGATCTGGCCCATCCACTGGCTGTCGCGCTTGGCCAGGTAATCGTTGACGGTGACGATGTGCGTGCCCTTGCCCTCCAGGGCGTTCAGATAGGCGGGCAGCGTGGCCACGAGGGTCTTGCCTTCGCCGGTCTTCATTTCGGCGATGCGGCCCTCGTGGAGCACGATGCCGCCCATGAGCTGCACGTCGAACGGGCGCAGGCCCAGCGCGCGGCGGGCGCCCTCCCGCGCAGTCGCGAAGGCCTCGACCAGCAGGTCGTCGCAGCTGGCGCCGCGCGAGATCCGCTCCCGGAACTCCGCGGTCTTCGCGCGCAGCCCGGCGTCGTCCAGGGCGGCCACCTCGGGCTCCAGATCGCCGATCGCCGCCACCACGCCGTGGAGCCGCCGAACCTCGCGCTCGTTGGCGTTGAAGATGCGCCGCAGCACGCCCAGCACGGGACCACCCCCAGGATCCGCTACACCTACAAGGCGTTCAACCAGTGTAGCACCGCACCCCGACCCGGGCAACGCGGACCGCCCGCTCAGGCCCGCAGCAGGCGGTTGAGGGCGTCGAGCACGGCGCGCGCCGCGGCCACGCGATCGTCTCCAGCCGCGGCGCAGATCCCGAGCAGCGGCGGGCGGCCGACGGCGCCGAGCGCACAGACGAGGGCGGGGACACCACCCACGCGCAGGCGGCGGATGTCGAGCAGGCCGGGCTCGCAGCCGGCCGGCAGGAACCGCGTGGCCGCCTCCAGGGCGGCGGAGGCCGCCAGCCGGCGGGGGTCCGCGTCGGCCTCGGGGCTCGCGGCATGGCCGCGCACGCGGCGCCCCCGGACCGCCAGCGTGACCTCGACGCGGACATCGCCCGCCACGCGGTCGGCGCGCACCTCGCGCAACTGCACGCGGACGCGCCGCGGCGCCCAGTCGTCCCCCCGCTGGACGGCCGTGACCGAGAACGCCTGGCGCGGGACGTACAGACCCCACAGGGCGAACCACGCACTCTGGATGTCCTTGGCCACGGCGGTGGAGCGCGCGCGGTCGGCGATGACGCGCACGTGATCGGGACAGGCCAGGCCGGCCCGGCGCCGGACGCGGCATCCGTACACCCCGGCGACGCGTTGGGCGACCTGCTCCAGGGCCCCCGTGTCCACGTATGGCTGCTCGATCGTGCGCGCGTAAGCGGTCTCCGCGTCGACCACGTCCGGCGCGGCGGCGGCACCTTGGCCGCGCTGGAGGCCGGAGAGGCGCACGGAGCGGCGCAGGGGCGGCAAGAGGGGCTCCCCCTTTCCCGGCGCGCGGCCCCGAGGCCCGGCGCCGCGCCCGCGTCAGGACGGGGCGGGATGGATGCGCCGGATCGCCCGGTCGGCGAGGAGCCATAGCCCCCCATACACCAGGGTGTGGCCGCCGAGCACGACGGTCGGCTCCGCGGCCCAGGCCGCCCGGGTGAACGCGGCCAGGCGGGGATCCGCGACCGCCGCCGCCTCGCCGATGTCCGAGTGGTACCGTTCGGCGTCGGAAAGGGGCGACCGCCAGTGGGCCATCAACACGCGGGAGTCGAACAGGACGGCGTCGGCGCAGCCGGCGAGCGCGGAGAAGAACGCCTCCGGCCCCACGGCGTCGGCGAGGCGGCCGATGACGGAGACGACGCTCCCAGACGCCACACGGCCGAGCGCGCGCATGCCCCGCTCCTCGGAGAACAGGCGCAACCGGCAGCGCAGGTGCATGTTGAGGTAGCCGGTCACCGGCGGCCCCACGCGGCCGAAGATCGCCAGTTCGGCCCCGTCGGCCGAGAGGGCGGCCTCCACCGCGTCGAGGCGCCGCCGCAAGGCGCCGATCCACCCGAGGCCCGCGCAGGCCCGGCGCGTCCGGGGGCCGAGCCCGGCCTCACCCGCCAGCACGGCCGCGTCGGCCGGCGTGTCGATGTCGAAGTTGACCCGTGCGCTGTTTTCGACCAAGACGCGGCGGAATCCGGATGCGACGAGGGTCTGTCCCAGGGCGTTGTCGGAATCCGGCAGGGCCAGGGACGCGGCCGGGGCGGCCGGGCCGAACGCCAGGATGTCCGGAGACTGGGGGTTGTTCTGCACCGACGCTCCGGGGTTCGCCCAGGCCAGGGCCAGGAAGCGCCGCAGGTCCTCGGACGTCAGCAGCGGCGCCGCGGCCCCTCCGAGCACCAGCGCCACGTCGGGCGCGTGCTGGACCAGGAGCCGGGCGAGCGTCTGGCCGAAGTGGAAGGCCGGGCCGTCGGCGGACGTGTCGTGGATGTCCACGTCGGGCGGGGCAAGGGCGGCGAGGCCGCGGCGGTCCGTGACCAGGACGATGCGCGCGAGGTCCCCCTGATGCCGGAGCGCCCGGAGGGCGTCGAGGGTGTCAAGGCAGACGGCATGGCGCAGGTTGCGGAGGTCGTCCTCGAGGGGTGTCTCCGCGTGGCCGCCGCCCTCGAACACGAAGGCGAGCGCGCGGCCCGCGCCGGGCCGCGCGCCCCAGGAGTCCGGGGCCGGCCCGTCCGCGAGCCGTCCCCCCCCGGCGCCGTCCGATGCGTTCGGCACAGGCCCAAACCCCGTTTCCGCGCAGACGTCGTCCGCCGCTCCCGCTGCGCGCCCGGGCGCTCACTGCCCGGCGATCAGCCCGTATCCACCCTCCCGGCGCCGGTACAGGACCTGGACCTCAAGGCTCGAGGCCTCGCGGAAGACGAAGAAGTCGTGGCCGAGGAGGTTCATCTGCAGAACGGCTTCGTCGACGGTCATGGGCTTGAGCGCGAACCGCTTCGTCCGGACGACCGCCTCCTCGCCCGGCTGGGGGCCCGCCTCGGCCGCCGGCTCCCGGTCCGGCCGGGGCCCCTCGTGGCGCGGCCGGCGGTGCGCCCGGGTCCGGAACTTGCGGATCTGGCGGTCCAGCTTGTCCAGCACGAGATCGACGGCCGCGTACATCGACGGCTCGGCCTCTTCTGCCCGCAGGAGGAACCCATCCAGCGGAATGGTGACCTCGACGCTCTGGCGCTCGCGCTGGACGCTGAGGACGACCTGCGCGGTGGGCCCGCCACCGTCGCCGAAGTAGCGGTCGAGCTTGTCCAAGCGCTGCTGCACGAAGTCCCGCAGCGCCGCCGTGACCTCGAGCTGGTTCTTCCCGTGAATCGCCACCTGCATGGGCCGCCACCTCTCCGGGGAGGGCCGCCGGGGGTCCGGAGGCGGCCCTGGGAAACGGGCGGGGCGCCGCGCTCCAGGCAGGGGCCGCCGGGGCGCCCCCGAACCGTCCACGCGGCCCCGCCTCCCGCGCGCCGGACCGGGTAGTTGGCCGGCCGCCGGGGCGAATCCTCCCCTGGCTGGCGGCCGCCGCATGCGCGGCGACGGCGAGCGGGGACCTCGACCGCGGCGGGAGGAGGTGCGCAGGGCTTCCGGACACCCCCTCCGCACGGAGACGGTGGCCGGCCCCGCGACCGCCCATGCATGCCGTATGCTCCGCCGCGCCGCGCTACGCCGCCCTCGCCCGGGCCGAACTGGAGGCCGCGCTCCCCCCGGGCTGCGCCATCGCCGACCTGGCGCCTGGATCCTTCCTCGTCTCGGCGCCGGGGCGCTTCGCGGATCTCGCCCCGGCGCTGCGCGACACCGTCTTCGTGCGCCACGCGGGCCCGGCGGACCTGGCGGTGCCCGTCCCCTCCGCTCCCACGGACGCGGCCGGCTCCCCTCCCGCCGACGAAGGGCGCGCCGGCCCGCGGTGGGCCCGGGAGGTCCTGGCGCCGCGCCTCGGCGAGATCCTGGGGCCCGCGGGCCCGGCGGCGGCCCCCCGCGCTCAGGTGCAGGTCCAGGTCCTGCCGGGCGCCCCGCGCTGGAGTCCCGGCCGGGTCGCCGCCGCCCTGAGGCCCCACCTGGCGGCCTTCGGCGTGGAGGCCGCCAGCGGGCCGGCGGACCTGGCGCTGTCGGTCGCGATCGCCCCCGGGGCGGCCTTCGCGGGCTTCGGCCCCGTCGCCGCCAACCTCGCGCCGTGGCCGGGTGGCGCCGCCCGCCTCCAGGCCCGCCCGGGGGAGATCTCCCGCTCCGCCCGCAAATTGGAGGAGGCCCTCGAGCTCTTCTCGGTGGCCCTCCCTCCGAACCCCCGCGCCCTCGACCTCGGCGCCGCCCCGGGTGGCTGGACGTCCCTTCTTCTCGCGAAGGGCGCGCACGTCACGGCGGTCGACCCCGGCCTTCTCGACCCCGCCCTGCGAGCGGCCCCGGGCCTCACCGTCCTGCGCGGGTCCGCGGCCGCGGTGCCGGTGCCGCCGGGTCCGTTCGACCTGCTGGCCGTCGATATGAACGGCGACCCCGGCGCCGCCGCCCGGGCTGCGGCCCGCTTCCACCCGGCCCTCCGGCCCGGCGCCCCCGGCATCTTCACGATCAAATTCTTCCGAGGGGCGTCGCCGACCGAGACGGTGCGAGCGACGCGGGCGCGGCTGGCGCGGGCGGGCTTCACCGTCGTCGCGGTGCGCCACCTGTTCCATGACCGCGAGGAGGCCACGGCCTTCCTCCGGGCCTGAGCGCCGACGTCGCCCTATCCCGTCCGGTTCCGCCGCCGCCCGCGCGCGGGACGCGGCGGTTGGGCCGCCCCGCCGCCCCGGGCCTCCAGTTCGATCACCAGGTCCCGCAGTTCGGCCGCCCGCTCGAACTCCAGCCGCTTGGCGGCCTCGCGCATGTCTTGGCGGAGGCGCTCGATCAGGGCCGGCAACTCCCGCGGCGAGACGTCGCCCGGCGGCAGCGCCCCGGCCGCGGAGCGCCCGCCGGCCGCGCCGCGCGCCTCCTGGGGCTCGCGCGACGGCTCGAGGAGGTCCCGCACCGCCTTCTGCACCGAACGGGGCGTGACCCCGTGCGTCTCGTTCCAGCGCCGCTGGATCTCGCGCCGGCGCTCGGTCTCGGCGATGGCGCCGCGCATCGAGTCCGTCATCCGGTCGGCGTAGAGGATCACGCGGCCCTCCACGTGCCGCGCGGCGCGCCCCATGGTTTGGATCAGGGACCGCTCCGCCCGGAGGAAGCCCTCCTTGTCGGCGTCGAGGATCGCGACCAGCGAGACCTCGGGGAGGTCCAGTCCCTCGCGCAGAAGGTTGATGCCGACCAGGACGTCAAAGGCGCCCAGCCGCAGATCGCGGATGATGATGAGGCGGTCGAGCGTGTCGACCTCCGAGTGGAGGTAGCGGACCTGCAGCCCGAGCTCCCGCAGGTAGTCCGTGAGCTGCTCCGCCATCTTCTTGGTGAGGGTCGTCACGAGCACGCGGTGCCCGCGTCCCACCCGATCCCGGATCTCCGCCACGAGGTCGTCGATCTGGCCGCGCGTCGGCCGGACCTCCACCTCTGGGTCCAGGAGGCCCGTGGGCCGCACGATCTGCTCGACCACCCGCCCGGCGGCCCGCCGCAGCTCGTACGCCGCGGGCGTCGCGGAGACGAAAACCGCCTGGGTGATGCGGGCCTCGAACTCGGCGAAGGTCAGGGGGCGGTTGTCCAGCGCGGAGGGCAGGCGGAAGCCGTACTTGACCAGTTCCAGCTTCCGGGACCGGTCCCCCTCGTACATCGCGCCGACCTGCGGCACCGTCTGATGCGACTCGTCCACGATGCAGAGGAAGTCGCTCGGGAAGAAGTCGAGCAGCGTGTATGGCGGCTCCCCGGGCTGCCGGCCCGTCAGGTGGCGGCTGTAGTTCTCGATGCCGGTGCAGACGCCGACCTCCCGCAGCATCTCGAGGTCATAGCGCGTGCGCTGCTCCAGCCGCTGGGCCTCCAGGAGGCGATCGTCCGCGCGCAGCTCGGCGAGGCGCTCGTGGAGCTCGGCCTCGATGGAGTCGGCCGCGCGGCGGATGCGGTCCTGGGCGGCCACGTAGTGGGTGGCGGGGTAGATGGTGGCGCTGTCGTGCTCGGCCAGAACCTCGCCCGTCAGCGTGTCGATCTCGGTGATGCGCGTGACCTCGTCGCCGAACAGCTCCACGCGCACCGCCTTGTCCGTCCATGCGGCCGGATGGATCTCCACGACGTCGCCGCGCACGCGGAAGCAGCCGCGGCGCAGATCCAAGTCGTTGCGGCGGTACTGGATGTCGACCAGGATGCGGAGGATCTGGTGGCGGGGACGTTCCTCGCCGACCCGGAGCGCCAGCATCATGTCGTGATACTCGTCGGGTGAACCCAGACCGTAGATGCAGGACACCGAGGCCACGACGATCACGTCCCGCCGCTCGAAGAGCGCGGTCGTGGCGCTGTGCCGCAGCTTGTCGATCTCGTCGTTGCGCAGCGTGTCCTTCTCGATGTATGTGTCGGAGCTGGCGATATAGGCCTCGGGCTGATAGTAGTCGTAATAGCTGACGAAATACTCCACCGCGTTCTCGGGGAAGAACTCCCGGAACTCCCCCGCGAGCTGGGCGGCCAGCGTCTTGTTGTGCGCGATGACCAGGGTGGGCCGCTGCAGGCGCTCGATGGCCCAAGCCATGGTCGCCGTCTTGCCGGACCCGGTGACGCCGAGCAGCACGGCCGCCGGCGCCCCCTCGCGCATGGCCGAGGTGATCCCATCGATGGCCTGGGGTTGGTCGCCCGCCGGCGCGAAGGGGGCGTGCATGCGGAAGGGTCCGCCCAAGGCGCGTCCGCCTCCGTTCGTTGCGGCCGGCATCTGCGTCCCATCATGCCCGACGGGCGCCAGCCCTCGGACTTCTCTGTCGCCGCGCCAACTCCCCTTCCGGGGCAAGCCCCGCCCGGGCTGCCGCCAGGGTGCCGCGGGGTCGAGGGCGAACTGGGGCGGGCGCGATGGGGCGGCGGATGGGAGGCCGGGTCTTGGCGGACGTCTCCGCGGACGTCGCGGTGATCGGCGGCGGAATCGTCGGCCTGGCCACGGCGCGCGCCCTGCAGCGGCGGGGCCGCGCGCGCGTCTGCGTCCTGGAGAAGGAGGCGCGCCCTGGGACGCACCAGTCCGGGCACAACAGCGGCGTGATCCACTCGGGCGTCTACTACCGGCCCGGATCCCTGAAGGCCCGGCTCTGCGTGGAGGGCGCGCGGCGCATGCTGGCCTTCTGCGCGGAGCGCGGCATCGCCCACGAGAAGTGCGGCAAGCTGATCGTGGCCGTCGGCGAGGACGAGCTGGCCCGGTTGGATGAGCTGCAGCGCCGCGCCGCGGCGAACGGCGTCGACGGGGTCACGCGCCTGGATGCCGGGCAGGTGCGGGAACTGGAGCCGCACGTCCGGAGCGTGGCCGCGCTCCACGTGGCGGCGACCGGCATCGCCGACTATCCGGCCGTCGTCGCGGCGCTGGCGGCGGACGTGGCGGCGGCCGGGGGAGCCCTGCTGCCCAACGCGGAATTGCTCGCGGGGCACGCGAGCGGGGGCGGGTGGCTCCTGCGCACGAGGGCCGGCTCCGTGGCGACCGGGCTTGTGGTCAACTGCGCCGGGCTGCAGTCGGACGTGGTCGCGGCGCGCTGCGGCGCGCGGCCCGAGGTGCGGATCGTCCCCTTCCGCGGAGAGTATTACCTGCTCCGGCCGGAACGCCACGACCTCGTGCGGGGGCTCGTCTACCCGGTGCCGGACCCCGCCTTCCCCTTCCTCGGCGTGCACTTCACCCGGACGGTGCACGGGCTGCGCGAGGCCGGGCCGAACGCCGTCCTGGCCTTCGCGCGCGAGGGCTACACCCGGACCAGCCTGTCGCTCACGGACCTCTCGGCGACGCTCGCGTTTCGCGGGTTCCGCCGCCTCGCGGCCCGCTACTGGCGCGTCGCGCTGGCGGAGTACCACCGCTCGTGGTCGAAGCCGGCCTTCGTCCGGGCCCTGCGGCGCATGGTGCCCGACCTCCGGGCCGGCGACCTGGTCCCGGGCGGCGCGGGGGTCCGGGCCCAGGCGGTGGGGCCCGACGGCGCGCTCCTGGACGACTTCAGCCTCCTGCGCACGGAGCGGGCGCTCCACGTCCTCAACGCCCCCTCGCCCGCCGCCACGGCCTCGCTCGCCATCGGCGAGCACATCGCCGCGCTCCTCGAAGAGGCGGGGCCACGCCCGTGAAGCCGCGGGCGGGCGGGTCGCGCTGGGTCCCGCACTGGCGGGCCTACGCCGCGGAACTCGTCGGGACGGCGCTCCTGGTCTTCGTGGGGCTGTCCTTCGTCATCGCGGACTTCGCGCCGGGCTTGGCGGTGGCGCACGCCCTGCCGGGCGCGCTCGCCCGCCGTCTGCTCACCGGATTCCTGTTCGGTGGCACGGGGGCCCTGCTGGCCCTGTCTCCCGTGGGGCGGGTCTCCGGGGCGCACCTGGACCCGGTCCTGTCCTGGGGGTTCTGGCTGGCCGGCAGTCTGGGGGCGGCCGACGCCGCCCTGTATAGCGCGGCGCAGGTGATCGGCGCCGTGCTGGGCGCCGCCGCCCTGCCCGCGGCCTGGGGCGCCGCCGGCCGAGCGGTGCGGTTCGGGGCCACCCTGCCGTCGGCCTCCGCCGGGCCGTGGGGCGCCGTCGCGGGCGAGGTGGCGGCCACGTTCGCGCTCGTGGGGTTGATCCTCTGGTTTTCGGGCCACCCTCGACTGCGGCGGTTCACGCCCGCCGCCATCCCGCCCCTGGTCTCGCTCGTGGTCGGACTGGAGGCGCCGTTCAGCGGGGCGTCCATGAACCCGGCCCGTTCGTTCGGCCCCGCCCTGGTGGCCCACGCCCTGCCCCAGATGTGGATCTACATCCTGGGCCCCTCGGTGGGCGCGGCCCTCGCCGCGTTCGCGACGGTTCGTCCGGGGCGCGTGCATGTGGCCAAGCTGGCCCACCACGCCCACGACCCGCTGGCCCGGTTCCACGGACCCGCCGCGGACAGCCCGGCCGCCGCGGCGCTGCGCGTCCGCCGGACGGGCTGAACCGGCGCCCTCCGATCATGCGGCGGTCTGCAGGAGCGTGCGGCGCGCCGCGCAAAGGATCGGGGCGCACGCCTGCGCCCGACCGCCGATGCCCGGCGCACCGCCGGACGGGCCTTGCATGCGGGCAGGGAGGGCGTCACGTGAGCCGGGCCGCGGACGCGCGGGCGCACGTCGAGCAGGTCGCGGCGGCGGGTCCGTTCCAACCGTCGTGGGAATCGCTCGCCGGGTATCGGGTCCCGGAGTGGTACGCCGACGGGAAGTTCGGCATCTTCATCCACTGGGGCGTCTATGCGGTCCCGGCGTTCGGCAACGAGTGGTACCCGCGGAACATGTACCGGCAGGGCAGCGCCGAGTTCGACCACCACGCCTCCACGCACGGGCCGCAGGCCACCTTCGGGTACAAGGATTTCATCCCGCGCTTCACCGCCGATCGGTTCGACGCGGATCAGTGGGCCGGGTTGTTCCGGCGCGCGGGCGCGCGGTTCGTGGTGCCCGTCGCGGAGCACCATGACGGCTTCGCCATGTACGACTGCTCGTGGTCCGAATGGAACGCCGTGCGCATGGGGCCGAAGCGCGACGTGATCGGCGAGCTCGCGGCGGCGGTCCGGCGGCAGTGGCTCGTGTTCGGGCTGTCCACCCACCGCGCCGAGCATTGGTGGTTCTTCGAACCCGGGATGCGCGGAGAGTCCGACGTGCGGGATCCCCGGTACGCCGGCCTCTACGGGCCGGCGCAGCCCGAGGCGCTGCCGCCCGACGAGGCGTTCCTGGAGGACTGGCTGCTGCGCACCTGCGAGCTGGTCGACCGCTATGAGCCGCAGATCGTGTGGTTCGACTGGTGGATCGAGCAGCCCGCCTTCCGGCCGTACCTGCCGCTCTTCGCCGCCTATTACTACAACCGCGCCGCGCAGTGGAGGCGCGGCGTGGCGGTCAACTACAAGAACCGCGCGTTCGCGGACGGCACCGCCGTGTACGACATCGAACGAGGGCAGGCGGGCGACGTCCGCCCGCTGCTGTGGCAAACGGACACCTCGGTCTCCCGGAACTCCTGGGGGTACGTCCAGAACCAGGACTACAAGCCCGTGGGATCCCTCGTCGGCGACCTGGTCGACATCGTGAGCAAGAACGGCGCCCTCCTGCTGAACATCGGACCCCGGCCGGACGGCACGATCCCCGAACCGGAGGTGGACCTCCTGCTCGGCATCGGGCGGTGGCTGGGGGTGAACGGCCCGGCGATCTACGGCACGCGGCCGTGGAAGGTCTTCGGCGAGGGCCCGACCGACGTCGCCGAGGGCGGCTTCACGGACACGAGGCGCGGTGCCTTCACCGGCCGCGACATCCGCTTCACCACGCGCGGGGACACCCTCTACGCCATCGTGCTGGGCCGGCCCGACGGCCCGACCGTCACGATCCGATCCCTGGGCACGGGCACGGGCCTCCACCGGCGCGCGATCGGCAAGGTCGACCTCCTGGGCGGCGCGGCACCGCTCACCTGGTCGCGCGACGCCGACGGCCTGCACGTCCAGTGGCCCGCGGACGCGCCCGGCGAGCACGCGTGGTCCCTGCGGATCTCCCCGGCGGGGCAGTGAGGCGGTGGCCGGCGGCGGGAGCGGGGGAGAGCGGGACGTGCCGGCGGAGGCGGAGATCCGCGAGGTGCTCTCCGATCTGGCCGGCGGACCGGCGGCGCTGGCCCGACTGGTGAACCGCGCGCCGGATGCCACGTGGGACTTCCGGGATCCGACCCAGGCGGGGTGGACGGCGAGAGAGATCGTCGCCCACCTCGCCGACCTGGAGTTCAACCTGCACTGGACGGCGCGGGTGGCCCGCATCCTGGCCGAGGACGGGCCGACCCTCTGCCCGGCCGAGCCCGACTGGCGCGCGCTCGAGCACCGGCACCGCCACCAGGACCCGCGGGTGGCTCTGGGCGCATACACCCTGGCCCGCAAGCACATGGTCGCGCGCCTCGCCGCCCTGCCGCCGGAGGCCTGGGAACGCGTGGGCATCCACCCCGATTCGGGGCGGCGGACGCTGCTCGATGTCGCCCGCGGCTTCGTGCGGCATGAGCGCCGGCACATGACGCGCCTGCGGGAACTTTTCGCCGCGGCCGACCCGGCGGGGGCGGGGACCCCGCCGGAAGGGACCGTTCCGTAGAGCGGGCACCGCTCCGGCACGGTCCGGAGTCTGGTGGTGTCAGCGGTTGTCGACACCCGCCGTTCGTACCGCCCCTGGCGAGGATGGAAGTCCGCTTCGGGCACCCGAAGGCCACGGACCGCCGGCAGGGAGTCGCTGTGCGCCTCTCAGGGCAAGCCCCTGTACCCCTCACGCACCGCCCGCAACCAGCCCCACCAGGGGCTGGCCCTTGCGAGCCAGCCCAGAGCGCATCAGGCCGCAGGGGCATCCGTCGACCGTCTGACGTTGGCCCCCGCCGTTTCCGGGGAGCCCTCTCGGCGGCTTGCTTCGACGGCCTTCCGCTCTTCCGCGGCGGGGTATCGGAAAGTCCGGTCCCACGTCCGCTTCCGATTCAGGGCCGCCGCGATGTTCGCATCGCCGGTCCAGCCCCCGTGCCCGCAGCGGAAGCGGCTCGGATAGCCGCGTCCATCGGGTGAGAACCTCTCCCCGAGATGGCCGCAGTGCGGGCAGGCTGGACTGGTCCAGCCTGCGTTCCGTTCGACCACCAGGATCCCGTGACATAGGGCCAGGTGTCGCACATGGGCGAGCACCTTGCCAGCGACGGAGACCCACCACCCGGTCCCAATGGCGCGCTTGGTCCCAGCCGATCCAGCGGTCTCGATCCTGCAGGTGCAGCGCGGCCGAGGCAACGGCCGCACCGCCCAACCGCCCGTGCGCCGAGCCGATCGGGTAACGGAGTTGGCGTCCCACCAAAGGCCCCGCGCCGCGGGGACGCCCGGTCTCGAACAGCTCGTTCCAGATGCGCATCTGTTCGTCGCTCTGCACCAAAACCA
Source organism: Bacillota bacterium (assembly GCA_021791815.1). Taxonomy (GTDB): domain Bacteria; phylum Bacillota; class Sulfobacillia; order RBS10-35; family JAJYVN01; genus JAJYVV01. The sequence continues at coordinate 27,142 of JAJYVV010000014.1, read as the reverse complement.
ACGTCAGAGCGCGGATCGCCCCGGCCGTATCGGGCACGTGCGCGGCGGGCGCGACACTGCTGCCCGGGCGCCGCGGCGCGCCCGGCGCCGTCCTGGCGCGCGGCGGAGGCAACCGCAAGTATCCCTTCGCCTGCAGCATCCTCAGCGCCTTCAAACAGCCGGTGCGGCGCCTGCGGCCCAGGGGATCGTCCAGTCCAAACCGATCGCAAAGACGGTCGGCCCACTCGGTGCGGTGCAGGTCGGGGTCCGGGTCATACAAGCGCTGCACGAACTCGACCGCATCGAGCCGTTGGAGGATCGTCCGGTGCGGTGCCCTGTTCCCATCGCAGCGGACGTGGCGCATTTTGTCAACCGCTCGTTTATGCGCCAAGGGCAGCCCTGGCTGGCCACCGTCATGGCATCGGCATTGCCGCTAGACCCGGCCCGGCGCCCGCCCGGCCCCGCGATCGCCAAAGGCCCGGAAGACCGCGAGCCCCACGCGCGCGATCGTGGCCCGCGCATCCGATGCGGACCCGCAACCCTGCGTCAGGACCGCGATGGTGACCGTCTGGCCCGGGAGGTAGAGGAGACCGGCGTCGTGCTGGTAGCCGGGCACGCCGCCGGTCTTGTGCGCGAGTTCCCACCGGGGCACCACGCCGAAGCCCGACGGGGGACGGGGATCGGGCAGGAGCGCCGGGAGGCCGTGGGCGACCTGCTGCCGCTTGAGGGTGGCCACCATGCGGCGCGAGGCCTCGAACGAGACCGCGCGACCGTCGGCGATGAGCCGCAGCAGCGCCGCGGTGTCCGCCGCGGTCGTGACGTTGGGCTCCGAGGGCCCAGCCGGCACGACCTGGAGCGGGCGGCGCAGTCGCGTCCCGCGGAGGCCGGCGCCCTCCAGGAGCCGGGCGACCGCGTCCAGCCCGATCCGCTCGAGGAGCATGTTGGTGGCCGCGTTGTCGCTCTGCGCGATCATCAGCTCCACGAGGTCGCGCACCGGGAGGCGGAGGCCGGGGGACAGCAGCTGCAGCACGCCCGACCCGGTGACCTGGTCCTCCGGCCGCAGCCGCACCCACCGGTGGAAGGGCAGGCGGCCCTCCGCGGCGGCGGCGTGGGCCGCGACCAGCACGGCCAGCTTGATGACGCTGGCCGCTACGAACGACTCGGCCGCGCGCCTTTCGTAGCGCTGCCCCCGCTCGTGGTGGCAGACCACCACGGCCATGCGTCCTCCAGAGGCCTCGGCCCGCGCCGCCAGCGCATCCAGGGCTCTGCGCAGCCCCGAGCCGACCGGCGCCTCCGCTCCCGCGCCCGGCGCCTGCACGCGCCATCCCCCCTCGCGGCTCCTTGGGGCCCTGCCGCCGACGCAGCCTTCCCGCGCCCGTCACGCCGCGGCCTTCCGCGCAAGCAGGGCGACGGCGGCGGCCAACTGCGGGTCGGTGGCCAGGTGTCCGAGGCGGGCGGGAGTGGCCCGCGGGAAGGCGACCTCCACGTCCGGCCGGACGCCGACGGCGTCGACGTCGCGGCCTCCGGGGGTGATGTAGTGGGCGACGGTCAGCTTGAGGGCGCCGCCGCCGGGGAGGGGAAAGATCTGCTGCACGCTGCCCTTGCCGAACGTACGCTCCCCGACCAGAGGCGCCGCGCGGTCGTCCTGCACGGCGGCGGCGAGCAGTTCGGCGGCCGACGCGCTGTAGCCGTTGACGAGGACGACGTAGGGCACGCCGAGCGGCAACAGGGGGCGTGGCACGGGGAGCGGCACCCGGACGCCGCTGCGCGGCTGCAGGTACGCCACCACGCCGCCGGGGAGGAGGTAGCGGGCCACCTGCTCGGCGGCGCTGACGAGGCCGCCCGGGTCGTCACGCAGGTCGATGACCATCCCCGTGACGTGCCGCGCCCGCAGCGCCCGCACGGCCGACGCCATCTCCAGGGGCGTCCGGGCGTTGAACGCGGCGATCGCGATGTCGCCGACGCCGCCGGGCAGCGCCCGCCAGGTCAAGGCCGACACCGTCAGGACCCTGCGCACCATCGTGAACGTGAGCTGCTCGGCGGCCGCCGGCCGCGCGCGCGCCGGGCGGAGGATGCGCAGCGTGACCTCCGTACCCGCGGGCCCGGCGAGGAGCGCGCGGACCGTGGCCCCATCGGTGCCGACGATCGACCGGCCGTTGACGGAAAGAAGCCGGTCCCCGGGGCGCAGACCGGGGGCCCTGCCGGGCGGCGCCCCCCGGGGTGCGGCCAGCGCGGCCGGCGAGCCGGCCACCACGCGGTCCACGACCGGATAACCCGCCGCATCCTGGACAACCGCGATCCCCACGCCGCTGTATCGCCCGGCGGCCGCCCCGCGCAACGCGGCGTACGCGGCCGGACCCAGGTAGCTCGAGTGGGGGTCGCGCAGCGACGATACGGCGGCTTCGAGGACCGCGGCCGCCAACCGCTGGGGATTGGGAGGAACGAGCGAACGTCGCTCAATGACGCGCAGACCCGACGCGACGGCCGCCACGGCGGCGCCCTCGCCCCGCGGGCCCGAGAGGCCGCCCGGAAAGGCGGTGACGATCCGCCATGTGAGGAGCGCCGTGACGAGGACCAGGGCCAATCCGCCCGCGGCGGCGGCGCGGCGCGACACCACTGCGCGGGGCCCCCTTCCGCGGGGGAGCGGGGGGATCCCGCTCCCCGGCGGCCGGTCCGCGGTGCGCGGCCCCCCGCCCGCCGTCCCAGCATACGGGCCGGCCGCGCCGATCAGTCGGGCCCGGGCCCCTGGCGCTTCCGACACGCGCAGCGCCGAGCGGCCCGGCCCCTACACGTCGAGGTGGCGGTGGACGGACACGGCGCTGCCCAGGGCGCCGAGCAGGATTCCGCCGGCCATCAGGCCCTCGACGAGCACGGGGAGCGTGGTGTGGGTTCCCAGGAGCGGCAGGAAGGCCATGCTGCGGGTGACCACCCGGTGCAGCCAGGTATAGCCCCAGGCGACCACGCCGCCGGCCACGGCGGCGCCGATGAGGCCGAGGATCGCGCCCTCGACGAAGAACGGCCAGCGGATGAAGCTGTCCGTGGCCCCGACGAGCTTCATGACGGCGATCTGATCGCGGCGGGCCCACACCGCGACCCGCACCGTGTTGCCGATCACGACGACCGTCGCCAGGGCCAGCGCGGCCACGAGGAAGACCCCGAGAATCCGGACCGCGCGGGTGAAGCCGACGAGCTTGTCGACCGCGCCCTGCGCGTTCTGGACCCGGGACACGCCGGACATCTGGTCGAGTTCGGCCACGACGGCGGCGACGTTCGTCGGACTGTCGACGTGGATCTGGACGGAGTCCGGGAGCGGATTGTCCTGCTGGAACTGCCCCAGGAGGTTCGCCTGGGCGCCCAGGTCCTTCTGGAGCGCCGCCAGGGACTGGGCCTTGGACACCAGGACGGCTTCGGTCACATGCGGCAGGGCGCGGATCTGCTGGACGAGCGCGGCATCCGGCTGCTCCGCGGCGGCGGGTGCGGAGGCGCTGGCCGCCGCGGTGCCGGACGCGGAGGTCGCGGCCGGCGCACCGGACGCGGAGGCGCCGGACGCATCCGCGGAGGAGGAGGGCGCCGGCGCCACGCTGGCGGACGACGCGCCCTGCGCGGGGGAGGCCGCGCTGCCGCTCGCGCCCGCCGCCGTCGCCGATCCGAGGTAGGCGACGATCTGCACCTGCCCGTCGACGGTGCGCGCCAGGTTCTGCATGTTGGCCGCGAGCAGGGCGATCATCGCCAGGACCAGGAGGGAGATGGCCACGGTGCTCACCGCGGCGACGCTCAGCAGCCCGTTGTCCCGTACGCTCCCCGCCGCTTCTCCGATCAGGTAGCCCATGGTGCGAATGCGCATGCCCATCCCCCTCGGATCCCGGGCCGCGGCGGCGGCCGCGCATCCCGCGTGGGGCCTACCGGCGTCCCGCCCGGGTCGACCAGCCCGCGCCGGAACGCAGGCCGGCCCCCGCCGCGGCGAACGCGAGGCCACGCTCCGCGTCGGCGCCCGGCCCCGGGGACGCCTCGCGGTAGACGGCGGTATGGGCGTCCCGCACCACCCGGCCGCCCACCATCTCCACGACCCGCCGCCGGAGCGCGTTGACCATCTGCTCCGAGTGCGTGGCGACGACGCACGTCGTTCCGCGGCGGTTGATGTCCGCCAGCAGTTGGGTGATGCCGCGGGCATTCTCCGGGTCGAGATTCCCGGTGGGCTCGTCCGCGATCAGGAGCACCGGGTTGTTGATGACCGCCCGGGCCAGCGCCGCGCGCTGCTGCTCGCCCCCGGAGAGTTCGGCGGGCCGGGCGGTGGCGCGGCTCTTCAGGCCGACGACCTCCAACAGCTCGGCCACGCGCCGCCGGATCTCCCGGGGAGACAGCTCGCAGACCACCAGGGGAAAGGCGATGTTCTCCGCCACCGTCTTGCGCGGAAGGAGTTTGAAGTCCTGGAACACCACGCCGATCCGGCGGCGGAGGAACGGCACCTGGGCGTTGGGGAGGCGCATGAGGTCGTAGCCGTTCACGATGATGCGCCCGCTGCTGGCCCGCTCCTCGCGGTACAGGAGGCGCACGAGCGTCGATTTCCCGGCGCCGCTCACCCCGATGAGGAAGACGAACTCGCCGCGCTCGATCTGCAGCGTGACGTCGCAGAGGGCCGTCACGCGTGGCGAATACACCTTGCTTACGCCCGTCAGGCTGACGATGCGCGCCACCCTCCTTGCGGCCCGGACATCGCCACGCGCCCGACACGCACGCAGCCATCGAGGCTCCCTCCGGCGGCATCCGCGCCCACCGGCTCCACGGGCGGGGGGGCAGGGCGACAACCACGGGTCCCGTCCACGTCCAAGTCGGCGACGCCGCTTCGACAGGACCCGCCCCGCGTCCTGCGCCGGCATCCGGTTTTCGGCAAATCAGGGGCCGCAGCCGCCGGGGGCGGGCCTCACCGTGGCCGGGCCCCCGCGCGCCGCGCGGGAAGCGAGGACAGCAGGAGGAGCAACCGCTCGTTGTTGTGGCGGGCCCTCTCCTGCAGCAGCCCGACCGCGGCGTCGAGGGCGGCCGCGCCGTCGGGCGAGGGGGGATACGCCTCCCGGACGCGCGCGGCGAGCGCGGCGGGGGCGGCATCCAGGGAGAGCTGCGCATGGGGCGGCGGCAGGTTGCGCAGGAACGCGTCGATCTTGGGGTCGAAGGCCAGCCCGACGGCGGGCACCCGGCAGAGCGCGGCGAGGATCAGCGCGTGCAGCCGCATACCCACGACGACGTCGAAGCCGGCGAAGACCGCCGGGTAGCGCGCGGCGGGGACGGCCCGGTCCAGGACCGCCGCCGGCCCGCGCATGGCGCCGGCGATCCGTGCGCAGGCCGGGCCGTCCTCGCGCCACTGCATCGGCACCAGAACCACGCGGGCCCCGAGTTCCCGCGCCAGCGCGTCGGCCGCCTCGGCAAGCCGGGCGCTGAACGCCTCCCCCCCGTAGGGCCGCGGCGCCAGGGCCAGGACGCGCTCCCCGGCGCCGACGCCGAGCGCCCCCAACTCCGGGGGAACGCCCGGCGGCGGCTCGGGGCGCGGGAGGGACAGCACGGCGTCCGCCGTGACCTCCACGTTCCCCACGCCGGCGGCGGCCAGCACCTGGGCCGACTCGGCGTCGCGGACGGTGATGGCCTGCGCGCCCCGCAGCACGCGCAGGGCCGCTCGCGCCGCAAAGGAGCGGAGCGGCCCGATCCCCTGCGCATAGACCATCACCGGCTTGCCCAGCGCGCGCGCCGCGGCGACGACCCCCAGGTAGTAGGGCACGCTGGCGGGGCCCGTGGCGTCCTGGAGCAGGCCGCCGCCGCCGGAGACGAGCACGTCGCACCGACGCAGCGCCCGCAGGACGGCGCCGGGCTGCATGCGCGGGACGGCCGGCACGCCATGCTCGCGGACGGTCCCCGCCACGTCCGCGGACAGCACGGCCACCTCGTGGTCCCGCAGCGCGGAGCAGAGCGCGCCCAGGATGAGCTCGTCACCGGCGTTGCCGAAGCCGTAATACCCCGAGATCAGGACGCGGGCCAGGTCCGCTCCCCCGCTTCCGCGGCGCCCGTCCCGCGGCCTCCGCCCCCCGCGCGCCGGAGCCCGTCGGCCGCCGCCACCACGACCCAGGCCACCACCAGGGCCAGGGTGCCGGTCGCGATGCCCACGGCCAGCCCGATACCCTCCCGCCAAACCGAAAGGGCGAACGGCGACCGGATGTGCTCGAAGGTGTCCACCACCGAAACCTGTCCGGCCGAGATGCCGAGCAAAAACAGCAGGAACCACCAGCGGGACCGCCGCGAGAGCGCCAGCAGGGCCAGGAAGACGCTCGGGTAACCGACCAGGAACTCCTTCTCGCGCGGGCGCGCCGGCAACGTCCGCGCCAGGAACGTGCGCATGTGCTGCTCGATGGCCGGCACGTACGCCGCACTCACGTTGCCGCTCCGCAGCAGGTAGATCCCGCCGGCGAGGGCCACGAAGAGCAGGACCGCCACGTGCTTGTAGCGCACGGGCTGCTCGCCCGCCCACACGACCTGGTCGAGGATGCCGCCGCCGGCCTCCTGGCGCGAGGCTCCGAAGCCGACGACGGCCGCGAACGCGCAGGCGGCGAGGAACGGGATCCCGAGGTAGGTGACCTTGATGCCATGAAAGTATTGCCACTCGAGGAAGTGCGTCGTGTCGCCGAGGAGCGTGGCGATGATGACGGCGCCCACGAAGGTGATCCCCGAGGTCACCGCCGACACGGCCACACCGCGCGTCCAGATCCAACCGAACGTGCGCGCCCGCGCGACCGGGTGCGGGTGGAGCTCCGGGGCCCCGGCCGCCGGGGCCCACCGGTTCCAGAGGTTCGCCGCGTACCACATCGCCAGGCCGCCGAACACCGACGCCGCCGCCATCGGCACGAGCAGTTGCGTCAGGTGCTGCGACCCCGCGCCGAGCGCGGCCCCGAGCAAACCCAGCACCGCCAGCGGCGCATAGCCCCAGTTGCGCAGCCCGGGGAGGAGGAGTTCCAGGAGCAGAAGGCCGGCGGCCACCACGGCCACCGCCTGGAGCACCCGCTGCACCCGCGGCACCGTCACCGCCGGGAACGGCCGCGGCGGGGCGAGGACGAAGCCCTCGGCCCGCAGTTGGCTGGCGACGTCGGAGTACAGGGCGATGGTGCGCGCGACCAGATCGCCGCCAACCTGATACGGATGCAGGTAGACCAGGCGCAGGTTGCGGTCGCGCACGCTGGTCACGATCGCCTGCACGGTCTGCGGCTCGGAGTACTGGGCGAGCATCCAGGGCGGCACCGAGTACGTGCGGACCGTGCGCTGTCCCATGGCGTCGTTGATCTGCAGCGTTCCGGGCTGGTCGACGTTGCCGCGCTGCGCCGCGGTCTCGATGACGGCGAGGTTCCACCCGTGCTCCAGGAGGCCCGCCGCCATCGCGCCCAGGGCCCCCGGATACCCCGGCACCGGCTGGGTGGAGGGACCCGCGAACAGGACCTGGTGGACGGGCACGCCCGCCGACGAGATCTGGGCCAGCAGGGCCTGGACCTGGGCGGGGGACATCGAGGTGAGCCCCGCCTCTGGGCGGGGCACCACGTCCATGCCGAGCGTCCGTGCCAGCCCGAACGCCCCCGGGTCGCCGGTGCTCGCCGGCCGGAAGCCCAGCGGCAGGCTCGCCGCCACCGACGGGGGCAGCGGTACGCCGAGGGCGATGCGGCCCCCGGGCAGCGCGATGCGGGAGACCGCCGTCCCGCCGGCGGCGGCAAGCCCGGACTGCACGAACGCGGCCAGGGTCGCGTCGGAAGTGATGGCGTACGTGCCCGCCGGATCGATCCCGGCCGGCGCGGGAGCACCCGTCGAGCGCAGCGCGTCCAGCCACTGGCTCCCCGCGAGGAGCGTGACGAGTCCGGCTTGGTCCAGGGACTCCAACGTATCCTCGGACACCCCGAGGCCGTTCACCCCGACGGCGTGCAGCGCGGAGAGCACCTGGGCCGGGTTCTGGCCCGACGAGGTCGCGAGTTGCGCGAAATCGTTCTCGTCCGCGACGAGTTCGACATACCGGTCGGCCGTCTCGGCCGCCACGCGCCGGGCGAGATCGGGAAGGCCGGACAGGAAGCCCAGGGCGATGAGGGTGAGTAGCACCAGACGATGCCAGCGCAGAGCAGAAAGCCTCCCCATCCGCTCGGCGGCGATGCGCTCAGGGCGTTCGCCAGCCAGCCTCTCCCGCCGGACGGCCGGGCAAACACCGCCCCGGCCGCCGGCCGCCCTCGGGGCGACCGCCGAATGGGAGGCTCGCCCCCCTGGCGTTCGGGGGGGTCGGGACGAATCCTCCTCGCCAGGGGCCCGCGCAGCGCGGAAGGCCGCGGAGTCCCGCGCTGTGGAGGAGCGCAGGAAGCCACGCGAAACCATCCCGGTGTCCGCATGTCGACGGAAGCTGCGCCTGGGACGGTGATGCCGCGTGAGTCTCCAGTCGTTCAGTCTGCTCTGGCCCGCGCAGGGCCGCCGGCGTCCGCCCGCCCGTCTCAGCCAGACCACGAGCGGGGACCTGGACCTCGGCGAGGTCGTGCGCGCCATCTGCGGCCGCGACCGCCGCCGCGAGGCCTTCGCCTGGTCGGTCCTGACCGACGTCGGGACGGACGCCGAGGTCATCGCCTACCGGCAGGAGGTGCTGGCCGACTTCCGCCGCGACGCGCGGCTGGCGACCCGTCTGGCGGCGGTGCTCCCGGCGCTCGCGGAGTTGGGCCGCGGGGGCGAGCCGCCGGCCAACGCCAGGGAGGACGACTGGGGCATCCTGGAGTTGACGCGGCGGCTGGCCGACCTGTCCCTGTATGTGCGCGCGGTCTCCGACCTGCGCGGCGCGCTCGCGGAGGCCTCCCCGAGGTCGGCGGGCCTGCGCGGCCTGGCCGAGGGGTTGGCCGCGGAGGCCGGGTCGCCCGAGTTCGCGGCGCTGGAGCAGGAACTGCCGGCGCTGCGCGAACGGGTGCGCCAGGGCGAATCCATCACCATCGCCATCAATCTGAAGCCGTCGTGGGAGCCGGAGTCGGCGGCGATCCTCTCCATCGGGCCGCGGACCGCCGGCCCGGCTTCGATCGTCGACCGGCTGTTCCACGGGCACCAGGCGGACGGCCGCGCGCTGACGCCGCTGCGCCGCACGGACCCGGTCCACCTCACCAACGCGGACAATCCCCTGTTCCGGGACCTGCGCACCCTGCTGGAGACGACGGCGGCGCCCGCCGTCGCGGCCTTGGAGCGGTACCGGGCGGCCAGCGCCGGCAAGCTCTCCCACCTCGAGCCCGAGATCGCCTTCTACCTGGGGGTCGCCGCGCTGGCGGCCCGCCTCGAGGAAGCGGGCCTGCCGCTCTGCAAGGCGGAGGTCGCCGCCGCCGACGAGCGGGTGTGCCTGGTGCGCGGCGGTTACAATCTGGCCCTCGCGCTGCGCCTCCTCGGCGAGCGCGGCGCGGGCCGCCGCCGGATCGTGCCGAGCGACATCTTCTTCGATGGCGAGCGGGGCCGCATCTGGATCCTCACCGGTCCCAACCGCGGGGGCAAGACCACGTTCATCCGCGCCGTGGGCCTGATCCATGTCCTCTTCGCCGCGGGGCTGCCCGTGCCCGGCAGGGAGGCGAGGATCAGCCCCGTCGACACGGTGCTCACGCACTTCCTCGCCCCCGAGACGGCCAAACCCGGCGAGGGACGCCTCGACGAGGAGGCGGAGCGCCTGGCCGAGATCTTCGGCGAGGCGACGCCGCGCAGCCTGCTCCTGCTCAACGAAGTCCTGGCCGGCACGAGCCAGGTCGAGGCCCTCGCGCTGGCCGTCGACGCCGTCCGGGGCCTGCGGCTGCTCGGGGCTCGCTGCATCTACGCGACGCACCTGCACGACCTCGCGTCCGCCACCGAACGCATCAACGACTCGGTGCCGGGCGCGGACAGCCCGGTGGCGTCCCTTGTGGCGGGCATCCGCGAGGGGGAGGAGGACCCGGGTCCCGAGCCGATCTGGATCGGGGCTCCCGGCGACGCTGCGCCGGACGGCGGCGAGGACCGGGACCCGGCCGACCGCGGCGAGGGGGAGATCCGGCCGACGTTCCATATCGTGCCGGGCCCGCCCCGCATGCAGAGCTTCGCGTCCGCCATCGCCAAACAGCACGGGATCAGCTTCGGCCAGCTGCGGCAGAGGCTGCGCGAACGCGGCATCGTCGGCCCGTGAGGCGGCGCCCCGGCGGGAGGCCGGCGGCAGCCGTGGGCATGCTGAGCCCCGGCGGCGGCAGGGCGCCCGGCGGGGAGGCCCGGGGGCGCGCCGCCATCGGGGAGGCGGACCGGTGGGGGCGGGACAGGACGGGCCGGCAGCCGGAGGCGCGGCGGAGACGGGCGCGCGGGCTGCGCGTCCCGCCGGAGAAGCGGACGAGGCGAGGGCCGGCGAGGATCCCCGCGGCGCGCGGCGCCTGCTCGAACGGCGGCGGCACGACCTCGAGCGCACGCTGGAGGCCATGGAGGAGGGCGGGCTCGGGGAAAGCCTGGGGGAAAGCCTGTCGGAGCTCTCCACCTACGACAACCACCCTGCCGACATCGGAACGGAGACCTGGCAGCGCGAGCAGCGGCTCTCGATGCGGCGCACGTTGCGGCTCCGGGTCGGGGAGGTCGAGGCGGCGCTCGGGCGCCTGGACGATGGCACCTACGGCCGCTGCGCGGGCTGCGGGGCCGAGATCCCCCGCGAGCGGTTGGCGGCCCGTCCGGAGGCCCGCCTGTGCGTCGATTGCCAGGACGCCGAGGACGGACGGACCGCTCCGGGAGGGCCGGCGGAGGCCCGGTCGCAAGACCCCGGCGAAGAGGAGCCGGCCGGCCAGGGCGCGCACAGCCGCGACGATGAGTGGGACGCCTTCTGGGGCCCCCTCGCGCGCTATGGGTCGAGCGACACGCCCTCCGACGCTCCCGAGGCGCACCGCGAGGGGCCTGGGCGCATCGGCAACCTCGACGAGGACGACGACGATCCCGACGCCCATGGCATGCACATCGTGACCGGCGAGCCATGACGCGGGCGGCGACCCCACCGCGCCCGCCTACTCCGAGGTGCCCTCCAGCGGCGAGAGCGGGTCCATGGACTGGTAGGCCAGGCGCCCGGGGCCGGTGAAGCGCGACATGACGAACCCGCTGCCGCCGAACAGGCCGGTCGTCAGGTTGACGAGATGCGTCTCCATGCCCACCGAGGCGTCCTTGTAGAGCCAGGCGAACGGGTCGAGGTCGAGCGCCTGCCCGGCCTGCAGCTCGGTCTCGATCACGTCTCCGTAGCCGTGGAGCAGAACGAGGCCGTTGCCCTGGAAGCGGTCCATGAAGAAGCCCGTCCCCGAGCCGAGCAGGTTCTTGATGCCGCGCACGCGCACGGCCCCGTAGCCGACCGAGGCGCTGGCGGCCAGAAACCGGTGCTCCAGCACGTCGATGGCCTCGCCGCGCAACTCCAGCGCGACGATTTCGCCGACACCGTCGCGCGACAGGGCGACGGTCCCCGGGCCTTCGGCCTTCGTCAGGAGCACCGGCAGACCGGCCAGCATGCGGCGGAGGGCGCCGCGCACGGCCATGAGGCCGACCCGCAGCTGGGGCGACTTGGCGAGGATCGTGTGGTGCTCGAAGTACACGGCGTGCGAGGCATCCAGACCCAGCTCCACGATCGGCACCAGATGCCCTTCGACCCGGACCCGGATCCCCTCGTCGGTCGTTACCCCTTCGCGCAGCTTCATGCGGCGGCCTCCCCAGGCGGCCGGGCGCGTGCCGAGGCCGCGCCGACGCGCCCCGGAGCGGGATGCGCCGCGGCGGCGCGGAGTTCCTCCTCGCCGCCCGACCCACGCGCCGGGGCCGGGCTCGTGCAGGGGCCCATCTCCCGGAGGTGCCCGCCGGCGGCGGTCGAACCGGGCGGAACACACGGCGGATCGCGGCGCTCCTTGCGGTTCGCGGGTCAGGACGGAGGAGGTCTCGGCCCTGGCGCCAACCGTCGCCGACCCGCGGGGCGTCCTCGCCGCGCTCGGTGAGCGCGCACCGGATGCCGTGCACGCGGTCACCGGCGGTGCGGACACCACGGTCTGGCGCGTCGAACTGCGTGGCACGCCCTTCGCCCTCCGGCTCCTCCGGGCCGGCGAGGACGGTCGCTGTCGCCGCGAGGTCGCCGCCATAGGCGCCGCGGCGTCCGCGGGCCTGCCGGTCTGCGCCGTCCGCGGCGAGGCGCGATGGGAAGACCGACCCGCGCTCCTCCTGGATTGGTGCTCCGGCCAGACCGTGCGCGACGCGCTGGCGCAGCGCCCCGGCGACGCCAGGCTCCTGGGCGCGCGCTTCGGCGAGGCGCAGGCGGCCCTGCACGCGGTGGCCGCCCCGCCCGCGCTGGACGCCGGCTGGCTCGGGGTCGGGGGGCCCGACGCCGCGCCCATACGAGCGCGGCTCCTCGCCCTGCCCGTGCGAACGTCCGCCCTGCTGCACCTGGACTACCATCCGTTGAACGTGCTGACCGACGGCCAGCGCATCACCGGTGTCATCGACTGGGCGAACGCCGGGGCGGGGGACCCGCGGGCGGACCTGGCCCGGACGCTGTCCATTCTGCAACTCTGCTACCGCGCGCCCGGTCGCGGCTCCGGCACCATGCTGCGCTTCGAACAGGGCTGGCGCGAAGGCTACGCCGCCTCCGGGCTGGCCGTCGGCGACGAGCTCGCGCTGTTTTTCGCCTGGGCCGGATTGGCGATGATGCAGGACCAGGCCGGCAAGCAGGGGTGGGCCTTCCTGCGGCGGGCGCACGGGTGGGCCGCGCGCTGGGCGAGGCGCGCCGGGTGCCCCCTCCCGGCGTAGGCCGCCCTCGCCCGGTGCGGGCCCCGCCCATGCGCGGGGTGTGGACTCCTTCGGCCCACGACGGAGCTGGGCCCATGCCGGACGCCGGCTCCCCGGCCCGGCACGGCCGCCTTGCCCTCGCAGACGGGCTGCAGAACCGTCCGCATCGGCAGCGGCGGCCGGTGCACGCCGCTGCCGATGCGGACGAGCGCGAAACGGCCCCCACCCCGGCGGTGTGCCGGGATGGGGGCCGTCGGCGCCGGCCGCCTTACGCGCGCTGCTGGAGGACCAGGTTCAGGATCTGCGCGGCCTGGGCCCGGGTCGCCGGACCCTGCGGCTCGAAGGTCCCCCCGGGGAACCCGCTGATGTAGCCCGCGGCCACCGCCTCCTGCACGCCCGCGGTCGCCCACGGCGCGATGCTGGAGGCGTCGCTGAATGTCAGGGCCTGCGTCTGGGTCAGCTTCAGGGCGCGCGCCAGCAGGACCGCCATCTGCTCCCGCGTCAGCGTCCCGTTCGGATCGAACGTCGTCGCGGTGACACCCTGGACGATGCCGGCGTTCACCGCCGCCGAGACATAGGGCGCGTACCACGCATCGGCCGGAACATCCGCGAAGGCCGTCGCCGTCGACGCGACGGGCAAGCCGAGCACCAGGTCCAGCATCTTGACGAACTGCGCCCGCGTGACCGAACCATCCGGTTCGAAGAGGCCGCTGCGGAAGCCGCTGACGATACCGTTGCAGGCCAGGACCTCGATCGGACCCCGGGCCCAGTAGCCGACCGTCACGTCCGGGAACGACGCGGCGCAGGCGGTGTACGTGAACGTGTTGGCCGGGCCGGACGGGCTCTGCACGCCGCCCACGCCGACCCGCACGGGGACGCTGCCGCTGCCCGCCGGGGACACCGCCAGAATCTCGCCAGCGGACAGGACCCGGAAGCTCGCCGCGGCGGCGGAGCCGAAGTCCACGGCCGTCGCCCCGGTGAAGCCGTTCCCCACGATCCGCACGAGGGTACCTCCGGCTCCGGAGCCGGACACCGGACTGAGGCCCGTCACCGCGGGGCCGGTGGCCGGCGACACGGACACGGCCGTTCCGAAGGTGGGCGCGAGGGTGGGCGCGACGATGGAGAAAACGGTGCCGAAGAGCTGGGAGAGGGACGGGCTGGTGCTGCTCGTGGCGATAAACTCCAGGCACGAACCCTGGAGCGTCGCCGCGGGAGACACCGGCTCCCAGGCCCCCTGGGCGCTATTGCCGGAAGGATTCCACCACTCCACGATGTCCCCGGCCTGGACGCCGCATTCCTCGATGGTCACGCTGCTGAAGGTGTTGCCCGTCGAGAGCGCCGCGTCGAAGTACGTCAGGGCCCCGGTGAGGGCGGATGTTTGGGCCGGGTTCCCGCTGTACTGAGCCACGATCAGGACCCCGGCACCGCAGCCGGTCTCCGACGTGTCGCCGAAGCGGGCCGTCGACGTCCCGCACCCGCCCGCCGAGGCCGCCGTGTCGGTCCCCTCCGTCGAGGCCCCCACGGGCGTGACGATGAGGACGGTTTGCGCGGTCTCCGTCCCGTACACCGCCGAATACACGGACGCGCTGACCGTCACGGCCCCGGGTACGGACGGCGCCTCGAACGCGGCCGTGAAGGTACCGGCGGGCCCCGTGGTCACCTCTCCCGGGAGGTCCCCCGTCGGGGCCGAACCGTCACCGCGCGTGGCGGACAGACTCACCGGCACGCCCGCCAGCGGCCCGACCAGGAACTCGCCTCCCTGGTACACCGAGCCGGACACGGTGCCGTCGATGGCCGCCGTCCCGCCCGCGGGCACGCTGCCCGGCACGGCGGTCAGCGAGATGCTCCCGTCGGTCCCGTCCACCGTGATGCTCGCCGATCCGCCCTGCGCTTGGTGGCTCGCATCCGTCACCAGGTAGTGGAAGGTGGTTGTGCCGGTGCTGGTCGGCGTGCCGGACACGGCCCCCGTCGCCGCGTCCAGGGTCAGGCCCGCGGGCAGGGTTCCCGAGGTCAGCGCCCAGGTGTAGGGGGGGGTCCCGCCCGCCGCCTGCAGCGTCTGGTCGTACGGCAAGCCGAGCGTGGCATCGGGGAGCGACGCCGTCGTGATCGACAGTGCTGGTCCGGCATCGTCGATGGTCAGGCTCGTGTTCTGGGACACCGCCGTCCCCGTCGCGTCCGTGACGGTGAGGGTCACGGGCGTCGTTCCCGCGGTCGTGGGTGTGCCTGCGATCGCGTACACCGCGCCGGTCACCGTCACGGCCAGTCCCTGAGGCAGGCCGGCCGCCGTCCACGTGTACGGCGCCTGGCCGCCGCTTGCCACAAGCAGCGCGCTGTAGGGTGCGCCCACGGTACCGCGCGGCAGGCTGGACGTGGCGACGCTCAGGGCGGCGCCGACCGACACCGTCGGGGAAGCGCCCAGGGGCGTGAGGGTGCCGCCGGAGGTCGACTGCTCCTGGACGCGGAAGGTCGAAACGCCCATGGTGCCGGGCACGGCGACCCCCGCGCCACCCCCGCCGCTGCCATAGACCACGGTCAGGGTGGACCCGCCGGCGAGGGTCAGGCCCGTGACCTGGATGGTCTGGCCGGAGACGCTCACCGTACCGCTGCTCGCCGTCGTGTCACCCGCCGTGCCGGGGGTCGTGGTCGGCGCGGACCAGCCGCTCGGAACGGCGATGGTCAGCGCCCCGCCGCTCAGGCCGGCTGCGGCGGCCGTGTAGGTGAAGGTCAGCGTGTTGCCCACGGATCCCGCGTCGACCTCCGCGGGTGACAGCACCATCGTCCCCGTGCCGTCGGGAACCGCGAAGTCGATGCCCGTGCTGGGATGGACCGTTGCGAGGTCCGCCGACGTCCACACCGAGAAGTCGGAGGCCGGGTCGTCGCCCGCCGCGGGATTGGTCACCCCCGACGCGACCACCGTCACCGCCGTCGAGGCCGACACCCCGGCGGGCACGGTCAGCGTGACCTGGTTTCCGCCCGCCACGCTCGCCTGCGTGACCGCGGTACCGTTGATGGTGTAGTCGCTCGCGAGTCCCGGAAAGACGGTGCCCGACGGTCCGGCCAGCACGATGGTGCCGGTGCCGGCCGCCAGCGCCCCGCCAGCGCTGGTATCCAAGCCCACCGTCCACTCGGATGCCGCAGCCGACGTGGCCGGGCTGGCCGAGAACTGGACCGCGGTCACCGCGGCGGCCCCGACGATCACGCCATCCCCATCACCGGCCACGCAGAATGCGGTACCGGAGCAGGAGACGCTCGTCACGGCCGTTCCGCCGCTGCTCGCCGCCACCGACCAGGCCGACGCGCCGCCCGTCGGGTTCGTGGACACCAGCACCTGCCCGCTCTGCGCGCCCGCCACGCAGAGGTTGGTGGCGGGGCAAGCGATGCTGAGGAGTTCGCTCCCGGGGTCGATGCTCGTCAGCGTCCAGGGGCCCGCCGCCGGGTCGGTCGAGGTGAGGAGATTGCCGGCGGAGTCCACGGCCGCGCAGAAGCTGATGTTCGGGCAGGACACGCCGAGGATCGAATGGGTGTCTGCATCAGGCGCCAGGGGCCAAAAGGGCGCGCTCGGGTCCGGCGAGGCGACGATGCTTCCGCTTCCGCCCACGGCCACACAGAGGGTGGTGCTGGGGCAGGAGACGCCGTTCAGCGTGGTGGGACCCACGGACATCGGCGTCCACGAGGAAGCGTTGGCGGGAGCGGTCGAGACGAAGCCCACCCCGCCCTGCCCCACCGCCACGCAGAGCGCGATGCTCGGGCAGGAGACGGACTCCAATCCGGGGAAGGGGTAGGGCGCAGAACTCCACGCGGAGGCACCACCCGTGGGGTGCGTGGAGGTCACGACGTCCGCGAGACCATCAACCGCAGCACAGAGGCTGGCGCTGGGGCAGGATATGCCATGGACCGGGCCGAGTAGATCCACGCCGATGGTGGCCGTCCAGGCGGACGCGCCCCCGGTCGGGTCGGTGGAGGTCACCGCGTTGCCGTCACCCGTCACGCCGACGCACAGGCCGACGCTCGGGCAGGACAGGCCGGTGATCCCACCCTGGGTCGAGGCGATGGTGACCGGCGCCGCCCACACCAGGGATGGGGCCGCGGGACCGGCAGAGGCGGGCGCCGCGGCCAGGCTCAGGAACGCGCCTGCGAAAAGCAGCCCGGTGACCGCCACCAGGGCAGAGCGCAACCGCGCTCCCCAGGAACCCTTCCTCAACGACAGCAACTCCCTCCGGCCCGGCGCGCGGGCCGCTGGTCTCACCCGTCCCTGGGTTGCGCCCTGTGGGTGGGCGGCGCGACGACGGCCGCCCTGGCCGGGGGTCCCGGCGGGCCAGCCCCCCCCGCGCTCGGGCGTCCCCTTGCCGCGGGAGCGCCGGGTGCCGGACCCGGCCGGACTCCGCGTCACCCCGTCGCAGGCACCGGGGCTGGACGGCCGGCGCCGCGGCAGCCGGGGCCGTGAACCGGGCCAGACCGGACGCGTCGCGACCCAGCCCGGTCGTCCCCCCGCCACCGGGTCAACGCCCGGCTTCCGCGAGACCCGGCGTCCCCGGCCCGCTCGTTGGCGGCGCCCCGATCCGCAAGGCGCGAATGGATGGCGAGCGCGCCTCCGGGCCGTCCCCGCGACGGTTATCGGAAAACGGCCGTCCATCGTTGAGCGGGCCGCCGCGCTCGCGCGGCGGCGCAGCGGCCGGGCTCTCCCCCCGACCGCAACCATGCCGACGGCCGGGACCGTGCCGCGGGACCTCTCGGCGCACCGGGCGGGGCGGGGGCGGTGACCCCGGGCGCCAGCGGGAAGGCGGTGACGCCCGGGGCATCGCCGGCCGCGCGGTGGAGCCCCGGTCGCGTCGTATTCACAGGTGCGCGACGGCGGCGGCAGCCAAACAATGGCATCCACGCCGTGCGCCGAACCTGCGCTCTCGTCCGGCGCGGGCCCGTGCGCGGGTTGCCGCCGGTCGCAGCCCCGGCTTGCGGTGGCACTCCGGGTGCGATGACCGGACGCGTTCCGCCATCGCGGTGCCGGCCGGGCGGGGGCTCGCCACGGCGGAGGCGCGGCGGTCGTGACTGCCGCTGGAGGGGTCTGCCGTGCAGGAGCCATCGTGTCTCGGGTGGCCGCTGGTCGGGGCGGCGGCCGGACTGCGGCGGTCAGGGGTTCAGCCGGCGGTGGAAGGGCGAGGGTCCCGCGGACCACCGAGCGGGCAGGCCCGCCGGGTCCCGCCGCTGGAGCGACGGGACCCGGAAATCCGCGATCCAGAGGCCGTTGCCGTGCGGCGTGGTGGGCAGGCGGAGGCCGATCTCCGCCTGCGCCGCGAGCGCGCCGGCCCGGGGGATTTCCGTCTCTCCGCGAATGCGCCTTGGTGGGGTCGGACGGAACACGGGTGTCTCCGCCCGTGGCGGCGCGGGCCGAGACGCCCGACGCCGAGCGGTGTCTATCGGGGCTCCGGGAAGTTCAGCGCGTCGAAGAAGATGGACTCGAACGCCTCGTGTGTGGCGAGCTCGATGTGCTCGGCCATGCGCCCGAGGGCCTCGGCCCGGTCGCGCGCGCCCCGCGACAGCAGCGCCAGCTTGCACCCCTGCGCGGCGGCGTTGCCCACGGGCTGGAGCCGGTCCGGCCGCACCGGCGGAACGAGCCCGCACGCCAGGGCCGCGTCCGGATGGAGGTAGTTCCCGAAGGCGCCCGCCAGCCAGAGGTGGTCGATGCCGTCCGGACCCACGCCGAACTCGCGCATCGCCACCTCCATGCCCGACCGGATGGCGCCCTTGGCCAACTGCAGGGCGCGCACGTCCTTCTGGGTGAGGATGACGTCCTCGCCGAGCCGGATGCCCCGCCCGTGTTCCCCCACCGCGATGCGCTCGGCGAGGGCGGGCGGGAGCCGTGCGGGGTCCGCGAGCCGGCCGCCTGGGTCGAGCAGGCCGCAGCGCACCGACGCCGCGACGGCGTCCAGCAGGCCCGATCCGCAGATGCCGCGCGGCTCCCCGCCGCCGATCACGCCGACGCGGAGGTCGGTGGCGCGGCCGTCCGGCCCGAGGACGACCTCGACGGTCTCGACGGCGCCCGGCCCGGCGCGCATCCCCTGGCTGATCTCGCCGCCTTCGAAGGCCGGCCCGGCGGGCGCCGAGCAGCACACCAGCCGGAACCGCCCGCCGGCGGCCGGCGAGGGCCCGGCGATGGAGATCTCGCCGTTGGTGCCGATGTCCGCCGCCAGGCGGACCGCGGCCGACGGCTCGTCCAGGCCGCAGGCCAACATCACGGCCACCGCGTCGGCGCCGACGAAACCCGCGACGTTCGGCAGCGCATAGACCGTCGCCCGGGGATGGATGGCGAGGCCGGCCCCCACGTCGGCGGCCGGCCGCTCCATGCCCAGGGTGACGGCCGGGACGTAGGGCGCGAGGGCCAGGTCCTCGACGGGCAGGCCGAAGAAGAGGTGGTGCATGGCCGTGTTGCCCACCACGGCGGCGCTCACGATCTCCTCGGGCCGGCAGCGGGCGCGGCGGCACAGCCTCGCCACGAGGTCGTTGACGGCGCCGACCACCACGGACTGCAGCTCGGCGCGGGCCTCGTCGCCCGAGATGGCATACGAGAGGCGCGACATGAGATCCGCGCCGTAGCCCCCCTGGGGGTTGGGCGTCGAGAGCCCGGCGAGCTCCTCTCCCGTGTCCAGGCAGAGCAGGGCCGCCACGACCGTGGTGGTCCCGATGTCGACGGCGAGCCCGAGCGGCCGGGCTCCGGCGGACACCAGCCGGCGGTCGTACCAGGGATCCCCCGGCGACGCCTGGGCGGCCGCAAGCCTGGAGATGCCGGTCTTCTGTGAGCTGACCAGCAGCTCCGGGACGACCGCGACCGCCCCGTCGCCGGCGACGAGCTGCTGGCAGGATAGGCGAAATCCCGCCGCGAGCTCTTCGGCGGAGAGCCAATCGCGCTCGGCCGGCGCGACAGGCCACCGGCCGGCGGTCACCTGGACGCGGCACTTGCGGCATTTGCCGCGGCTGCCGCAGGGCGTCTCGATCATGACACCGGCCCGCAGGAGGGCGAGGTGCAGCCGCTGTCCCGCGGCCACCTCGATCTTCCGCCCGGCCACCTCCAGCAGCGCGGTGCCCCGGGGCTCGCCGCTCAACCGGCCACGCTCCTTCGTACGGGCGGGGCTAGGTTCCCGCGTCCCTCGCCTGGGCGCCCGCCACCAGGCGCTTTGCCTCGGCGACCGCTTCCTGCGCGTCCCTGCCGTACCCCGCGGCGCCGATCTCGCGGGCGAAATGCCGCGTCGTCGCCGCCCCGCCGATCATCACCGGGATGTCGGCCCCCTCGGACCGGAACATGTCGATGACCCGCTTCATCTGCGGCATCGTCGTCGTCATCAGCGCGGAGAGCCCCACGACGTCCGCCCTCTGCTCCCGGGCCGTCGCCACCACCAGGTCGTTCTTCACGTTGCGCCCAAGGTCGATGACCCGAAAGCCGTGATTCTCGAGCATCACGGCGCAGATGTTCTTCCCGATGTCGTGGATGTCGCCCTGCACGGTGGCCAGAACCACCGTGCCGACCTCGGCCTGCCCGGCCTTCAGCTTCTGCAGCTCCGGCTTCAGGCGGTTGAACGCGCGCTTCATGGCCTCCGCCGACAGCATGAGCTGCGGCAGGAAGTACGTGCCGTCGCCGAACAGCCGCCCGACCTCCTCCATCCCCACGATCAGCGAGTCGTTGAGGATGGCGATGGGATCGTCGCCGCGCTGCAGGGCCTTCTCGAGCAGGGCCTCGATGCCGTCCTTGTCCCCTTCGACGATGGTGTCATACAGCTTCCTCGCCAGCTGCTCCTTCGGGATGCGCTCGGGGTCGGGGCCCTGCTGCCGGATCGCGCCGGCGAGGGCCTGCTGGCGGGCCAGGGCCGCGGCCGTGGGGGGACGGCTGGGGCCGGCGGGCCGCCCGGCCGGGGGCGGGGTGGGGCCTCCGGACGGCGGAGCGGCGACCGGACGGGTCGGCCCGGCGGGCGGGGCATCGCCCTCGCCGGGCTGCTTGCGGAGCAGGGCCTCCGCTTCTTCCAGCGTGTGCACGAGGGTCCGGCCGCTCATGCGCTGGATGTATTCGCGGCTGTCGCGATCGCGGTAGCGGAAGACGCGCGTGGCCGCGACGGCGTCCATGAGCCGCAGGTCGAGCGGGTTGACGATGGCCATGTCGAGGCCCGCCTGGACGGCCATGGTGAGGAAGACGGCATTCAGGAAGGTGCGGGAGGGCAGGCCGAACGAGATGTTGCTGATGCCGAGGGACGTCGCGCAGCCCAGCTCGGCCTTGACCAGGCGGATGCCCTCCAGCGTCTCGCGGGCCGCGTCCTGCTGGGCGCCGGCCGTGAGGCAGAGGCAGTCGATGACGACATCGTAGGGAGGGATGCCCACCTTCTCGGCTTCCCGCACCAGGCGCCGCGCGATGCGCAGGCGGTCCTGCGCGGTCTCGGGCAGGCCCTTCTCGTCGAGCGTCAGGCCGAGGACCGCGGCCCCGTAGCGCGCGGCGACGGGCAGGACGCGCTCGATGCGGTCCTCCTCGCCCGAGAACGAGTTCACCAGCACCCGGCCGGTGAAGGCGCGCATCCCCGCCTCCAGGACGTCGGGACCGGGCGAGTCGACCACGAGCGGGGCGTCGACCGCGTCCTGCACCACCGTCACGGCCCGCGCCATCGCCGCCGCCTCGTCGATCGAGGGCACGCCGCAATTCACGTCGAGCAGCTGGGCGCCGGCCGCAACCTGGTCCCGCGCCTCCTGGCGCACGAGCGCCATGGCGCCGGAGCGGATGTCCGCGCTCAGCTTCCGGCGCCCGGTGGGGTTGATCCGCTCGCCGATCACGACCGGGAGGTGGTCGTCGAAGAAGAACAGCGCCTTCATGCGGCTGGCCAGGGCCAGCGCCGGCAGGCGCGGGTCCCGGAAGGCGAGGCCGGGGAGCCGCCGCCCCGCGAGGGAGCGCGCGAGGAGGCGGATGTGCTCCGGCGTGGTGCCGCAGCAGCCGCCCACGATGGAGGCGCCCGCGTCCGCCAGGCGCGGTCCCCAGGCGGCGTATTCCTCCGCGCCCATGGGGAACACCGTCCGCCCGTCCTCGAGACGCGGCAGCCCTGCGTTGGCCTGCACCGAGATCGGCACGGAGGCGACCCGCGCCATCCGCTCCACGACGGTCCTCAAGCCCTCGGGCCCGAGGGAGCAGTTGGCGCCGATGACGCCGGCGCCGAGCGCCTCCAGGACCACGACGGCGGCCTCGGGCTCCGTGCCGGTGAAGGCGCGCCCGTCCTGGTTGAAGGTGAGCTGCACGATCATGTCCAGGCCGGCGGCCCGGCACGCGAACATGGCGGCGCGGGTCTCCTGCAGGTCCAGCATCGTCTCGATGATCGCCAGCTGCGCGCCCGCCTCGGCCGCAGCCCTGGCCTCCTCGAAGAACAGCTCCTCGGCGCGCGCGAACCCGATCTCGCCGAGGGGCTCCACGAGGTGGCCCAGCGGCCCGATCGACACCGCCACGGCGGCCCGGTCCCCCGCGGCGCCCAGGGCGATCTCGACCGCGGCCCGGGTGTGCTCCGCGACGCGGTCGCCGATGTCGTAGGCTTCCATCTTCAGGCGGGTCGCGCCGAAGGTGTTGGTCTCGATGAGGCGGGCGCCCGCCTCGATGTAGGCCGCGTGGATGCGCCGCACGGCCTCCGGCTGCTCGATGTTCCAGACCTCGGGACAGCCGCCGGCCGGTAGCCCCGCGGCTTGGACCTGGGTGCCCATCGCGCCGTCGGCGATGAGGATCGTCCCGTCCCAGAAGCGGCGGAGCGCGCGCGGCAGCGGGTTGCGGGGCTGGGCGCTCCACCGTGGCGCGCGCGTGAGGGGCAAGGGCTCCGACACGGATCACCATCTCCCATCCGGCCGTCACGGGATCCCAGGGTGGCGCGGGAGCGGCCCGGACCGAGCTTGACCCCCGGGCCCCCGCGCGCGGGGGCTACCCGGGCCCAACCACCCGTCCCGCGGCCGGCAGCAGCACGCCGGGTTGCCCGATGGGCGGGGCCTTCCGGTAGCGGCAGCCGGGCAGAAAGCAGATCGCGCAGCCGCTGGCCTGGGGAAGCTCGGCGAGGCCGCGGATCCAGCCCATGACGCCGCAGATCGCCTTCTCCGGCACGAGGTAGTGGGCGTCGCTCACCTGGATGCCGATGCGCCGCGCCTCGACCGCCCGCAGCAGCGGACCGGTGTCGGCGACGTCCCAATCGCCGTATCCCGGGCTGTACGGGATGGTCACCCGGTATCCGCGGGCGCGCGCGGCGGCCGCCGCCTCGGCGCGGGCCGTCTCGGCGAGGGCCTGGACCGCCGCCGTGCCGCAGGCGTCCAGCACGACCGCCCGCGCGTACTCGCCCCGGCTGAACGCCGCGCGGGCCGCCTCGGCCACGGCGGCGCCCACCGTGCCCGCGAAGATGGTGACCCGCTCGGCGCCGCCGAGCACGGCCGTCAGGGCGGGGCTCCGCCACGAGAGGGCCAGGTCCGGCACGCGCAGGGTGGCGTCGGGGCCGTCGCAGGCCAGGTCGGCTTCGGCACGCAGCCAGAGGGGATGGAGGAGGCCCCGGGCCTGCTCCATCCCCTCCTCCACCCGGGCGAGGGCCGCCGCCGACGCGACCGTGCGCCCCGGACGGTAACCCAGGGCGCGCAGGACCGCCTCGCGATCCAACCCCCGCGCCAGGCCCTCGCTCGAAGCGGCCGCGGCGGCCACCTGCCTCACCCCACGCCCCCGGTGGACCCGCGCCAGGGTGCGACGGCCTCCGCCGCGGTCCGCACAGCCCGCGCGCTGCCCATGGGGAAGAGATGGATGCCCCGGGCGTGCGGCGCCAGGGCCCGCGCCGTCTCGGCCAGGATCTCCAGGCCCGTGTCGGGGCCGCCGCGTTCGAGGCGCTGGATGATGGGCTCCGGCACCTGCATGCCCGGGATGCGGCTGAAGTACCGGGCGCGCTCGGCGTCCCGCAGCGGAAGGAGTCCGTACAGGACGGGAACGCCCATCGCGCGCTGCGCCTCGGCGAACCGCACCGCCCGCTCCGCGTCGAAGACGGGCTGGGTCTGCACGAAGCGCGCCCCGGCCTCGACCCTGCGCGCCAGCTTCTCCAGTTCCTTCTCCAGATCGGACGCACCCGGGTTGGCGGCGCAGCCGACCAACAGGTGGGTGCCGCCCTCCAGCTCGCGGCCACTCGCCGTGCGACCGCCGTTGAGGGCACCGACGAGCCGGATGAGCCCCTCGGCGTCGACGTCCCCGGCCGCTTTGGCCTCCGGCTCGTCGCCCCGGTCGGGCGGGTCGCCGGAAAGGGCGAGGACGGTGCGCAGGCCCCACGCCGCGGCGCCGAGCAGGTCGGCCTGCACGGCGATGCGGTTGCGGTCCCGCGTCGTGAGGTGCGCGACGACCTCCAGGCCGGTCCGCTGGCGGATGGCGACCGCCGCGAACAGACCCGCCATGCGCACGCGGGCGAGGGATCCGTCGGTCACGTTGACCGCGTCGACGTGCGGCGCGAAGCGCGCGGCCCGCTCGAGGAGCGGAGCGAGGTCCGGCGCCCGCGGCGGGTCGAGTTCGGCGGTGACCACCAGCCCCGGCCGGACGAGCCGTTCGGCGAGCGAGGGGTGGGACGGGACGCCGGGGCCGGCATCGGCCAAGACAGGAGCCCCCTTCGCGGAGAAGGGGGCGACCCCGCCTCGAGGCCGATGGGCGGTGTGGCCTTGCCCTCTCCTATCTCTCAGGCCCCGGGGCCTGCAGGAGTTGGCACCGTTCCGGACGCGCCGGTCGGTTGCCGGGCTTCATCGGGCCAGTCCCTCCGCCGCTCTCGATAGACAGAGCCCTGTGGGACCGCACACCCTCCGCGGGGCGCGCGACCCGTTGTCGATCCAGCACGGACTATACGGGAGGGGCCGGTGTGGCGCAATCCCGGGGCCCCGCCCCTCCCCTTCCGCGTGGCCGCACCCTTCGACAGATTCCGCCCCACCATGGCGGGTAAGGTTCCCGCGGTGAGGATCCGTGGCCGATGCCGTCGCGCCGCGCGGGCCCGCGGTGGTGCCCGCCGGCACGGGGGCCCCGCCGGGGGCGGCCCGTGACTTGGTCCGCCTGTACTGTGCCCGCCACCGGGTCACCCTCGTGGCGGCGCTCAGCGCCGGCGTCCGGGAGGCGCGGGCAGTGACGGCGCCGGAGGGCTGGGACCCCTGCGCGTGCGTCCTCGCCCGCAACCTGCCGCTGACGGTCCTGCAGGACCTGGCCGCGGCCGGCCCGGCGCCGGGGCGCCGCGAGGCCATCCGCTCCGTACCCGCCGCCGGGCGCGGATAGGGCCGAGGGCCCATGCCGGCGGGCGGATGGCGCGGAGGAGGGCCATGGCCGTGGACGGCGCCGCCGGGGGGCTCGGGCGGATCGACCGCACGGCGTTGGTCCGCCGGCACAACCCGCGGCACCGGGCGCCGGCCCCCCTGGCTCCGCTGTCCGTCGGCAACGGCGAGTTCGCGTTCACCGCCGACGTGACGGGGCTCCAGACCTTCCCCGGCGCGTACGCGGCGATCCCGCTCTGCACGATGGCGCAGTGGGGCTGGCACACCACGCCCCCGGAGGGCGGCGGGCGGCCGCCGGCGGGGCTCGCGCTCCGCGAGTACGACGCCCACGGGCGGCACGTCGGCTACCCCACCGGCGCGGAGGGCCAGGAAGCGGCGTACGCCTGGCTGCGGGAGAATCCGCACCGGCTGCACCTGGGGCGCATCGGCCTCGACCTCGGCGGTGCCGCCCTCGGCGACCTTACCGGCGTGGATCAGGAGCTCGACCTGTGGACGGGGCTGCTGGACAGCCGCTTCCGCGTGCGGGGCCAGCCGGTGGCGGTGCGCACGTGCGTCCATCCCCGGCGGGACGTCCTCGCGATCCGGGTCCGCTCGCCCCTGGCAGGTGGCGGCCAGGCCGGTCTCGTCCTGGCCTTTCCGTACGGCTCCCCGGGGATCTCGGGCGCGGACTGGGCCGCCCCGCACCGGCACCGGACCGGGTGGACGGCCGCCGGCACGCGGGCGGCCGTCCGCCGCGCCGTGGACGGGTTCCGCTACGGCGTGACCCTGGTCCTCCCGCCGGGGGCCGCCGTCGCTCGGCTCGGCCCGCACCGGTTCATGGTGACGGCGGGGGCGGGCGCGGAGGCGCTGGCGGTCGCGCTCGCCTTCGGTCCGGGCAGCCCACCCGACGAAGTGCCGACCGTGGAGGCCGTGGAGGCGGCGTGCCGCGCGCACTGGCGCCGGTTCTGGCTGCTCGGCGCCGCCGTCGAGCTCGCGGGCAGCCGGGACGCCCGCGCCGGGGAGCTGGAGCGGCGCGTCGTGCTGTCGCAGTATCTGACGGCGGTGCATGGCGCGGGCTCGCTTCCCCCGGCGGAGACGGGGCTCGTGTGCAACAGTTGGTACGGGAAGTTCCACCTCGAGATGCACTGGTGGCACGCGGCGCACTTCGCGCTGTGGAACCGCGCCCACCTGCTGCGGCGCTCGATCCCCTGGTACCGCGCCGTGCTCCGGGCGGCGCGGTCCGTCGCGGCCGCCCAGGGCTACGCGGGTGCCCGCTGGCCGAAGATGACGGGCCCCGACGGCCGTGAGAGCCCGTCCCCGGTCGGCCCCCTCCTCATCTGGCAGCAGCCGCACCCCCTGGCCTTCGCGGAGCTGTGCTATCGCGCCCGGCCCTCGCGCGCGACGCTGCGCCGGTTCGCCCCGCTCGTGCACGCCACCGCGGAATTCATGGCCTCCTACGCCCATTTCGACGCCGGCGCGGCGTGCTACGTCCTGGGCCCGCCGGTGATCCCGGCCCAGGAGTGCCATCCCCCGCGGTCCACGTGGAACCCCACGTTCGAACTCTCGTATTGGCGGCACGGCCTCGAGATCGCCCAGCGGTGGCGGGAGCGCCTCGGCCTGCGGCGGAGGGCCGATTGGGACGATGTCCGCCTGCGGCTCGCGCCGCTGCCGGCCGCCGGCGGCGTGTACCTCGCCCACGGCGGCACGACGGAGGCCGAGACGTACGGGGAACGGGCCCGCGACCACCCCTCGATGCTGGGGGCCCTGGGCCTCCTCCCCGGCGCGGCCACCGACCCCGAGACGATGCGCCGCACCCTGCGGCGGGTGCTGGCGTCGTGGGACTGGGACCGCACGTGGGGATGGGACTACCCGCTGGTCGCGATGACCGCCGCGCGCCTCGGCGAACGGAACCTGGCGGTCGACGCCCTCCTCATGGACACGCCGAAGAACCGCTGGTCCGCGGCCGGCCACGTCCGGCAGCGGGAGAACCTGCCCGTGTACCTTCCCGCCAACGGTGGCCTGCTGCTGGCCGTGGCCATGATGGCGGCGGGCTGGGACGGGTCGACCGGAGCCGCTCCCGGGTTCCCCGCCGACGGGTCGTGGACCGTCCTGTACGAGGGGCTTCTGCGCCTGCCCTGACCCG
>JAJYVV010000013.1 GCA_021791815.1 Bacillota bacterium | reverse complement strand
GACGGGCCAAACCTCGTGCCTGGCCGCTCCGGCGGGCAAGTACGTCGACACCACGGGTGCCGCAGCGCCGACGGCCTGCGCGCTGGGGACCTACCAACCCGAGACGGGCCAAACCTCGTGCCTCCCCGCGCCGGCGGGCACATACGTCGACACCACGGGTGCCGTAGCGCCGACGGCCTGCGCGCTGGGCACCTACCAACCCGAGACGGGCCAAACCTCGTGCCTGGCCGCTCCGGTCAACACCTATGTGGACGTAACGGGGGCCACGTCGCCGACGCCGTGCCCGAAGGGATACTACCAGCCGTCGATAGGCCAGACTGCCTGTATCGCGGATGACGTTCCGCCCGTGGTCAGCAAGGAACTCGTGACTCCGAATCCCGTACCCGTCAACGGCAGGGCAACATTGACTGCGACCGCTGACGACTCGGACAACATAGCGAGCGCTGCCTATTCTCTCGCAGGTGGTCCGTGGACGCCGATGAGCGCCAGCGACGGCACCTTCGGCTCGCCGATCCAAGGCTTGACGGCGGGCATCACGGCACCCTCCGCACCCGGGCTATACAACGTCTGCATCCGGGCCACCGATGCTGCCGGGAACACCAGCGACGGTGGCGCGTGTACCGTGCTCGTTGTCTACGATCCCACCGGCGGCTTCGTAACCGGAGGGGGTTGGATCAATTCCCCCCTCCATGCCTGTCGGTACACCTTGGTGTGCGTCCATACCGCGGGCAAGGCAACCTTCGGGTTCGTGTCGCATTACCTCAAGGGAGCAGCGGTCCCGTCTGGAAACACCGAGTTCGATTTCCACGCTGGGGGATTGAACTTCAAGTCGACCGGCTACCAGTGGCTGGTGGTCGATCAAGACGGCACCACCGCCCAGTTCCACGGTGAGGGCACCATCAACGGCTCCGGCACCTACCAGTTCACGATCTGGGCTACGGATGGTTCGCCCGATACCTTCCGCATGCAGATTACCGACGCGGCCGGCAGAGTTGTCTACGACAGCGGCGCCAAGCAGGCGCTCGGCGGCGGATCGATCATCGTCCACGCGTAGAGAGCACAGCCAAGGCACACTGGAGGGGGCGGCGCGGATCGCACCGCCCCCTCCGCATTGGGCCGCGGCGCTCGCGCGAAACCCCAAGGGGGGGGCACCCGCGACGCGATGTTGCGCACCATCGTATCCCGTGGGCGATCTGGCGCCGGCACTCCCGGCCGGTGGCCGTGTTGGGAGGCCGTCGGGCCGTTCGGTGGTGCCGCCCGGAGCCAGCGGGCCCGCGCCGCCTCGCCGGCCAGCGGTCGTCCCGCATGGCGCGGAGCCATCCGGATGGCGCAGACCACGAACCCATAGGTGGGTTCCGGGCATGCGAGACGCACATCCGCGGCCACGGCGCGGTCGCGCGCGGCCCGCGCCGCGGGCACTCCGGCCGCCGCCGAGGCAGGCGACGGCCTCGTTTCCCGCCTCCGTGCGCCCGTACACCACCGACCCCGGGGCCGGCTCAGGCGACGATGCCGGGCGCGCCGCCCGGGGCGCGCCCCAACGCGATCGCGTTGTCCCAGACCACGGTGGGTTCGGCCCGCCCGTGCAGGCCCGCCCCCAGCGCCGCGGCGGCGGCAGGCGGCCACGCCTGCCGCGAAGGCGGTAACCGCTCGTGCACCGCACCCGCTGCGTCCATTCCGGCGGCCGTGGCGCGACGCGCATGGTCCACGCACTCGGGCCAGGGGCGGCGGCCCGGGTGGCACCCGCCGCCGCGTCCGAACCCGAGGAAGGCGCCGTGGCCGCCGCCCAGGACCACCCGGGTGTGGGTGCGGCCACTGTCCGTGCGGACCAGGAGGCCGCTCATGCGTCGGAACATCCTCCATGCTCGCAGAGGGTCGCGTTCGCGCCCGGGTCGGAGGGCCGGTCCCGCCCGCTGCCGAAGGCCGCCGGGCCAGGAGGCGCGAACGAGGGACCGGCGGGGCCGGCCGGAACCGCCCACCCCCAGAAGGGAGGACTGCGCTCGACCGAGGCCGGGTTCGATGCCCTGGTGCGGGAGGCCGAGGCGGCCGCCTTCCGCGGCTGGGACTTCTCCTGGCTCGACGGCCGGCTGGACGAGGAGCCACGGCCGTGGGATTGGGCCGCCGTCGTCCGCTCGGCCTTTCCCGGCGTCCGGGCCCTGCTCGACGTGGGGACGGGCGGCGGGGAACGCCTGGCCGGCCTTGCGCCGCTCCCTCCCGAGACCTCGGCGACCGAAGGGTATCCGCCGAACGTCCCGGTGGCGCGCGCCCGGCTGGAGCCCCTGGGCGTCTCCGTCGTCGCGGTGGACGCGGAGAAGGCCCTGCCCTTCCCCGACGACGCCTTCGACCTCGTGACCGACCGGCACCTCGGCTGCCCGCCGTCCCAGGTCTGCCGGATCCTGCGCCCCGGCGGCCAATACATCACGGAACAGGTGGGGACCGGCCACTACCGGGAGCTCCGCGGCTGGTTCGGGGGGCCGGCGGCCCGGAACCGCCGCGCGGTCCCGAGCCGCGCGGCCTGCGGCGCGCCGCGGAGGAAGCGGGGCTCACCGTGACCCTCTGCCGGGAGTGCTTCCCCGTCGCGCGCGTTCGCGACGTCGGCGCGCTCGTGTACTACCTGCGGGCCATCCCGTGGGTGGTCCCGGAGTTCGGCGTGGACCGCTGCCGCGACACGCTGCGGGCGCTGCACCGGCGGATCGCGGCCGAGGGGGCGCTGCAGCTCACCGGCCACTACTGCCTCCTGCGGGCGGTGCGGGGAGCGGCCTGACGCCCGCACGGAGGTCGATCCAGAACCGGAGCACCGGCCGCGCCGTCCCTGTCCCGCACGCCGCCGCACCCGCGGATCGTGCGCTCCGAGGCGACGTTGTCGGGATCGCAGCAGGGCAGCACGTCCAGCCCGACGGCGCGGGCCTCGTGGAGCGTCAGGCGAAGCAGGACTCGCGCGTACCCCCGCCGGCGCTCCGAACCGTACCCGATGTGGCCTCCCATGCGCCGCAGCCGATCGTTCCGCCGGTGCCGGAGGTTGGAGACGCCGAGGACGCGGTCCCCGTCCTCCGTCACGAGCCAGTGGGTGGAGTGGGGCACTTCCGGACCGGACGCCGCCGGCCCGGCGCGCAGGAACGCCAGCATCGCCGCGAAGTCCGCGGGGTGCCGTGAGACGACCCATGGCGCCATGCGCTCGCCGCTGCACACCCATTCCCGGTGGAAGTCGAGGTGCGGCTCCCTCAGTCCGGCGCAGGGGGGCACCCGGCGCACGCTCACGGCGCGCCCGCCCCCGGGCCGGCCGCGGCCTCCAGGCACAGGTCCTTGAACGTCCACATGTCCGGCTCGCCCCGCACCCGGCGGACGCCGTTGCAGCGGAAGCCGGCCCGCTCGAACATCCGCCGGGCCCGCGGATTGTGCGTATAGACGCCCTTGATGCGGAGGCGCCCCCACCCGAGGACGATGGCCCGCCCGACCAGCAGGCGCAGGACGCGTGCGCCGACGCCGCGGCTGCGGTAGGCGGGGAGCCCGATCACGATGGGCAGCGTCTCCGGGCAGAGCGCGCAGTCGCCGATGGCCAGGAGGGACCCGTCGGGGGTCGCAGCCTCGATGATGTACACTTCTCCGCGGTCGAGCAGATACCGATACATCCCGGCCACCCAGTCCCCGTCGCAGCGGAGGTCCGGGGCCCCCTCGGAAAACCACAGCGCCTCGGGGTCGCCGTACCACGGCAGGGCGAGGGCAATGTCGGCCGGCAGCGCCAGGGGACGGAGCCGGATGTCGCCGTCGGTCAGGACGGGCTGCACGGGAGCCGCACCCCCTTTCCGCCGCGCCGGGAGGCGCGCCGGACCGGAAGGCCGCAAGGGAGGATCGCCCCGCGTGCGGCGTTGCGCGGACGACGGCCCCGCCATCGTGCGGCATGGACGCCGGGGCTCCCCGGGAGCCGGCCCGACCGGGGGCCGTGCCGACTGCACGGGGGGATGGTACGGCATGGGGCCGGAGGGCGAACGCCCGCCGGCGGGCATAGGCCTTCGCCCGACACGCATCGTGGACCGCGGCCGTGCGGGTGCCGCGCCATGACGCCGCTCCGCGCCCTGCTGATCGACCTGGACGGGGTGCTGCGGCTCTGGAGCCTGGAGAACGACCGCCGGGCCGAGGAAACCCACGGCCTGCCGCCGGGCGCCCTGCGGCGCACGGCATTCGCCCCGGAACTTCTGCGGCCGGCCATCCTCGGAACCGTCACCGACCGCGAGTGGCGGCACAGCGTCGCGGCGCGGCTGCGCGCCCTGTTCCCGACGGCCGCCGCGGAGGCCGCGGTCCGCCAGTGGTCGGTGTCCGTGGGCGCCGTGGACGGAGCCGTCCTCGCCCTCGTCGCCGCCTGCCGCCGGCGCGGCGCCGCGGTCCTCGTCACCAACGCGACCTCCCGATTGGCGGAGGACCTTGGGCGGCTCGGCCTCGGTGAGGCGTTCGACGCGGTGGTGAACTCGTCGGCCGTCGGCTGCGCGAAACCGGAACTCGCCATCTATCGCGCGGCGCTGGCGGCGGCGCGGGTCGAGGCGGGGGAAGCGGGCTTCGTCGACGACACCCCGGCCAACGTCGCCGCAGCCCGGACCGCCGGGATCCCCTCCCACCTGTACCGGGGGGCGAAGGCCCTGGAGGACCAGCTTCGGGACTGGGGCCTCCTGTCGCGGGAAGGCGCGTGACCCACGGGCGCAGGCCCCTCCCGCGTCCATCGAACCTGTGCCCATGGCCTATCCCTGGGCGCCCGCGCCGCCGCTGCCGCCGCGACACGCCCAGGCCCTCGCGGAGGCGCTCGCCCTGCTCGACCGCTGCCCAGACCTCACCGGCGTCCTGCTGGCGGGCTCCGTCGTGGGGGGCAGCGCCGGGCCGACCAGCGACCTCGACCTCCTCTGCGTGACCTCCGGGGACGTGCGCCAACGCCGCCACCTGGTGGCCTCCACGGGCGTCCTGGTGGAGATGTTCCTCAACCCGCCCCGGCAGATCCGGAGCTACCTCGCGGACGAGCGGCGCCGTAACCGCCCATCCACCGCCACCATGCTCGCCACGGGCCGCGTCCTGCTGGACCGGGAGCCCGAGGTGCTCACGTGCCTGCGGCGCGAGGCGGAGACCCTGCTCGCCAAGGGTCCGGACCCGCTGGCCGGTCCGTCTCGCGACCGCGCCCTGTACATCGTCCGGGACGCATTCGAGGACGCCGTCGACGCGGAGGCGGCGGGCGCGCTGCTGCCGCTGGCCCACTGCGCCGCGGAGGCCCTCAGCCTCCATTACACACTGCGCCGGCGCTGGCAGCCGAAGACGAAGAACCTGGCGGCAGGCCTCGCCGGATGGGACGCGGAGGCCGCCCGGCTGCTCGCCGCGTTCGCCACCCGCCCCGACCTCGGCGCCCTCCGCGCCCTCGTGGCGCACGTGCTGGAGGCCGACGGGGGCTGCCCATCCGGTCCTTCGACGGCCCCGTCCTGCCCGTCGCGCCGTGACCGTCCTCGGCACGCCGCCGGCCGCCGCGCCGGGGCAGGGACGCCGCGGCGCTGGCCGAAACGCACCCCAGCCGCCGCGGGTCTCGCCGCACGGCACCCGGGGAGGCGCGCGCGTGCTCACCCGACTGACGATGAGCGGCTTCAAGCGATTCGCCTCCGCCGCCATCGAACTCGCCAACCCCGTGGTCTTCATTGGTCCCAACAATTCGGGGAAGACCACCGCGCTTCAGGCGCTGGCCCTGTGGGAGGCGGGCATGCGGCGCTGGGCTGAGAAGCGCCCGTCGGACGCGGTTCCGGCCCACCGGCCAGGAGTGACGATCAACCGCCGCGACCTCGTCGCCATCCCCGTCCCGGACGCGAAGCTCCCCTGGCGCCACCAGCACGTGCGGGAAATGGAACGGGTGGACGGCGGACATCCGCGGCGGACCACCAACGTGCGCATCGCGATCACCGTCGACGGGGTCGACGCCGGCGAGACGTGGTCGTGCGGCTTGGAGTTCGACTATGCCAACGAAGAGTCCCTGTATTGCCGGCCTCTGGGCATCTCGGGCGCCGTGCCCGAGCGCGGCGCGGTGCCCCCGCAAGCGCTCCGCGTCCGAACGGCCTACCTTCCGCCGATGTCCGGGCTCGCCGCGCGGGAGGTGCGACTCGACCAGGGCGCCATCCAGGTGGCGATCGGCGAGGGGCGGACCGCCGACGTTCTGCGCAACCTCTGCTATCAGGTGCGCCAGGGCCCGGAGGGCGCCGCGCGGTGGGGCGAACTGGCAGGACACATGAGGCGCCTCTTCGGCGTGGGGCTGGCCGAGCCCACGTACGTCCCGCACCGCGGCGAGATCACCATGGGCTACGCCGAACCGGCCGAATACCCCGCATCCTCGATCTACGACCTGTCGTCGGCCGGGCGCGGCCTCCAGCAGACGCTCCTCCTGCTCGCCTATCTCTACGCGAGCCCGGGGAGCGTGCTGCTGCTGGACGAGCCCGACGCGCACCTGGAGATCCTGCGCCAGCAGCAGATGTACCAGGTCGTCGCCGAGGTGGCCCGGGGTCAGGGTAGTCAGGTCGTGGCAGCCAGCCATTCGGAGGTGATCCTCACCGAGGCCGCGGGACGCGACACGGTGATCGCGTTCGTCGGCGCCCCGCACCGCATCGGCGATCGGGGGACCCAGGTCGCCAAGGCGCTGCGGCAGATCGGCTTCGACCAGTACTATCTCGCGGAGACGGTGGGCTGGGTCCTCTACCTCGAAGGTTCCACCGACCTTGCCGTGCTCAGGGCCCTGGCCCGTCGGCTCGAGCACCCGGCGGCGCGCCACCTGGAGCGGCCGTTCGTCCGGTATGTGGAGAATCAGCCCCAGAAGGCCCGGGAGCACTTCCACGGACTGCGCGAGGCGAAGCCGGACGTGCTCGGGCTTGGCATCTTCGACCACGGGACCCCCGACCTGCAGGCCGCCGGCCCCCTGCAAGAACTCGCCTGGGCCCGGAGGGAGATCGAGAACTATATCGCGCGGCCCGAGGCCCTGCTCGCCTACGCCCGGACGGCTGCCCAGGAGCCCTCCCCGCTTTTCGAGCAGGCCGCCGTCGAGGTGATGCGGAGCTGCATCGAGAGGCTCGTCCCGCCGATCGCGCTCGCCGACCCCGCCGACGATTGGTGGCTCCGGACCAAGATGAGCGACGACTTCCTGGATCGCCTCTTCGCCCTCTTCTTCGCGCGCCTGCACATGCCGAACCTGATGCGCAAGAATGAGTACTACCAACTGGCGGACCACCTGGCCCCGGCCGCCGTCGACGCGGACGTACGCGCCAAGTTGGACGCGATCGTCGCAACCGCCGAGCGCGCCGCGCCTGCCGCCGAAACCGACCCCCCGCCGAAGCGGGGACGCCGGCGGCCGTCCGGAGGGGTTTGAGCACCCAGGCGCTCGCCTAAGGCATCCTCCGACCGCGGATCAGGCGATACAGTCCGAAGTGCTCGACCCGCCCCTCCGCGAGGCCCGCCGCCGCCATCATGGCGGTGACGCGGGCGGACGGGGCGAACTCCTCCTCCCGGTGCCGCGCGAGCCGGCGCATGGACTCGACCGCCCACCCGACCGGCCCGTCCCCGCTGATGTCCGCCAGGAGGAAGGCTCCGTTCGGCCGCAGGGCGCGCGCGGCCTCGCGGACTCCCGCGGCCTGGTCGCGCCAGTGGTGGAAGGAAAGGCTCGTGACGGCGAGGTCGAAGGACGCGTCGGCCCACGGCAGGGCCTCGGCCACCCCGTGCCGGATGTCGGCCGCGGGGAGCCGGCGCCGGGCGACCTCCACCATGCCGGGCGCCGCGTCCACCCCCGCCAACCGCGCGTGCGGCCAGCGCGCCCCGATCGCACCGAGCAGGGCGCCCGTCCCGCAGCCGATGTCGAGGACGGCGGACGGCGCGTCGACGGCCCGCAGCACCCGGGCGTGGATCGCGCGGGCGAACCACTGGATCCAATGCCGGTCGTAGCGGGTGGCCACGCGATGGAAGAACTCCAGGTCGCGGTCCGGCATCGCTCCGCCTCCCCCGCTCCACCCCGTGCCGGGGTCCCGTCCCTCAGCCGTCCCATCGCCCCATGCCCCACGGAGCGAGTTCCTGCCCGCGCCAGGTCACGGGCGCCGCGGAGGCGTTCCAGCCGAGCACGCTCCTGCGGGGCGCCGGGGCCGCGGGCTCGTCGCGGGCCCCGTCCGGGTCCACCCACGTCTCCATGACCCCGGCGGTGGGAGACGTGTCGACGGGCGGCAGGCCGAGGGCGCCCGGCAGGACGCGGAGCAGGTCGCGGATCAGCGCCTCGGCCGCGCCGCGCACCGACATCCAATCCTCGCCGACGGCGAAGGTACCGGCATAGAACACGGCCGCGCCCCGTCCCTCCGGCCGGTACCACAGGACGAGCGGCGGGCGGCCGCTCGCGGGCGTATGCGCCAGGCGCAGCAACGGCACCACGGCGGGATCGAGGCCGTCGAACGCCCGCGCCAGGTGCAGGCTCGGCAGCCGCCGGTACTCCGCGTCCGGCGCCGCGAACGGGCCCCCTTCCAGCGGCACGACGGCCGAGATGCCCACGCACTCGTCCGCCTCCGGGGTAAAGCCGAAGAGGGCCTCCAGGGGGGGCCCGGCCTCGCCCACGATGGCGGGCCGCGCGCCGGAGGCCACGCAGATGCCGCCGGCCGCCACGAACGCCCGCAGCCGCGCGGCGGCTTCCGCCGACCACCAGCGGGCCGGGGACAGGAACGCGGCGCGGAGGCCACAGGCGCCCGCGAGGGCGCCCGCCGCCAGCAGGTGGTCGTCGAGGACCTCGAAGTCGCAGACGGGGCGCAGGGCGCGGGCCAGCGCCAGCGCGCCCCCGAGGAGCCCCGCCTCCCGCAGCGCGAGGTCGGGCAGCGAGTGCACCAGCGCCACCTGCGGGCGGGGCGCGGTCTGCACCAGCCAGGGCCGGCCCCGTTCCCAGACCGCCGCCCGTTCCGCCCCGCCATCGCCGCCCCGCAGCAGATTGCCTTGGTACTCGTGGATCTGGCGGGCGCCCGAGGCCGAGGCGTTCCACTGGCGCGCGGCGATCCCCGCGGGGGTGACGGCCGCGGCGGGCTCGAAGCCGAAGAAGGTCCCGTGCCGGCGGCAGGCCGACGCCACGAGGCGCGTGAGCATGAGGTTCTGCACGTAGTCCGAGCCCTCGTTGGTGATGCGCACCCCGGCGCCCGCCGCGGCCGCCACGCGGCACTGTTCCGAGAAGTCGGAGCCGTGCGCGGGCAGCATGTCGCCGCCGGTACAGAGGTAGACCCGGGTGCCGGGCAG
Organism: Bacillota bacterium; assembly: GCA_021791815.1. GTDB lineage: Bacteria > Bacillota > Sulfobacillia > RBS10-35 > JAJYVN01 > JAJYVV01. Next base: position 32,243 of record JAJYVV010000013.1, on the reverse strand, counting down.
GACGTGGCGCGCCGCTTCCAGCCAACGGCCGGCCCAGGCCGTCATCGCCCCGCGATACCACTCCACGAAGTCGAGCCAGGCCCGAGGCGAGGCGGCGGAACGGGGCGGGACCACGGCGTCCCAGGACCGCGGGACGGGGGCAGGGGCCCAGGCGGCCCCCAGCGCGCCCAGGTCCCCGTACCGGCCACGCGCCCATGCGCGGAAGTCGTTGAGGGCGTGCAGGTCGCCGCACCAGTAGCCCGCGTGGCCGTGGTAGTCGCCCGGCCAGTTGCCCACCACGGTGTAGATGGCCTCTCCGTAGTCCCCGGTGACGCCGAGGAGCAGGGACTCGACGGCGCCCGGCCCGTCCCGGCCCGCCGGCCCCGGGGAGGCGCCGTAGCGCTCGGCGAACGCCGCCATGAGCCGGCGCACTTCGGGGAAGAGGTGCGGGTTCCAGATCGACTGGGTGCCGGTCTCGCGGCCGTGCTCCAGGCAGCGCGCGAACACGCTGCGCGGCCCCCGCCGGAACCACTCCGGCGTCGCGTACCACGGCCCGGCGATGAGGAACGGCACCCAGCGGAGGCCGTGCGCCAGCAGGGCCTCCAGGTCCGCGTCGAACACCGACCAGTCCATGCGGCCCTCGGCCGGCTCGAAGTCGATCCAGCGCACGTAGGTCTCGGCGCTGGTGACGCCCATGTCCGCCAGCCGGCGCAGGGTTTCGTCCGCGTCGGGCCGCCCGGCGAAGCCCCTCTCCAGGCCCACGGTGACTTCCATCGCGCGGCCGGCCGCCGGCTCCACCACGCTCATCCCCCCACCCGGGCCTCGACGCGGCGCGGGGGCGGTACCCGCGCGTCCGCGTCGGCCGGCCATTCGGCCGCGCGGCGCGCCCACCTGCCCCGCTCCGGTAGGGGGCCGCGCGGCCCCCGCGAAAGGCCCACCCGCGCACCCGGACGCCATGGGAGGCACAGCGATGAAGATCGGCATCATCGGCGCCGGCCACATCGGCGGAACCCTCACGCGCCGCCTGCGAGCCCTCGGCCACGAGGTCGCGGTCGCCAACTCGCGCGGGCCCGAGACCCTGGCCGCGCTGGCCGCGGAGACCGGCGCCCGCGCCGTCGCCGCGACGGAGGCGGCCGCCGGCGCGGACGTGGTGGTCGTGACCATCCCCGAGAAGAACATCCCGCAGCTGCCGCCCGGCATCCTGGATGGAGCCGCGCCGGGAGCGGCGATCGTCGACACCGGCAACTACTACCCGCGGCAACGCGACGGGCGCATCGCGGAGATCGAGGCGGGCCTGCCCGAGAGCCGGTGGGTGGAGAGGCGGCTCGGACGGCCGGTCATCAAGGCCTTCAACAACATCTATGCCGGCCACCTGCTCGAGAAGGGGCAGCCGAAGGGCACGCCGGGGCGCATCGCCCTGCCGGTGGCGGGCGACGACCGGGCCGCCAAGGCGGTGGTCATGCGCCTCGTCGACGAGTTGGGCTTCGACCCGGTGGACGCGGGCGGCCTCGACGAGTCGTGGCGGCAGCAGCCCGGCACGCCCGCCTACACGGCGAACCTCGATGCGGACGGCCTGCGCCGGGCCCTCGCGGCGGCGAGCGCCGAGCGCGGGCCGGACTGGCGGGCCTGAGCCCCGCGGGCGGGATCGCGACCGGGGATGGGGGCGGCCCGACCGCCGCCCCCATCCCTTCACCGGAGGACGAGGGCCGCGACGGCCAGGAGCAGGAGGATGGCCGCGCGCATCGCGCGCGACGGGTCCTTCCGCCCGCACCACGTGGGCGTGCACGGCGCCGGCCATGACGAGGCCCAGTCCGACCGCCGCAGGCGTGGCCACGGAGGGCACCCAGATGCCCACGACCAGGCCGGCGCCGCCCAGAAGCTCGGCGGCCCCGATGAAGCGGAGGCCCCCCCGGGAAGCGCAGGTGGGCGGACTCGTCGGTGATCACCTTCGCCGACAGGAGCTTGCCGCCGCCGGAGCCGAGCAACATCGCGCCGAGGAGCGCTTTCAGCACCACCGCCAGCATGCCATCCACCTCCCCGCAAGGCGGCGCTTGCATGAGCAAACAATGCGCGCTGCCGGCGGCGGCTGGCGGCCGATAGCTTGCAATAACATGTATCGTTCAGTACAATCTAGTCGGGCAGGCTGCCGCGCGGTTCGGCGCTCCGTCCCAGAAGGGGGGAAGGGCGTGCGCTCCAGGGCCCGATCCGCCGGGGGGCCACCTTTCCAGGCTGCGGCGGTCTCCCGCCGGGCGTTGCTCGCGGCGGCGGGCGGCCTGTGCGCCGCCGCGGGATTCGGGCGGCACCTCGCCCGCGCGGCGGCGTCCGCGCCCGTCACCCTGACGGTGTACGCCGACGTCCTCTATCAGGCGCGGTCGGCGCTGACCGCCGCATGGACGGCCGCCCATCCCCGGGTGCGCGTGGTCCTGCACCCCTCCTACGCCGGTTCGCCACCCCGCGGGACCACGTACGCCGACGCGATGCAGGAGGCCGCCGACGTGCTGCAGGTGGAGGGCGACGGGGCGGCCATGGGAGGCGAGGGGGTCTGGCCCGACCTCTCCGGACTCGTCAAGGAGCACAACTTCGACCTCGGCGCGCTGCCGGCCGCTGCGGTGGCGGCCTTCCGCGGAAGCAACCGGCTGTATGGCCTGCCGGTCCGCATGGTGCCGTTCGCCATGACCGTCGACACCGTCGCCCTGTCCGCCCTGCACGCGGGCCCGACCGGCGGGGGCGGGGTGGTCTGGACGTGGTCCGACCTCCGCGCGGCGGTGGAGCGGGCGGCCGCGGCCAAAGGGGGCCCATCCCGGTCCATCGTCTCCCGAACGGGGTGGACGGACGTCCGCGTCTGGGGCGCCTTGGTCTCGGGTCTGAGCGGCACCCTGGTGGCATCCGGCGCCCTGGACCTCACCGCACCCGCGACGGTCGCCGCGGCCGCCGAATTCCAGCGGCTCGCCGCCGCCGCGGGCTGGCCGGCCGTCACGGGAGAGTATGGCCCGGGCGTATCGTTCGTCCCCACCCCCTGGCCCCCACAACTACGCCATGTGGCTCCGGCCCTGGCTGGAGGGCGCCGCGGCGCATCCGGGCCGCCTCGCGGCGGACCTGCGTTCCGCCGGACAGACGCTGAACGGCATCCTGGCGCAGGGCGGGGCACGGGTGGGATCCGCCTGCGCCGGATCCGACCCGCTGTGCGGCGCGCCCCCGCCGTGAAGCCCCGGAAGCCGCTCGGGCCCTGCCCGGCGCAACCCGCAGCCCGGGCGGCGGGCGCTATATTGCTTGACATGATAAGAGGCATTATGCTGTGGGCATGACCACGGAGCACCGCGCCGCAGCCGCGCAGCTACGCAAGGGCGTGGCGCCGTATTGCGCCTTGGCGCTCATCGCCTCCGGGCCGCAGTACGGCTACGACCTCGCGCGTTCGCTGGCGGAGGCGGAGGTGGTGGCGGGGAGCGGCAGCGTATACCCGCTGCTTGCCCGCCTTCAATCCGAGGGGTTGGTCACCGCGCAGTGGCACGACCCGCCGCCGGGCGGCGGCGGCCTGCCGCGCAAGTATTACGCGCTGACCGACGCGGGACGGGCCGCCCTCTGGGATTTCCAGCGCCAGTGGACCCGCCTGGCGGCGGGTGTCGACCGGCTGCTCCTCCTGGCGGCCGGCATCTCGGGAGGTGCACCCAATGGGCGAGCCTGAGCCCTTCGGTCCCGACGCCCTGCGCTACCTGGCCGACGCGGAACGGGCCCTGGGCGGCGCGGCGCCCGACGAGCGGCGGGAGGTTCTGGCGGCGCTCCGCGAGCACATCGCCCTCTGGTGCCGGGACGTCGGGCTGGACCCGGAGCACTGCCCATACGAGGAGCTCGTCGCCGAACTCGGCCCGCCGGCAGATCTGGCCGAGCACGGGCCGGAACCGGCGCGGCTGAGCGCGGAAGGCGGTATCCCTCCGATCCCGGGTCCGGCGGACGAGACCCGATGGGACCCATGGAACCACGGCGGCGCCGGGGAAATGGGGGCTGCCCTCGGCGGCCTGGCGGCGGCCGCGGACCGCCGCCCCGTGCCCCCCGGTGCGCTGGGCCGCGCCGAGGCCTCGCTGCGCCGGGCGGCCGCGGGGGTTCTCCGGCTGGTCCCGCGCGGGCACGGCGCGGCGGACGTGCGGGCGTTGGCGCTCCGGCTCCGATCGGCCCTTGCCGCCGTGCCCATGCGCCCCTCGGGCGCCCGCCGCGGATGGGCCGGGTTCTGGCGGCGCCTCGGGGCGGCCGTGCCGGGATCGGTGCGGCGACCGGTGCTGATCGGCGTGGCGACCGGCGTCCCGGCGGCCGCCCTGGTCCTGGCCCTGGTGGCCGCGCACCCCTGGCGGCGGGCGGCCTCCCCACCGGCGGCGGCCGGAACCCCCGCGGCCGCCTCGATCCCGCCCGAGGTGCCGACGCCTCGGTCCACCGTGGTCACCCCGCCGGCGCTCAGCCCGACCTTCCTCCCGCCGCTCGCCGGCGGCACCGGCCAGTCGGGACTGGCGTCGCTGGCCGCGGCCGCGAGCCTTGCCGAGGACCAGGTGAGCGCGGCGGAGCAGCGGTTGCTGTCGGCGCAGCGGCAGGAGACCGCCGTCGAAGCGGAGACCGGGTCCGCCGCCGTGCAGCAGAGCGCCGTGCAGCGCGCGCAGGCCGAGCTGACGGCGATCAGCGCCGCCAAGGCCCAGGCCCAGGCCGCGGCCCAGGCGGCGGCCCAGGCGCTGCAGCAGGACATGGCACGGCAGGCGGGGATCGAGGCGACGCTGGCCAGCCCGGCCGGCCTGACGGCGGCCGCGGGCGGGATCGGCGCGACGTCGGTGGCGGCTCAGGTCCAGTCCGTCGAGGCCAGCGTCTGGCAGGACGCGTCCCGCCTGGAGGCGGCGGAGCAGCGGGAGGGCCAGCTGCAGTCGGAACTGACTGCGGCGTCGCTGGCGGAACAGCAGGCCGTGCAGAGCGCGGACGCGCGGGAGGCGCAGTTCGCGGCCGAGCGGACGCAGGCCCAGGCGCAGGTGCAGGCGGCGGCGGCGGCGTTGCAGAAGGCGCAGGAGGAGGCCGCGGCGGCGGAAGCGGCCCTCCGCCAGGCCAGCGCGGCGTGCGCGCAGCAAAGCGCCGTGACGGTCGCGGTCCCGGCGTCGGCGAGCCTGTCCGGAACAGCGGCGGCGGCCACCGGCGGCGGCTGCTAGGGCTGGAAGGCATGCTGCCGGGCGGTTGGGAAGCGGCCGTGGTGCGCATGGGGACGGCGGCCCGCGGGGCCACGTTCGATCCGTCCGGCGTCTACCGCTACCGCCTGTGGCGGCGCTGGGCGGCCGGCCTGCCCGTGCTGTTCATCCTGCTCAACCCGTCCACCGCCGACGCGCGGCGCGACGACCCCACCGTCCGCCGGTGCGCCGCCTTCGCCCGCCGTTGGGGCTTCGGGGCCGTGGAGGTGGTCAACCTCTTCGCCCTGCGCAGCACCGCCCCGCAGGCGCTCTGGGAGGCCGCGGACCCGGTCGGCCCCGCCAACGACCGCCAGATCCGCGCCGCGGCCCGGCGCGCCCGCCGCATCGTCGCCGGATGGGGGGCCCCGCGGGGCGGCGGTCCCGTCTCCGCGCGGGCCGCCGCCGTGGCCGCCGCCCTCGGCCCGGCACACCCCCTGCTCTGCCTGGGCCGCACGGCCTCCGGGGCGCCGCGCCACCCCCTCTACCTTCCGGCCCCGACGCCGCCGGAGCCCTGGGGGCCCGAGGGGTCCGGCCAGCGCCGGGGGCCGGTCCGTCAGCCCGCGACGGCGCACCACTCCCGGCCCTCGTCGCCGAGGCCGTCGCAGCCCCCCGGCGTGATCGCGACCGAGTCTTCGAACTTCACGTGGCCGACCCCGGCCCGCCGGATCTCCGTCTCCAGCGACAGGACCATGCCGGCCTCCAGGGGCCGGTCGGGCGTGGACGTGACCTGAGGCGGCTCGTGGCTGACCATCCCCATGCCGTGCGCCGTGAACCCGGCGTCCTCGCCCCATCGCGTCGCGCGGGCGAACCCCCTGCCCAGGCGGAGCACCTCGCCGCAGGTCAGACCCGGCCCGAGCCGCGCGCGGAGCCGGAGGCTGGCCTCGATGCACGCCTCATACATGGCCCGCGCCTCGGCGGGTACCGGGCCGATGGAGCCCATGCGGCAGACGTCGGAGACGTAGTCGCCGACTTCGCACCCCGCGTCGAGGTGCAGCGGGTGGCCGCGCTCCCAGCGCTCCGGGCCCGGGGCCCGCACCATCCCTGGGCCGACGCAGGCCAGGCAGTACAGGAAGACGCCGCCGCGGGCGCCCATCTGGCGCTCGACGGCCTCCGCCAGACCGCGCGTGGTCTCGCCGGCGGCGGCCCCCGCCATCGCGGCGTGGATGGCCTCGCCGGTGATGCGGTGCGACCGGCGCAGCAGGTCCAGCTCCTGCGGGCCCTTGACGGCCCGAAGCTCGCCAAGGAGCGGCGAGGCGTCCGCGAACGTGGCGGAGGGCAACTCCCGGCGCAACACGTCGAAGGCGTCGGCCGGGAGGAAGGCAAGCTCGACGCCGATGGTGCCCGACCCGAGGCCGCGCCGGCCGAGCGCCGCGGCCGCCTGCAGGGCGGACCCCACCGTCATGCCCTGGCCCCGCACGGTCTGCAGGCGCTCGCCGATCCAGAGCCCTCCGAACCGCTCGATCAGGGCGCCCTCGTCGCCGCCGCCCACGTGGAAGGCCCCGCTCAGGTCGCGGCGCACCCCCACGATCGAAAGATACTGACCGTGGCCCGACCGGCCGGTGCGCGCCACGAAATGGTGGAAATACCCGCCCGTTAGGTAGCGGGCGTTGTGGCGCGTGGTCGCCAGCACGGCGTCCATGCCGTATTCCGCCATCAGGCGGTCGAACCTGGCCGCGTCGAACGGGACCACCGCCGTCACCCCCCGGCGCGGCGTTCGAGTCGCGCGGCCGGCCACCTTCCGCCACCGGAGAGCCGGCCCTCAGCCCTCCCGGGCCCGCACCTCGTGGCGGCTGCCCGGGCCGGTCTGCAGGAGGTCGGTCTCCAGGGGCGTCGCGCACCGGAGGCGGCAGGGCCCGCCGAGCGACGAGGCGATGCTCGCACGGACCAGCCGGCCGGCCCGCCATTCGAGGTCGACCTCGAAGCCGCCCCGCGCCCGCAGTCCGCGGACCCGGCCGGCCGGCCAGGCGGCGGGAAGGGCCGGGAGGAGGTGCAGTTCGCCCGCGTGGCTCTGCAGCAGCATCTCGGCGATCGCGGCCGTCGCGCCGAAGTTGCCGTCGATCTGGAAGGGGGGATGGTCGTCGAAGAGATTGTCCAGGGTGGAGCGCCGGAGGAGCGCGAGCAAGTTCTCGTGGGCCTGGTCGCCGTCCTCCAGTCGCGCGCAGAGGTTGGTCAGCCAGGCCCGGCTCCAGCCGGTGCGCCCGCCCCCGTGGGCGAGGCGGCGCTGGAGCGACACGCGCGCGGCCTCCGCCAGGGCGGGGGTGCCGCGAGGGGTCACCTCGGCGCCCGGGTGGAGCGCGAACAGGTGGGAGACGTGGCGGTGGCCCGGGTCGGCCTCCTCGTAGTCCACGCTCCACTCCTGCAACTGGCCGTGGCGGCCGATGCGCAGGGGCGCGAGGCGCTCGCGCGCCCGGGCGCACCGGGCCGCGAAATCGGCGTCCCGTCCGAGCACGGCGGCGCCGTCCTCGCAGGCGGAGAAGAGCGCGCGGGCGATGGACAGGTCCATGGTCGGGCCGTAGGTCAGGCCGGCCCGGCGGCCGTCGGGGCCGACGAAGGTGTTCTCGGGCGACGTCGAAGGGCACGTCGTGAGGTGGCCCTCGGGGTCCGGGACGAGGAAGTCGAGCAGAAACTCCGCCGCCTCGCGGAGCACGGGGTAGGCGCGGTCGGCGAGGAAGGCGCGGTCCCCGCCGAAGAGCCAGTGCTCCCAGAGGTGCAGGCTCAGCCACGCGCCCCCGGTGGGCCACAGGCCCCAGCCGGCGCCGTCCACCGGCGCGGTGGCCCCCCAGAGGTCGGTATTGTGGTGCACGACGAAGCCGCCACAGCCGTAGTGCAGGCGGGCCGTCCGCCGGCCGGGGCCCCGCAGCTCGTCGAGGAGGTCGAAGAGGGGGCCGTGGCACTCGGCCAGGTTGCACGTCTCGGCGGGCCAGTAGTTCATCTCGGTGTTGATGTTGGTCGTCCACTTGCTCCCCCAGGGCGGCTCCGGGTTGTCGTTCCATATGCCCTGCAGGTTGGCGGGGCGGCTGCCCGGGCGCGAACTGGCGATGAGCAGGTACCGCCCGTACTGGAAGTAGAGGGCGGCCAGGCCGGGGTCGGCGGCGCCCTCGCGCACGGCCTGCAGGCGCAGATCCGTGGGGGCGTCCGGAAGCGCGCCATCCGCCGGTCCGTCCAGGTCCAGGGCGACGCGCGAGAACAGCGCGGCGTGGTCCGTCCGGTGGGCCTGGAGCAGTTCGCCGAACGGCCGCAGCGCGCCGTCCATCTCCGCCCGGGCCCGCAGGTCGGCGTCCTCGCCGGCGTATGTCGTGGCGGCCGTCAGGAGCAGGGTCGCGCGGTCGGCGCCGCGGACGGAGATGCCGGACGCGGAGGCCGAGGCCGCGCCCCCTTCCGTCACGGCGCGGAGCAGGACGGTGAAGCCCAGCCCGGGGCCGGCGGCCTTGGCCCGGAGGCCGATGGCCTCCGCGGCGTCGGGCCCGTCGCCCGCCCACGTGCCCGACAGGCCCACCTCAGCCCCGCAGAGGACTCGAAGGCGGGAGGGGTGCGGGCTCTCGAGGCGGGCGTCGAAGCTCAGCCCGCCCGGCCGGGCGCACTCCAGGCGGACCACGACCGCCCGGTGCGGCGCGCTCGCGAAGGCCTCGCGGGTGAACCGGACGCCGCCCGCGGTGTGGCGGACGTAGGCCGTGCCGTGCGGCAGGTCCAGGCCGCGCTCGTAGTCCCCGTCGTCCGGGGGACCGGGCAGCAGCAGGTCGAGGAGCAGGTCGCCCAGCGGCTGGTAGGCCTGCAGGTTTCTCGGGCGTCCCATCATGTGGCGGTTGGCGAGCGCCTGGGCCTCCGCGTTGCGGCCATCCCAGATCAGCCGGCGCACCTCCGCGAGGTGCTCCAGGGCCTCCGGGTTGGCGGGATCGTACGGCCCGCCGGACCAGAAGGTGTCCAGGTTGAGCTGCAGCCGCTCGCGCAGCGGGTCGCCGAAGACCATCGCGCCCATGCGGCCGTTGCCCACCGGCAGGGCCTCGACCCACTTGCGGGCGGGCTGGCGGTACCAGAGGGTCAAACCGCGCACGCTCGTGGACAACGTCGGCACCCACCCTCCAGGGCGTCGTCGGGGCTGCGCGGGGCCCGTGACCTCACCCGGCGGGCGCGGTCACGGTGACGAACCCCTCCTCGACCTGGCCAAAGGGCCGGCCGTCGACCGACAGCTCGACGGCGAAGCGGCCGCGCCGAACCGGGCGATCCCCGGCCAGCAGGCGGAAGCGCAGCGCGGCAGAACCGCGGGCGGGCGCCGGCCCGGCCGCCTCCGCCGGCTCCACACTCCATCCGGCCTCCGCGGGCGCCGTGAGGCGCACCCGCACCTCGGCCGGGCGGTCGAAGGGATTGCGCGCGGTCACCTCGATGTCCCCCCGGCCGCGCGCGGGCAGGACCGATTGGTACGGATACACCTCCGCCGCCTGGCCGCCCGCGCCGAAGTCGACGTCGTCGAGGGGGAGCAGGAGCCGGTGGGCCAGGTCGGCGGCGGCCGCGTGGGCGGCGAAGTGCTCCACGAAGCGCGGGCCCTCGTGGGCCGGACCGTGCCCGGGAAGGACGAGGTCGGGGGCCAGCCCCCTCCAGAGCGGCACCGTCGCCGGGTAGTCGCCGAGCGCGAACTGGTTGCCGTAGATGTAGTTGGAGACGAACTGGTCGCCGATCGCCAGGCAGCGGCGCCCGTCCACGGAGAACGCGATGCACGCCGCGTGGCGCGTGTGGCCCGGCTGCGCATACGGCGTGAAGTCGACGCCCCGCCACGAGGCCGCCTTCCCCAGGGGAAGGCGCCGGTCCACGGGGAGCGGATCGTACCACAGACACTGGGTCTTGTAGGCCGAGGGGCGCTGCAGGACGTCCGCGAAATGCTCGGGCACCCAGACCTCCGCCCCGGTGACCCGGCGGAGGGCGGCGATGCCCGCGACGTGGTCGTCGTGGTGGTGCGTCACCAGGACGGCGTCGACCTGGCGGACCCCGAACTCGTCCCGCAGTTGGTCGATCCCGTGGAGCAGCGGTCGCTTGCCCGCAGGGTCGCCTCCGTTGTCCGTCATGAAGAGGGGGTGCGGGTAGCCGTAGTCGATCCACACGGCGTGGCCGTCGCCCGAAAGCACGACCCAGTTCGTGGAGTGGGAGCGCGCGTCGCGCAGGAGGTGCGGCGTCACGGCCTCGAGGGGCCGGGAGAGGGCGTCGGTCAGGCCCTCCATGTCACCGCCCACGGACGCGTCCCGGGCGCGGGTCCACGTGCGCAGCGCCCCCTCGGTGGCCGCGAGGGCCCCCGCGGCATCCGGCATCGGTTCGCCATGGGACGGAAGGAGCAGGGCGGGCCGCTCGGCACGCAGCGCCAGAATGGAACGGATGGTCAGGAGGGCGCCCGGGACGCCGTTGTAGTCGTACTGCAGGGTGCCCAGGCTCCACACCTTGCCCGGCCCGTAGAGCAGGTCGCCGGTGAAGGCGATCGCCGGATCGCCCGAGCCGGGCGGCGTCCACAGCAGGCAGCAGGACCCCATCGTGTGGCCCGGCGCCGGCAGCACGCGGAGACGGACGCCGGTACCCGGCCAGGCCCACTCGGTGTAATCGAGGAGGCGGCCGGCCAAGCGGAGGCCGACCAGGGGCGAGAAGCGGTCGCTCCGCCCGCTGTAGCTGTTCAGCAGTCGGCGGCCCTGCCACATTCCCTCCGGATCGCCCATGAGCTCCGCCTCGAACTCCGGCGCCCACAGGGCGGCGCCGGCCTCCGCCAGCGCCGCGCTCCCCTGGCACTGGTCGCGGTGGTGGTGGGTGTGGAGGACGTGCGCCACGCGACGGACCCCGATCTCCGGGAGCCGCAGGGCCGCGGCGCCCGTGCCCGCGTCGATCAGCACGGCCTCGTCGCCCCGACGGATGGCATACACGTTGCAAGCGTCGCGAAAGAGAAAGAGGTCCGGGCCCACCAGGGTCCAGCCGGTGCCGATGGCAGGCACTCCCCTCCGGGGCGCCGGCCGGCGCCCGCGCGGCCCCTTCGCAACGGCGCCCGGGCCTCCTGCCGGCGCCGGAGGTCCGCGCCCCCGCGCCGGGGGCATCGGGCCAGCCCGCCCCCAAGCGGGCCCGCGCCGCGCTCTGGGCGGGACGGCGTCCGGCCCGGGCGCCGTCACCGCTCCCGCCGGCCCTCCCGCAGGAGCCGCACCATCTCGGCGATGCGGGTCGCGCGGGTGGCGGGGCGCTTGGCCTCGTCGATCCACCGCATGTAGTTCCGGCGGTAGAAGCTCGGCAGGCCTTCGAAGAAGGCCATGGCCTCCGGCTCGGCGCGCAGCGCGGCGGCGACGTCCGCGCCGGCGGTGTCGACCTGCGGGCCTTCCGGGGCCAGCTCGACCTCGACCTCGGCGCCCGCGTCCACCCCGTTGTCGCGAAGCCAGGCCGGCCCGAGGCGGAGGAAGTACACGCGGCCGTCGCTTTCGAGCGCACCCCTCCACGGGCGCCCGCCGACCGTGCCCGTGACGTGGTACCGGTCCCGGAACCCCCAGCGTTCGCCGGGATGGAACGGGACGTCCACGACCACGCGCGTCCCGGAGACCCGCACCCGAGCCGAGAACCGCTCCACGGGACCCACCCCCAGCGGGCGCGCGCGCCGACCGTGCCCGGAACGGTCACCGCCGGACGGGCAGGAAGAGCGAGCCGCCGAGCAGGATGCAGGCGCCACCGATGACCGCCCAGAGGATCTGCCCGGTCATGAAGCTTCCGGGCAGGACCCCCACCCCCTGGAGCAGCCACACCGCGCCGAGGACGATCAGCAGAACGCCGCCGCCGTATCGGAGCCACCGCCGGGCCGGCAAGGCTTCCCCTCCTCCCGCCGCCGCCATCGTACCGCAGCCTCCGTGTGGTCGGGCAGGGCTCCGGCTCCCGCCGGGGCCCTGCTCACCCCGCGACGGGCCGCAGCAGGACCGAGAAGGCGAACGGCGCGGTCAGGAGCTGGTAGGCGGGGAGCACGTCCGGACCGCAGCTCGCCGTGCCCAGGCCGTGCTGTGCGAGGTCGAGGTGGACGATGATGGCATCGCGGGGCACGAGGTCGCAGGTGTGCGCCGCCGCCTGGAAATCCGCCGCGGTGAAGCGGTGGGCGCTGAAGTGGAACACCGGGAGGCCGTCGGCCCTCAGCCCGGCCCCGCGGACGTCGGTGAATGTCACCCAGGAGACGTCGGACCGGTTGCCGTTCTCCTGCGGGAAGACGTACGGCGTGAGCAGTTCGTCCACCGCCGCCCGGTACAGCCCGAAGCGCGCGGCCATGTGGCTGTCGGGATACGACTCGCCCGGACCGCGGCCGAACCATGCCACGCGGTCCAGCGCGGCGGGCAGGGCGAGCGCCCACCCGATGCGCGGCAGGGTGCGCGGCACCCTGCCCTCCGGCGTGCCCTCCACGTCGATGCGCAGGTCTCCGTTGCCCAAGGCGGTGTATGTGTGCGCGCAGACGATACCCCACCCCAGGGAGGGGGGCGCGATGCGCCCGCGCACGGCGACCCGCACGGAGGGCCCGGCGCGCGACCATTCCACCGCGTCCGTGCGCTCCACCAACCGCTGCACCCGGGTCTCGCGCCAGTTGCGAAGGGATCCGCGGATGTCGTTGTCGGTCGGGGCCCGCCAGAAATCGAGGGTGGGGCCGGACCGCAGCAGGGGCATGCCCCCGCAGGTCCACGCGGCGAGGCGCCCGCGCGCCGCGTCGAAGACCAGGGTGCCGGCGGCGGTTCGCACCACGAGGTCGCCGCCCTGCAACGCGCATTCGGCGCGCTCGCCGTCCAGGGCGGCCTTGCCCGTTCCGCGCGGGCGGACGGGCTCCTGCGCCGGCCAGGGGAACTGCGACCAGGCCACCTCGTGTCCCGGCGCGGCCCACGCCGTCTCGCGCGCCAGGACCAGGGAGACGAGGAGGTACGCGCGTCCGTGGACGCGGGCCGCCGGCAGGCCGTCGATGGTCCGTTCGGCCGAGGTCCCGGGGCCGATGCCGCGTGCGTCCGCGGAGCCCGACGCCACGAGGGCCCCATCGACCTCGAGCCGCCACACGAGGCACAGGTGGTCCAGCGACACGAAGTCGTGGAGGTTGTGGATGCGGACGCGGCCGGCGGCGAGGTCCACCGCCTCGATCCGCGCCGGCTCGATCGCCTTCTTGTACTCGACCAGCCCCGGCGACGGCCGCCGGTCGGGGAAGACCAGACCGTCGATCACGAAGTTGCCGTCGTTGGGCTCGTCCCCGAAGTCCCCGCCGTAGGCGAAGTATGCACGGCCGGCCGCGTCGCGGCGCCGGATGCCGTGATCGCACCACTCCCATACGAACCCGCCCTGCAGGCGCGGGTAGGTGTGGAAGGCCTCCTGGTACTCCCGCAGGCCGCCCGGGCCGTTGCCCATGGCGTGGGCGTACTCGCACAGGATGTGGGGCTTGTCCAGGTCCGTGCGCGCCCCGAGGCGCGCGAGTTCGTCGACGTGCGTGTACATCGTGCTGAACACGTCGGCGACGCGCGCCTCCCGGTCGCCCTCGTAGTGGACCGGCCGGGTGGGGTCGGCGGCGTGGGTCCAGTCCGCCATCGCCGCATGGTTCCGCCCGAACCCCGACTCGTTGCCCAGGGACCACAGCACCACGCACGCGTGGTTGCGGTCGCGGTGCACCATCCGCCGCATGCGGTCCAGGTAGGCGGCCTCCCAGGCCGGATCGTCGGAGAGGCGGCTCCCGTCGCCGGCGTGCCCCATCCCGTGGCACTCGAGGTCGGCCTCGTCGATCACATACAGCCCGTACTCGTCGCAGAGGTCGTAGAACCGCGGATCGTCGGGATAGTGGCACGTGCGCACGGCGTTGATGTTGTGGCGCTTCATGAGGACCACGTCGTCGACCATGTGCTGGAGGGGGATGGTCCGCCCGAGGTCGGGGTGGTGCTCATGCCGGTTCACGCCGCGGAACAGGACGCGGCGGCCGTTCACGAGCAGGAGGCCCCCGCGGACCTCGACCGTGCGGAAGCCGACGCGCTGGCCGATGGCCTCCGCGACGTCGCCCGCGGCGCCGCAGAGGGTCACCGCAAGCCGGTAGAGATAGGGGTCCTCGGCGGACCAGGGGTGCGGCGCCGGCACGGCGAGGTCGAGCACCGCCCCGCCTCCGCCGTCCTCCGGCGCCCGTCCGGGGGGCGCCGCACCATCCAGGGCGACGGGCGCGGACGCCTCCCCCAGCGGCCGCATCCCGGCGTCGTAGAGGCGGGCGCGGACCGTGCCCGACCAGGAGGCAGGCGCGCTCAGGGCCAGGCGCAGGGACAGGTCGCCCCGGGCGCCGTCCTCCGCCAGGACGGTCCGGACCACCAGGTCGCGGATGTGCGCGGCGGGCCGCGCCAGCAGGTAGACGTCGCGGAAGATCCCGGACAGCCACCACATGTCCTGGTCCTCGATGTAGCTCCCGTCCGACCAGCGGTAGACGCGGACCGCGAGGACGTTAGCGCCCGGATGCAGGAGCGGGGTGAGGTCGAACTCGGACGGGAGGCGGCTGCCCTGGCTGTATCCGGCCGCCTGCCCGTTCACATACACGTGGAACGCCGAATCGACGCCCTCGAAGCGCAGATGCACGCGGAACCCGCTCCAGGCCTCCGGGAGCGTGAAGGTCCTTCGATAGGACCCCGTGGCGTTCTCGGTCGGAACGCGGGGCGGATCCACAGGAAACGGATACTGCACGTTCGTGTAATGGGGAATGCCGTAGCCGTGCATCTGCCAACAGGACGGCACGGCGAGGTCGTCCCAGGCGGAGTCGTCGAACGACTCCGCCTCGAACCCGGCCGGCGCCTCCCGCGGCGACGGCGCGTAATGAAACTTCCAGACGCCGTTCAGCAGCAGGAAGCGGCCGGATGCGGACCGGTCGCCGCCCAGCGCCTCCGCCTCCGAGGCGAAGGGGATGTAGTGGGCGCGCGGCTCGAGCCGCCCCCGCCCGAGGAGGGCGTGGTTCTCCCAGTCGGGGGCGGGGCGGACCGTCGCGGAGCCGGCCTCGGGCAGTTCGGGCATGACGCGCCGCGCCTCCCGTGCAGGCGGATGCGGGTTCCGCCTGCGCCCTTCGGCGCGTGCACGGGGGTTCCCTGGGCAGGTCGGCGGACCGTTCAGCCGCTCGCGTGGCGGAGCGGATGCGGTGGGCGGCGCGTCCGCGACCCACGCGGCCCCGGTGCTCCCGACCTACGCGTACCACTCCGCCTGCATGGCGAACATCCGCGCGTACACCCCTCCCCGGGCGAGCAGCTCCGCGTGGCTGCCCGCCTCGACAATCCGCCCGCCCTCCAGCACGAGGATGCGGTCGGCGAGCCGCGCCGATCCGAGGCGGTGGCTGACCATGATCGCCGTCCGCCCCCCGGCCATCTCCTGGAACCGCGCGAACACCTCGGCCTCCGCGACGGGATCCAGGGCGGCCGTCGGCTCGTCCAACGCCAGCAGCCATGCGCCGGGCGCGGCGCCCGCGTCGTCGGGGGCCGCCGCCAAAGTCCGGAAGATCGCCCGGGCCGTGGCCACCCGCTGCCACTGGCCGCCCGAGAGGTCCACCCCGCCTTCAAGCTCCTTCTGCAGCAGCGTGTCGAGCCCGCGCGGCAGGTCCTCCAGAAAGGCCGCCCCGCCCAGCCGGGCCGCCACGGCCAGCGCCCCCCCGTCGCGGAGCCGCTCGACCCGCCCGACACCCACGTTCTCGCGCGCGGTGAGCGGATAGCGCTGGTACTGCTGGAACACCGCTGTGGCCGCGGCCCGGCGCGAGCTGCGCGCGTAGCTCCACAGGTCGCGCCCGGCGACTCGCACGCCGCCGCCCGTCGGCCGATACAGCCCGAGCAGCAACTTGACGAGCGTCGATTTGCCCGCGCCGTTCTCGCCCACGACGGCGATCTTCTCGCCGGGCGCCACCCGGAGGTCGATCCCGCGCAGCACCAGGCCGCCCCCCGGGTAGGCGAAGCGCAGGCCCTCGGTCTCGATCACGCTCGGAACGGCCGGCATCGGCGGCGCCCCGGCCGGCGGCTCCGGCTCGTCCGGCGCGTCCAGAAAGGCCTGCACGTCGGAGACATAGAGCAGGCTCTCGCCGATGGCCCGCCATCCGCCGAGGACGCCCTGGAAAGCGAGGCCCACCCCCTGGACCGCCGCGACGGCCGATCCGAAGCCGCCGATCGTGATCCGGCCGCCGACGGCAGCGGAAAGCAGCAGCCAGTAGGCCCCGCCGAAGCCCGCGGCGGCCACCGCCGTGCCCAGGACCCCGGCCGCGTGCAGCCGGTCCTCGACGCGCAGGATGCGCCGCCGGAGCGCCACGTCCCGCTCGCCCCACTCGCGGAGCAGGTGCGGCGCAAGCCCGAACAGGCGCAGTTCCTTGGCGGCCTGGCGGTCGTTGAAGAGCATGTTGAGGTACCAGGTGCGGCGGAACTCGGGCGCGGACCAGGAGCGGAGCCGCCACAGCAGACGGTCCAGGCGGGCGGTGAGCGTCAGGTTGGGCACCATCGTCGCCAGGAGCAGGGCCGGGATGACCCAGCGGATGGCGACCAGGAGGCCGCCGAGGCTCACCAGCGTGACCGCCGAACCCACCATGCCCACGGCGGTCGTGAAGACCTGCACGAAGCTCGTCTGGACGCCGTAGTTCGCGCGCCAGAGGGCGTTGTGGAACTCGGGTTCCTCGAAGCGCTCAGCCGGCACCCGCTGGGCCTTGCCGAGGACCTCCTCCCCCAGCCCCAGCGCGACGCGGTTGGCGAGGTCGGTCTGGGTCAAAGGCTGCAGGACCCCGAGGACGCTGCCCGCCGCGCGCAGCCCCAGCAGCAGGCCGAGCCAGCCGAGGACCGGCGCGAAGGGATGCGCGCGCACCGCCAGCAGACGCCAGCAGGCGTTGATCAGGCCCTTGAGGAGCAGCACGTCGCCGAAGGGCTGCAGCGAGGACACCAGCGTCAGGGCGGTGAGCGCCGCCATGGGCCTGGACCCGACCCGCCACAGGAGCCGCAGCACCCGGCCCATCGTGGCCGCACGGCCCAGCGCGGCCCGCAGCCGGGCCCGGACGGGGCCCCAGGCGCCCGCGTGCAGCGAGCGCCCCTCCCGAGCCTCGCCGGCGGATCCGCCGGCCCTCCACCCCCCCACCCCTACCGCCCCCCGGCGGGCGCGGCCGCATAGGCGCGGGACTGCAGGCGGAACATCGCCGCATACTCGCCGCCCTGGGCCATCAGCTCCGCGTGGCTGCCGAGCTCGCGCACCCGGCCGGCGGAGATCACGGCGATCCGCTCGGCGAGCCGCGCCACCCCCAGGCGGTGCGAGATCAGCAGCGTGGTCCGCCCGGTCGCCAGCGCGCGGAAGTGGCGGAACACCTCCACCTCCGCGACAGGGTCCAGCGCGGCCGTGGGCTCGTCGAGGACAACGACCTGGGCCGGGCGGATCAACGCCCGGGCGATGGCGATGCGCTGCCACTGGCCGCCCGAGAGCTCGGCGCCGTCCGCGTACGCCTTGCTCAGGATGGTGTCCAGCCCGCCCTCCAACCCGGATGCCAGGTCCCCGAGGCCCACCCGTTCGAGGACGTCCTGCACCGCGCGGTCGTCCGCGAGGCTCGGCAGGAATCCGAACGCCACGTTCTCGCGGAGGGTGACGTGGAAGCGGGTGAAGTCCTGGAACACGGCCGCGAGGTTGCGGCGCAGGTCGTCCGGGTCGTACGCGGAGAGGTCCACGCCGTCGACGGTGATGCGGCCGGCCGTGGGCCGGTAGATGCCGAGGAGCAGTTTGATCAGCGTCGTCTTGCCCGCGCCGTTGCGCCCGACCACCGCCAGGGCCTGACCGGCGGGGATGAAGAGGTCGACTTCCTGCAGCACCGGGGCCGATGTCTCCGGGTAGGTGAACGAGACGCCCTCGAAGCGGATCCCTTCGCGCACGGGCCGGGGAAAGGGGCGCCTTCCGGCGCCCTCGTCGGCGCGCGCGGTGGCGAAGAAGGCCGACGTGTCCGCCGCGTACTGGCCGCTGTAGGAGAGGTGCGCGGCGCCCCCGAGCATCCCGGCGATCAGGCCCTGCACCGCCGGGATGGCCTCCACCACCAGCGTCACGTCGCCGATGCCCGCGCGCCCGTGCGCGAGGGCCGCGGCCACGGTGGCGAAGGCGAGGCCGAACGCGGCCAGGCCCCAGAGCGCGGCGATCCCGCCGCGCGGGCGCTGGGAGCGCAGCAGGGCGAACTGTTCTCGCTGCTGCGCCTCCGCTTCCGTGCGCCAGCGCAGGCGGAGGAACACGCCGAGATCGAAGAGGCGCAGTTCCAGCGCGGCCGCCGCGTCGGTGAGGAGGTTGGCGAGCATGGCCACGCGCCGCTGGCGGGGCTGCGTGCGGCGGTAGAAGGCCACGTTCTCGCGGTTGTTGGCCAGGCTCGCCCAGAGCGTGGGAACGGCGCCAAGGACCACGATCGGCGCGATCTCCCAGCGCACGCGCAGGAGCACGCCCGCCGTCGCGACGAGGTTGACCATGCTGGCCAAGAAGTCGAGGGTCCCGTCCAGGGTCTCGACGATGACGGACCCGTTCCAGGTGCGCTGGGCGCGGTCCCAGAAGCGCGGCCGCTCGAACTCCTCGAGGTTGGCGCCCGTCACGACCTCGTGGTGCCGGCGCGCGATCGCGTGACCGACCCACTCGCGGAGGTGGCCTTCCGCCGCCCGGCTGGCGGCGCCCAGCGCGAAGGCCGTGGCGTTCAGCGCGACGAGGCCGACGAGGAGGGGCAGCAGGCCGGCGGCCCCGGGGCCGGCGCCGGGCCCGCCGAGGGCCGCGCCCCCGGGGAGGGCCGCCGCCAGGTCGTCGAGGAGGTCGCGCTGCACCCACAACTGCGCGGCGGGCACGAGGGCCGCGAAGAATCGGCCCGCCAGCATGACGCCGAGGAGGGCGGGCGAGACGCCCGCGATGGTGCGGAACGCGAAGGCCAGGCCCCGGAGGGGCGGGGTCTTGTCGGGCTCCTCCGCGGGGGCGGGGGCGGACGGGCGGCGAGCGAGGCGGCGGATCCATGCGGGCATGTCGGGGCCTCCCCTGGGTCGCGGGCTCGCGGGGGGCCCCGGCCGGAGCCGGCGCTCGCCGCTCCGACAGCACTGTAGCGGCGAGGCCCCGTGGACTTCACGCCTTCCGGGGCGCCGGCGCATGGACCGCGCGGTCAGGAGGGTGCGCGCCCGGTCGGGGCGAGCGCTCCGCGCCGTGGGGCGGCTGGGGCCGACGCCCGTCGGACCGCGGAATGGGTCCAGGTCCGGCAGCAGGTCCGACATGTCTTGCGGCGGCGCGCCGGTCCTCGGCAGCGGCTTCCGCGTCTCCCCGCGCACGCGGCCACGCCTGGCCATCTGGACGACCGCCTCCACCCCGCTGGCGAAGGCCAAGGCCGACAGCAGCTGGAGGCGGTCGAAGGTCGCCCACGCCGGCCACAGCCACATCCCGTGAAGGGCGGCGAATCTCACCTCGGCGCGGACCAGGACGGGGCCGACCGGCACCAGGACCGCGAACGGCTTGACGAGGTTGCCGCTGGTCCACAGGACAACCGCCTCGAGGCAGAGCAGAATCCACCAGGACGCCGGCGTGGCTCGACCCTCCCGCCCGGCGCGGACGCCGCCATGGGGGCGGACGGACGTGAGGAGCGCATGATGGAGGGCAGCGCGGTGCAGGGAGGGACGGGTGGGGCCCCCTTGCCGGGCAGGGCGGGGCCCGGCGGGGTGGGGAACGCCCGTCGCCGGGAGGCCGCTGCGGCCCGACCAGAATCCTCCGGAGATCGCCCGCGTCGGCGCACCGGCGACCCGGTCGGCCGATGCCGGTCGGGCGACGCCGGGAAACGGGGCCGTCCCCGACGCCGGCAGGACGTGGCGCCGCGGCCGCCAACCCATGGGCATCCGCGATCCACGGCGGCCTGTCGTTCGCGCGATGCTGGGGATTGGAGCGCTGGGATTGGGCTTCCTGGACGAATTCGGCGATGACGTGCAGGTCATCGGCAGGCGGTTCATGGAAAGCCTGCAGAGGATCACCACCGTGGATGCGAAGCTCCTGGCCCTCGCCCTGGGGGGTCTCAGCGGCCTGCTGGCCCTCGCCTGGTGGGGCGCCACTCCGCTCGCCTTCGGCTGGATGGCGCTTTCCAGTCTTGTTTACGGGCTGTTCATCCCGCTCATGGCGGTGCGGGGCCCGGGCGGCCAACGTCTGGGATTCGCGCTGCAGGGCCTGTGCAGCGGCGGCGCCCTCCTGCTGGTGCCAGCGGCCGGCTGGATGCTTCCGGCTTGGTTTCCCGGCAACCACACCTGGTTTGCCGTTTACATTTGTGCGGAGTCCACCGTCTGGATCCTTACGTGGTGCCTCCACATCGCGAGGAAGCCTCCTGGCGGCCGCAAACGGGTGACGGTGGCGCGCCGCGAGGCCGTTGCGCCCGTCCCCACGATCTGAAGGCGCGCCGCGGGCTCACCGCCGAGTTCGACCGCGACGCGGCGTGCGTTTCTCGATGAACCGTCGCGGGAGCGCGTGGCAAAGCGGCGCGCCCCTTGCCCGCGACGCGCAGCCTGCCGGTGGCGACCTTGGAGGCCGTCATGGCCGCACCCCGAATGGCGGCGCACGCCGGCGCTGGCGATCTCGCCGCGCGTACCGGCCAGCTCCAGCAATCGCCGCTGCCGGTGGGTCAACCCCGTTCGCACCCGGGCCCGGGAGGGTGAGGCGAAGGCTCCGCTCGACCTCCTCGAAGCGCGGGGGCGGGAGCCCCGCCGCCGGCCGCCGATCACCGCGCGCGTCCCGCGCCCGCCGTTCTCGGCGGAGCCCGAGGCGACCATCGGGGTGGCGTCACGCCCGCACCCCGGGCGGATCCACCGGGGGATCCTCCCGCCGCGGCCCGGCCGGCGAAGCCCAGCCGTGCACGACCCTCGGCACGGCCCACCAGGAGATCCTGGCCGCTCTGCGCCTCCCGCCCCCGCCTCGCTTCTGCTCGCTCCAGGCCTCCCCAGAGATTCCCAGGCCTCGTGACACGCCCTCCCGGCGCCCATGGGCCATTCTACCCTGGGCGTCAATGCCTTGCGGCTTCGCCTGCACCTAGCAACCGGACAAGCCGGGCCCGTCTGGGGCGTCCTGGGGGCCATCCGCCGTTCCCTGGTTCGGTGGGTCTCCGCCGTCTCGACCCGAGGCGGGAGGTGAGCCGCCGACTTGTGGACAGTCAGCGACTTCCGCATGCCCCGGCAAGGAAGGTCCGCTCGAGGGGGCGTATGGACTCGCGCGGACCCGGAGGACGGTCACGGAGGAGAGATCGCGCACATGGGGTATCGCAGTCGGCGGGTCCGGGCGCACCTGTCCCCGCCCCCGTTTCGGAAGGCCCTGGGCGTCGCCGTCCCGCTCGTCGTCGGCGGCGCGCTCTTGGCGGGATGCGGTGCCGCCAGCCCCGCGGCCGGCACGGGCGGCAGCGCCCACGGTTCCTCCACGGCCGCGACGGGGCAGGCGTCCGCGGGCTCCGGCAGCGGCTGCGCCAAGGGGGCGACCGGGACCAGCGGCTTCACGCTGGCCGTGGCGATGGAGCCGGCGGCCGGCGTGGCCAAGCCCAGCGGCGCCTGCTGGGGATCCATCGCGTATACCGGCATGAACAACCCGTCCGTCCGGCAGGCGCCCTCGGGGGACACCGGCCAGTTCAAGGTCGCCTGGAACGCGCAGAACCTGTATATCCTGGCGTGGGTCCAGGAGTGGCCGCTGAACGACGCCAACTCCGGAGCCATGCACAAGGATGACGCGGTCGAGTTCTACTTCGCAGGGGATAATACAAAGGGCAACTCCTACGACAACGTGGACTGCCAGGTCACGGTGACCTACCAGGGCCAGATGTCCCAGAGCGACACATGCAACGTCCCCAAGGCGTATACGCCGATTGAGCAGGTCGTGCAGAACAAGGGCTACTACAGCGAGCTGATCGTGCCGTGGAACAGCCTGGGCGTAACCCATCCGGCAAAGGGCCAGCAGTACGCCTTCACGATCGCCTACGACATCGGCGACGCCAGCGGCAACCGCGTGGCGCAGATGGAGTGGGCGGGCGGCCAGAACGACGACTGGCAGGATACGGCGAACTGGGGCACCATCACCCTCCAGTGAGCCGCGGGGGCGGGCCGGGGGCCCGCCCCGCCGCCCCCTCCCCGTGTCGTGCCCCTCGACGGGGGCACTCACGCCCTCGCCTCCGCCGCTCCCGCCACGGAGCGGCGCAGCAACAGGCCACTCTCGCGCACATCCGCTATCTGTCGACCGACTCCCACCCACCGCGGGTGGGGCGGGTTCCCGTGGCGGGGCTCCTGGCCCGCAAAGCATGGGACGACACCCCGCGCGTTCTACACGGACGCCCCCTCACCCACCCGCCGGCGGGCCTTGCGCTGTCGTGCGCCGCATGCCCGCACCCATGCGGGCGCTGCGGCGAGCCGCCGCACGGACGTGCGATCGCGGGGGAAACATCCATCACGTGGCGTGCGAACGCGACGGGGCCCCTGCGCACCGCGGCCTGTTCGCTCCGCAGTCCCCGCGCGGGGCGTCGACCGGCGCCCGCGACGCGCCCTGGGCTCCCCTGCCGTCCACGGCGTTCCGCCACGCGCCCTGCACCGCGGCGGATTGGGACCGTTGCCGGCCGCAGCGATACGCCTGCGCATCCCGCCGGAAGCGGGCCTCCGTCCGAGGGCCCGGCCAGGCGCGCGTCAGGCCGGCGTCGGGCGGTCGGGCCGCGCGGGGCCGTCCCTGGCAGCCCTTGTCCATGGTGTGGTAGCACCCCGCGTCCCCTCGAGCCGGACCGCCTGCGTCGGTCCCCGAACCAGGGCAGGTTCCACCTCGGACCGCCGGAAGCACAGCGAAGCCGCGTCGAGCGGCCTGCGGACCCCTCGGTCACCCACCCCTCCCAGCGGCGCGTCCGCTCCGTGGGGACGGACGCTTCGGCCTCGACCGTCATAGGCCGGGAGCCGATCGCCATCCGAACACGGCCAGGGCGAGCCACCGGCCGAAGCTGCCGCCCACCGGCGCGGCGACGATCCGCACGGCCGCCTGGTGGACCCGTCGCTGCAGTACCCCTCGCCAGACTTCGAGGAAGGCGCCGAATGCCGCGAAGGCCCCCGCCATCCCGTGCGCCCGCCCGCGATCGGCGGGAGGCCGTCCGCGCGCCGGAGCCCGCCGCACCTACCGGGTCCCGGGCACGGGACCCGGTGGAAGGGCGGCGAGGAGGCCCAAACGGCGCGCGGCGATGGCCACGGCCTCGGGATTGTTGTCGACAAGGAGAAACTCCCGACCGAGGCGCTGGGCCACCGCACCGGTGGTGCCGCTGCCCGCGAAACAGTCGACGACGAGGTCGCCGCGACGACTGGCGGCGACAAGGATGCGCTCCAGAAGCCGCTCCGGCTTCTGGGTTGGGTAACCGGTGCGCTCCCGCCCGGCCGTCGGGACGATGGTCATCCACCACACGTCCGTGGGCAGTTTGCCCCGCTCGGCCTTCTCTGGTCCCACCAAGCCCGGGGCCATGTACGGGATGCGATCGATCTCTTCCCGGTTGAACGTCCATGCCCGGCCCTTGGCATACCACAGGATGTTGTCATGCTTGCGGGGCCACTTGTTGCGTGGGCGTCCGCCATAGTCATACGCCCAGATGATCTCGTTCAGGAAGCGGTCCGGCCCGAAGACCTCGTCGAGAATCAGCCTGGCGTGGTGCACCGCGTGGAAGTCTAGGTGCAGATGCAGCGAGCCCGTGGGCCGGAGGACCCTGTGGAGCTCCACCAGATGCGTGTGCAGGAACGCCAAGTATTCCTCGAACGACAGGTCGTCGCGGTACTCACGTACCGACACCGCATCCCAACGGTACGTGCGGTCCCGGAATCCCTTGCGCCACGATGCACCCACCCCCGTGCGGATGGAGGTGAGCCGCTGAACCTGCCCCGTGCCGAACGGAGGATCGATATACACCATGTCCACGGACTCGCCGGGGAGACGGCGCAGCACGTCCAACGCTTCGCCGAGGACGATGCCGCGGGTCGGCGGCGCTGGGGACCGGTCCTCGCCGGACGTGGCCCGCAACCCGGTCATCTCCCGACCATCCCGATCGCGGCGCAGAGCGCACCCGCACGCGCCCGGGGGATGGGCGCGGGCAGCGGCGAGGCGGGCGCGGGTCGACCCTGTGGCACGGCCCCGGCCCACTTCATCGGGGGCGTGTCGGCGCGGCGCGGGCCCCCATTCGGGGCGCGGGCGGCCTCCCCTCTGCGCCGGGCCCGCGGACTCGCCGCCCGGCGGACCCACCGAGCCCGTGCAAGGCCGGTGCGTATCGTCGCCCCCAGGCCCTCCGCGCGCGTTGGCAGCTCGCTCGCGCTGGGATAGGCTGCGCCCGGCGGCACGGGGCACCCGAGAGGCGCGGGAGGCGATCCGATGCATCTGGTGACGGGCGCGACGGGCAACGTCGGGCAACGTGTGGTGGCACGGCTCCGGGCCGAGGGCAGCCCCGTCCGCGCCTTCTGCCGGCACCCGGAGCGGCTTGCGTTCGGGCCGGGCGTCGAACCGATGGCCGGGGACATGGCCGATGCGGCCGCCGCCCGGGCGGCCCTGCTGGGCGTCGACGGCGTCTTCCTCGTCCGGACGCCCGGGGTGGAGGCCTTTTGGGCCGAGGTCGAGCGGAGCGCTGCCCAGCACGTGGTCTTCCTGTCCTCCGGCGCCATCGGCCTGCCGGTCGAGACGCACATCGGGCGCGCCCATGCCGAGACGGAGGCGCGGATCCGCGCGTCGGCCCTGCGTTGGGGCTTTGTCCGCGCGGGCGGCTTCATGTCCAACGCCCTGCGCTGGGCGCCCGCCATCCGGGGCGACGGAGTGGTGCGCGTCCCCTTCGCCGACGCCCGCAGTGCTCCTGTGGATCCACGCGACCTGGGGGACGCCGCGGCGGCGATGCTGCTGGACCCGGAGCGGCATTCCGGATCCAGCCCGGAGATCACAGGGCCGGAGGTGCTTTCCACCCGGGACCAGGTGGCGATCCTGTCCGAGGTGCTCGGGCGGCCTCTTCGCGTGGAGGACGTCCCGGAGTCGGTCGCGGAGGCGCAGCTGCGCGGTGCCATGCCCGCACCCATGGCCGAGTCGATCCTCGCCCTGATGCGGTACGGGGCATCGGTTCCCGAACCGTCCGTGCGCACGGCGCAGGCCATCACCGGTCGCCCGCCGCGCACATTCGCGCAGTGGGCGTGGGATCACCGGGAGGCCTTCGCGTAGGCCGCGCCGCGTTCGCCCGCCGGCCGCCCAGGCGGCGATGGATCCGGCCCTCGGCGTCCAGTCCACGGTGGGTCGGCTGGCGGGCGCCGCCGGTTGACGGAGGAGTGGCGGTGGTAGCGGGGCGCCCCGCGGGTCGGGCCGGCCCCGTCTTCCGGGCCGGAGGCTCGGGGCAGGTCCCGCGGGCGGGACGCGGGAGCATGCGGGCGGCGACATACGGGTCGACGTTCGCGTCGGAGGAGGGGACATCGTGCCCATTCCCATCCGGGCCTTCGGGAGGACCGGCTTGCACGTCTCCGCGATCGGCCTCGGCACGGCGCCCCTCGGAGGCATGGCGGGCCGGGCCCCGGACCGGGCGGTCGCCACGGTGCGCTCGGCCCTCGCCGCGGGCGCGCGGCTCATCGACACGGCTCCGCTGTACGGGGCCGGCCAGGCGGAGCGCAGCCTCGGATCAGCGTTACGCGGCCTGGACCGCGGGCGATACGTGCTCTCCTCCAAGGTCGGGCGGCTCGTCGGCCCCGACGGGGGCATCCTTTCCGCGTACACCCGGGACGGCGTCCTGCGCAGCATCGAGGCGAGCCTGGGCCGCCTGGGGATCGACCGCCTGGACATCGTCCACATCCACGACCCCGACGCCCATTACCGAGAGGCCGTCGAGGACATGTTCCCCGTGCTGGCGGACCTGCGCGCCCAGGGCGTGGTCGGCGCCGTGGGCGCGGGCATGAACCAGTGGCAGATGCTCGGCGAGTTCGCGCGCCACGCCGACTTCGACTGCTTCCTGCTCGCCGGGCGCTACACGCTTCTGGAGCAGACCTCGCTGGACTTCCTGGAGCTGTGCGGGTCCAAGGGCATCGCCGTCATCCTCGGCGGCGTGTTCAACAGCGGCATCCTCGCCACGGGCCCCGTGCCGCACGCCAGATACCAGTACGCCGAGGCGCCCGCGTCCATCCTGGAACGCGCCGCCCGGCTCGAGACAGCGTGCCGCCGGCATGGCGTGCCGCTCCGCCGGGCCGCGCTTCGGTTCGCCCTCGCCCACCCCGCGGTCACGTGCGCCGTCCTGGGGGCCGAATCGCCGGAGGAGTTCGAGGAGCACGCCGCTGGCCTGGCCGACCCGATCCCCGCGGACCTGTGGGACGAGCTGCGGCGGCAGGGTCTGATCGCCCCGGAGGCGCCGCTGCCGGTCGGCGCAGGCGGCTGAGACGCTGCCGCCCGGCGTCGGGCGCCACGAGCCTTTGCGCCTCGCGCCACGGCCTTGATCCATAGGGCAGCGTATCCGGCCTGGACGTCGCGGGTCTGGTCCGATCCGACAGGGATGGGACCGCGGGGCCTGCAAGGAGCCGGGTGGGCGCGCGCACGGCATTTGGCCCCAAGCTACTCAGGGTTCGTGGCGTGGAGGGGCCGCCCTGGCGAATCGGCCTGCCACACCCGGCGCTCCCGAGCCAGGCCGAGGCTCCGCAGTCTCGCGGACCCGTATCTCGCTCCCCAGTCGGCCAGAGAACCGGGACGCCTCCAGCCGGGGGCGTGCCGACCCGCGGGTGGTGGCGTGCATCGAGACCGCGACAGCGCCCGCCTGCGTGCAACCGTCAGCGGCGCCACCAGCGACCTGGTGGGCCGGCCATGCGCCGTCGCGGGCGACGAGTTCCTGGGGTCCGGCCACGTCGAGCGGGGCATGAGGGCCTTGGTGCGGCGCCACGACGAGGAGCCCAGCGCTTCACCCGCAACGCGCCGTCGGGCGTGTCCACATGCCGCTGCCGCCGCTCCACGGCACCGGGGGCGGGGGCGAGGCCTCCTGCGGCGGGCGGCTCCGGATGGGCGGACCGCGGCGCAGGTGCGGTACGACGGGGAGGGGTACGGGCCGGCGTGGCTCGCCGCATGTCACTTGCAAAACGCAAGCCATCGGCGTACCGTACCGGGGCGGAAGCCCCTCCGGCCTCCGGAAAGAAGGGAACCCCATGCCCGCCGCCGTCTCCTCCGACACGTTCGACGCCGAGGTGCTCCAGAGCCAGACGCCGGTTCTCGTCGACTTTTGGGCGACCTGGTGCCCGCCGTGCAGGGCCCTCGCCCCCACCATCGACCGCCTCGCCGAGCGGTACGAGGGACGCGTGAAGGTGGTCAAGCTGGACACGGACCGATCTCCCGACGTCTCCGGGCAGTACGGAATCCAGGCGATCCCCACGGTGATGCTCTTTCGCGGAGGCGTGGAGGCGGCCCGCTGGGTGGGTCTCCAGCCCATCACGGCCTATGAGCGAGAGATCGAGCGGCTGCTGAAGGGATGAAGCGCGGGCGCGCGGGGCCGGCCCGAATGGCGAACTGGTCTTCGTATCCGCGCGGCCTTGGACGGCCCTTCCCGGGCCCCCGCCGGGGGCCCGGGAAAGGCTGTACCTCCCCGTGCCCGGCGACGGGTACGTCGGCCGTGCCC
Source organism: Bacillota bacterium (assembly GCA_021791815.1). GTDB lineage: Bacteria > Bacillota > Sulfobacillia > RBS10-35 > JAJYVN01 > JAJYVV01. Next base: position 4,505 of record JAJYVV010000013.1, on the reverse strand, counting down.
GCCCGCCCGGCGGCGGCCGCGGCTTCCGCGGCACCCTCCTTCCGGAGCCCTGCGCGCCCCGCCCGCAACCGCAGCCTGGCGACGGGGTTGCCGCGGTCGCCGGGCACGGGGGAATCCCAGCCCTGGGGACCGCGAGGCGTTCCGTCGCGGTCGGACGGGGCGGCGCCTCTCCGCGATCGGCGGTGTGCAGGGGATGCCGCCGCAATCGCCAAACGCACCGGTGGGCCCGGGGATGGGGTGGCGCGGGGATCCCCGCTGCGCAGCCGGTGCACAGGGAAAGGGCGTGCGGGCGTGCAGGAGCCGGCAGGCGAGGCGAAGGCGACGGCGCCGGGGGCCTTCGCCTCCAACTTCGGCGCCGAGTTCGACGGCTTCGTCCGTCAGGCGTACGCGCGCTCCGTGGACCAGGCCCGCGAGTTCGTCGCGTTCGTGACCCCCGAGCCGGGCTCGGCCGTGGTCGAGGTCGGTGCCGGCTCCGGACGCATCACCTTCGACGGCGGCTTGGCCGAAGCGGTCGGACGGCAGGGCCGGTTGCTGGTGACCGACCCCTCCTCCGCGCAGTTGGACGTCGCCCGGCGGCGGGCCGCCGACCTCGGGCACGACTGGGTGCGCTTCCTGTGCGCGCCGGTCGAGGCCCTCCCGGTCGCCCCGGAGACGGCCGACCTCTGCCTGGGCGCGCTCTTCCTCCACTTCACCGAGCCGGCGGATGCGGTGCGGGCGATGGCCCGGACGGTCCACCCCGGCGGTAGGGTGGCGATCTGCGCAATGGGGGAGATGCGCTTCAGCCCGGCGTGGCGCGAGGTCTTCGAGCCCGCGTTCCGCCTGCTGGAGGCCCGGGGGCTTTCGTTCGACGTCTTCCCGCCGCGCGAGGCGCTGGAGCGGATCTTCCGGGAGGCCGGGCTCACGGTCGACGCTGTGCAGGAAACGGTGGACCGTCTGGGCTTCCCCACGGTCGACATCGCCATCGGCGTGTTGCGGCAGACCAAGTGGGTCCCCCTCATGCTGCGCCGGCTGCCTGCGGACGAGTCCCGCGGCGCGGAGCGGGCGGTGGAAGCACGACTGCGCGACATCTGGAAGCGTACCGCCCCGGAGGACCTCGTCTCGCCAGGGACGATGGTGAGCATCCTGGGGCGCCGGTGAGCCGCCCCACGACGGTTCGGCCCCGCGCCCCGCGGGGGCTCCGGGAGGGATCACGGGGTCGGTGCCGCAGCGGAGGCGGTGCCCTGGCCCGAGGCGGCCCTCGTCACGACGCCCACGGACCTCCATCCCATGCGCCGAGGGGATGTTCCGACAGGCGTCCGGACGACGCCTGACCGCGGGCGGGACGGCGTCCGTGCCCCGGCGGGCCGCGACCGGCGCGCGGACCTGCGGCCCGGCAACGGGCGGATCACGGACGGCGACGCGCGGCTCGTCGAAACAACTGGGCCCACGCTCGGCGCCGGCTGGCTCGGCCCGGCGTGCGGGGTGGTGTGGCTCGTCATGGCGGGAGCCTTCGCCACCGCCCCCGCAAGCCTCTGCTATGGGGTCGCTCGCCAACGCCCCACGCGCTCCACGCCGTCTGGCGGGCAGCTGCCCGTGCCTGTGCGCACTTTCGGCGCGCCGGCGCCGTGCGTCGACCGGCCAGGGCGCGATGGGAGGCGATGGGAGGCAGGACCCCGGGCAACGGCGCCCAATCCCCCCGCCCGGACGGTCGGGAGGGGTAACGGCATGCGGACAACCCGCCGCGGAGCCCTGGCCCTGGCCGCAGCCGCCGGCGCCTGGGGGCTGGCGGCCTGCTCGGCCGCGACCCGAGGCGCGACGGCCGCGGGTGGATCCGGTTCGGCCGCACCCTCGACCGCGACGAACAAGATCAAGCTTTCGTTCGAACCCCTCAACGCGGGGCTCTGGTCGGGGCAGGGGAGCAAGCTCGTGGCGGACGCGCTCTGGCAGACGCTGGAGCCGTGGCGCCAGGCGAACCCGAGCGTCGATCTCACCATGCTGCCGTTCGGCGGCGACACAGACACCACCGAGATCCTGACCGGAACGGCTCCGGACGTGATCCTGGCCTGGCAGGACTTCGGAGCCCTGTCGGGGCAGGACCTCCTCCTCAATCTCACGCCGTATCTCCGCGCCGCGAACCGCACCCTGTCCGTCTGGCCTTCCTACGCGATCGACGCCTACCAGGTCGGCGGCAACACGTATGCCCTGCCGTTCTATGTCGCCACGACGTCCATGGTCGTGAACGAGGCGGTCCTCGACGGACTGGGCCTGTCGTATCCGGCGGAGGACGCCACGTTCGCGGACTGGACGCGCCTGTGGTCGTCGGCCACGGTGAAGGGGACCAAGCCGAGGTACGGGGGCACCATCAAGCAGACGGAATGCGGCCTGCCCCAGGCCTACTTCCAGGGCTGGGGCGGTTCCATCATGGACAGCGCCGACCCCACCCGCTGCACGATCGACGCCCCGGCCGCCGTGGCCACGGGCAACGCCATCTTCCCCCTGATCGTGGAGGGCATCTGCGCCTGGGACTACGGCAACGACGTGGGCGGCCTGCTCACCGCCGGCACGTACGCGACGGCGTGCATGTGGAACGCGGCCCTCGCCATCACGACCCTGGACGTCCAGCTCGCCCGGCTCCCGAAGTGGAACTTCTACCCGATGCCCGTGCTGCCGCAGGGCGCGTTCGCCTCGACCCAATACGACTTCCGGGCCATCAGCGCGACGACGCCGCAGCCCGCCGCCGCGTATTCCCTCCTGGATTGGCTGTCGTTCGAACCGGACTTCCAACGCGCCCTGATGCGCCTCGGCCTGGAGCCGCCGGCGCTCACCTCCCTGCAGGAGGAGTACACGACGGTCCTGGCGACGATCGTCCCGCCGTTCAAGAGCAAGAACCTGTCCGTGTTGACCCAATACATCCAGAACAACGGCGCGATCATGGATCCCATCTTCCCCTACGACGAGCCCCAGGCGCAGGCGCTGCTGCTCTCCTCGGAGCAGAAGATCGCCACGGGCGCCGTCGGCGTGACGGTCGGGTTGCAGCAGCTCGCGCAGCAGGTGAGCGCCATGGAGGCGGCCGGCAAAGCGACGACGGCCAACCAGCAGAGCGCCCAATCCCGCTTCCCCGTCCGGGGAGCCGACATCGCCACCCTCGGGACCGGCATCTGAGGGATGGTCCGGTCGGCGGCCCGCGCGAGGAGGGACGCCTCATGCTCCGGGCCGGCGTGGCCCGCGTTCCGATCACGCCCCCGGCGGCAATCGCGTCCATGCGGGGCTTCGCGAGCCGCCACCAGCCGGCCCGGTCCGTCCACGACCCGCTGTTCGCCACGGCCGTGGTGCTCGCCGACGGGGCGGATCCCGGGGCGTGCCTCGCGGCCCACGACCTGTGCGCCCGCGGACGCGGGCCGGATGGAACGGGGCAGCGCAGCCGTGCTCGGATTGCCGGGCGCGGCCGTCCGGATCGCCTGCAGCCACACGCATGCGGGCCCTGCGGTGGCGCTGCCGCCGCCTTGGGCGCGGGGGGAGGCAGGGTCCGACACCACCGCCGAGGACGCCGCGCTGGAGGACGACTGCCCTGTCGGTGCCCACCACCGGCACTCCGCCTGCCTGATGGACCAACTCGCCGGATGCGCCTTCCTGGCGGCCCAGGATGTCCGGCCGGGATCCGCGGCAGGCGCGGCGTGGGGCGAGGGCACCGCGATCGGCATCCACCGGCGGCAGCGGCGTGCGGGAGGCCGGATCGTCTTGGGCGAGAACCCCGGCGGACCGAGCGACCACCGGAACTCGATCCTCGGTCTGGAGGACGGCGGTGGACGTCCGCTGGCCGCAGTGCTGCACCACGCCTGCCACCCCGTGATGCTGGGACCGGACAGCCACGCCCTGTCGGCGGACTATGTGGGCTACGCGCGAGCGGCCCTGGAGGCCGCGATCGGAGTCCCCGTGCTGTTCCTGCAGGGGGCCTGCGGCAACATCAACCCGACCCAGTGCGGCACGTTCGAGGTGGCCGACCGGCACGGGCACCGGCCCGGCGGAGAGGCGCCGCGGCTGTAGTCCGCCGCAGGTGGAGGTCCCCGGAGGCGGCCGCCTCCGGGCGCGAGTTCGCCGTGGAGTTGGGCCCCCTGCCCGGTGCCACAGCCGCCCGCGCGAAGTTGCGGCGCAGGGAGGCGGCGACCGCGATGTATCTGAAGTGGGCGCGGGCCAGGCTGCGGGCGGTCGAGGCGGGAGGGGCCGCCGGGGCCCGTTTGCGGCTCCCCGCCATGCGTTGGAACGGGATCGGCTTCGTGGAGGCGCCGTTTGCGCCCTTCGTCGAAACGGGTGTCGCGGCGCGGGACGCCTCCCCGCTGGAGCCGCTGCTCTTCGGCGGGTACGCCGGCGGGCTGCATCCCCGTGGCCGAGGCCTATCCCGGAGGGGGCTACCAGGCGAACGACGCCGACCGCCACTCCGGCCTTGCGCTGCCCGTTGCCCATAAACCGGAGACAACCAACTCCATAGCGCCGGAAGTCGGTTGGATCGGTTCGGCGACCGGGCGAGG
>JAJYVV010000141.1 GCA_021791815.1 Bacillota bacterium | reverse complement strand
GCGACCAGGGGCAACTTCCCTCAGCACATCCGGCAGGCCCAGCGCCACAGCGCCCTCTCCTTGGTGGAGAACCCGCCATGCCAAACCTCTCGGTTCAAATGTGTAGGTCGGCGAGCCCTTGATCCGGACCACCAAGCATGGCGAGGGAGCCTGCGGTGTGAGCTCCCGGACTAGGTCTTCATATCCAAAGGTCTTCCAAGCCGTTTCCATCGCTGCCGCCTCCACTGACGCCGTTGGACCACCCAAGTTTGCTCCACCAGCCGGTCGGCTCCGCCGCCCAAACAAGGTGGCGACTTGCCGTGCCCATAGCCGTGCCCGGGAGCGCAGATCCACTCGCCCGGCAAACGGTCGCTCCTGCCGTTGCTCGCCGCAGGGATGCGTCCCCGCACTGGCAGTCTAGCCCCCGCCGTCTTCGGCGGCAACGCCTATGGCGGCCGCGCGGCCTCAGCGCACCTTCTACGCGCCCCGCTTCAAGACGACCCGCACACAAGGAGCGTCCTCATTGTCCGCCCTGCTGGCCTGTGAACTGGCACCACCAGACTCCGCCACCGTTCCGCGCCGTCATGAGCGCCCGCATTTCGCTCGCCTGGTCCCGCAGGCCCTGTCTGCCATAGTGGAGTGGGACAGGGATCTACACTAATGGAGACTCCAAGGGCGGGGAGGAGAAAGGCGAACAGATGAGCGAGGCAGGAAGCCGGAACGGGGTGCTGGTGGGAGCGAAGGCAAGCGGAGCGTCGAGGTCGGCGCAGGCCGTGCCGCCGGCGCCGGAGGCTCCCGACCCCGAGCTGCGGACTCGCGACGCCGCGCGGCCCAGCGGCCGCCGGGACCTGGCGCTCGTGGCCCGGCTGGCTGGCGCGGCGGCGGGACTGGGCAGCGGCGGTCCGGAGACGCTCTCCCGCTTGGCGGAGGCCCTGCGCAGGCGCCGGGAGCTGTATCTGAGCCGGAGGGCCGAACTCGCCGGCCACGGCATCGTGGTCACCGTCATGCTCCTCGTGCCGGTGGCTGCCTACATGGTGGAGACGGGTCTACCCGGAGCCCGCGCGTCCCTGCTGCATACGGGAGCGGGGCACGTGGCGGTGGCTTTCGCGGCCGCGTGTGAGGTGGGGGCCTGGCTGACGTTGCGCAAGGTTTCCCGAATCGATTGAAGAGATGGTCGGCGGATGTACTGGCGGACGTCATCCGCCGAAGTGATGGCCGATCCACGCATCCAACTCGGGGATGCCGCCGTATACCAAAGCCCCCTCGTCCGCATCCGGAGGCTCGAACGCCGCGAGGGCTGACTCGAAGAGCGCCTCGGGTAGGTCAAATCGCTCTCCGGCGACTCGGTTCCGGCGCCACCGTTCTCGGACCACATCAAGCGGTGCGGCCACGAAAATGGTCCGGCTAGGACACCGTTCCGCGGCCGCGAGGACGCGAAGCTTCTCGCGACTCTCGCGTTGCAGGTTCGCGCAGTCGTAGACCACGCTCTGCCCTTGGCGCAGCAGTTCACGGGTCCGGTCGTACGACTCTGCGAAGATGCGCTCCCAATCCGAGGCGGTGATGGGACTGTCCTCGACCCACGGGAACCCGTGAGCCAACTTGATCTCGTCAATACAGACAACGGGAAAGTCGTAGCGTTCGTTGAGCCTGCGCGCGAGCACCGTCTTCCCGGCGAACGGCAGCCCGCAGAGAATGAAGAGCGTTGGCACCACTGGGCCCCTCCCCACTTCCCGCCCCTGGTCGCGGAGGGTCCAGCGGCTGCGACGAAACTGGCGCGGCTGCGATCGCTCAGTGACGGCAGTGATCGGCTAACGGCCGACATCAGCATTTCCGGCCCTCACGGGCTATGGCCTTCGCGCACGGGCCTCTCTCGGCGGAGCACGGAGTACAGCCGCAGGTCTCGATAGGCGCCCTTCACGTACATCTGCTCGCGAATGACACCTTCAAAGGTCATGCCCACCTTCTCCATCACGCGGGCAGATGCGATGTTCTCAGTGAGGCACCGCGCCTCGATACGGTTACAGCCCATCACATCAAACCCGAAGTCGCACACGCGGCGGATGGCCTCTGTCATCAGTCCCCTGCCCCACAGCCGCCGGGCGAGGGCATACCCAACCTCTGCCCGATTATGGCGCGGGTTCCAGTACACGAAGCCGCAGGTGCCCACCACACACGCTTCGGCCTTGAGGACCATCATCCAGTTCGCCACCTCCCCGGCGGCGTGGCGGGCCAAGAGGGACTCCACGAAGGCACGGCTGGCCTCCGGAGAGCCATGTGCATCCCACGTTGTATGCCGTGCCACGTCGGGGTCCGAGGCATACGCAAAGACGTCCGCCACGTCCTCAGACGTGGCCCGGCGCAGCACCAGTCGCTCAGTCTCAAGCCGCGGGAGGTCAGCGAAGACTTCCGCCACTTCCATCCAGATCGCCTCCGTCGTCCCGCCTCGCGCACGCGTTCAAGGATGCGGGCTGCCCCGGACCGAGCAACCCCTTTCCAGGAGGTACGCGGCGGGCCACCCCCGGGCCTTCTCTCGGAAGAAGACGAATGCACAGATACCGAACGTACACAAGGAGAATGACCGCATGTCACCCGTGTTGTTCGATCTTTGCTTCATGGCGGCCGTGGCTGTGGCCGCATACGCAGTCATCTCTCGACCGGCGTTCCTGCTGCCCAGACCAGCCACGGCGTGGGGACGCCGCTGGGATCGGCGCTGCTCGGTTCCTGGCCGCCGGATCGACACCCCCGCACCGTCGTCATTGCCGCTGCTCACGGCGACCGGTGCGGCCTTGGCCATCGCCGGGCTGGCGCTGGGCCTGCTTCTGCACATTCCCCAGCTGGGCGTTCTGCTGGCCGTCCTCGCCTTCCTGGCGCCCGGCTGGCTTCGCCGCCGCCGGAACGCTGGCCGGCGCCGGGATCTCCTGCTCGAACTCGGGGACGCCGTCGAGTACCTGGAACTGCACTTCGCCGCCGGCGCCACCGTCCCCGACGCCATTGCCGGCACTGCGGACTTCCTGGTCGGCCCCCTCGCGGGAGAGTTCCGGCGCGTCCTCGCGCGGGCCGCGCTCCTGCAGGATGGCTCGCGGGCGTTGGATGAATTCGCTGAACGCCTCGCCGACCCCGACCTCACCGCCGTGGCACGGCGGCTATCCGCCGCCTGGCGCCTGCGGGCTCCCGGCCCGGACACCTTCGCCGACTTCGGGGACACCCTGCGCCACATCCGTGAAACGCACATCACCGCCCGGACCAAGACCCTCCCGGTGGTCTACGTCGCCATCGCCGGCTGGATGCTCTTCGCCCTGGTCGCCATCATCGCCGTCCCCGTCGGCACGGCGTTCCTGCACTCCCTCTCCAGCTTCTGACCCCCTGCCCGCACAAGGGAGGCGATCCCCCTGGCGCCGCCAGCACCGCTGGCCGGCCTCACCGCGCCCCGCGGCCGGGCCCCGCCGGACCGCGACTCCGCACCACGACGAAAGGAGGTGCACACCGCATGGCAGCCCACGTGCGCACGCGGCTTTTGACCGCGGCGCTGGCCGTCGCCAACCGCCTGGCCTCCGAGCGCGGCGCCTGGGACGAGATGGCCTGGAAGGGCATCATGGTCGCCCTTGCCGTCGTCATCGGCCTGGTCGTCTACGGACTCCACGGGCAGATCACCGGCTGGATCATCGGCAGCGTCAACCAGGCCATCAGCGGCGCGACCCCCTGAGTTCGCGCGGGCGCGGTCTGGCCACCCCGGCCGCGCCCGGTTCCCATCCTCAAGGAATGGAGGTGCCGCCGTGGCGGGGCTCCTGCGGAAGGTGCTCCTCTCGGAGCGCGGGGCCATCGACGAGGCCATCCTCTGGGCCTGCGGGGCGCTGGTCGCCATCACGGCCGTCGGCTTCGCGCTCTACGGCGTCCGGCTGATCGGGGCGCGGGACACCCTGCACCGGGCGGTGACGGTCCTGGCGCAGGGGGAGACCGTCGGGGGGTGCCTCCTGCCCTCGGCGGTTCAGGCCGCCGCTCAGGTGCTGGCGGCGGGAGGACTCGACCCCGCCCTGGCATCGCTTTTGGCCACCACGGCCCGCCAGCCATATGGCGCCGTCACCTCCGTCACCCTCCGCTACACCTTCTCCCCCGCCACGGCGGGCCACGCGCTGCCGTGGACGGAGACGATCACGGAGAGCGCCCAGCGGGTGAGCCAGTATGTGCCGGGGATCGAAAGCCAGAGCTGCGTCTCATTGTCCAGCCTCGGTTGAACCGATACCCAAATGGGAGGGATTCCGCTTGAAGCCACCGTTTCGCCCACTGGCGGCGGCGCTCGTCGCCGCGGTGCTTCTCGGCGCCGGCGTACCGGCCCTCGCCGCCGGGGCTGTACCGTTCTCGGACTTCCAGGCCAGCGCCTGGTGGGCCACCGACGTGCAGGTCGCCAACTACCTGCAGTTGCTGCAGGGCTATCCCGACGGCACGTTTCGCCCCGACGCGAACATCACCCGCGCCGAGTTCGCCACCGTGCTCGACCGCGCGGCGGGCTACGGGCACCAGACGCCCAGCGCCACCCAGCCCTTCGTCGACGTATCGGCGTCGGACTGGTTCGCCCCGTATGTCGACGCGCTGGTGAAGGCCCAGATCATCCGGCCGGGCGGCTACCCAGGAGGGAAACTGGACCCGAACGCGCCGATCAGCCGGGCCGAGATGGCGGCCTGGATCGGCCGGGTGCTCGCCGCCAAGGGCACACCCCTTGCCGACCTCGACAAGCTCACGCCGCTGAACGCCCTCTCTCCGGCCTCGCAGGCGCAGATCGAGTCCCAGGCGGAGACGCCATACAGTGCCCTGGTCTTTGACCACCTCTCCCTACCGACGCAGGCGGAGCACGCGAGCTTCCCGGACCTGTCGGCGAGCACGCCCGGCTATGCGAGCATCATGCGCGCGGCGGAGTACGGGGTGGTGCAGGGCTTCCCGAACGGGACTTTTGAGCCTGACGCGTCGGCCACCCGCGCCCAGGCGGCCAAGATGGTCGCGATCATGGCCAACGAGCTGACGGCGAACCCGCCGACAGTCAGCCAGCTGCAGACCATCCTGGAGAAGTCGTTCACGGTCGCCACTGGCGTGCTCAAAAAGCTGCCGCAGCCCACGATCTTACCGCACGCCCAAGCGCAGGCAATGGCCAACGCCAATGACGGCAAGCCGGCCGCGGACCTTCCCGACCTGCCGGGTACGACCGTCTCTGGTCAAACCATCGTGGCCGACCTGCAGGCTGCGGGCATGGGCGACTACCTGACGCGCAACGCCATCGCCGCTACCGACGGCGCCGCCTATGGCATGTGGGACGGGCGGCTTCTCAGCCCCAAGGTGTGGTACGAGACCTACGTGGTGCCTGCCTGCCGTCCGATCTTCCTCGGCAGCACCGTCGCTGAACTGGACTGCGTCGTGGGCGGCGACGGCTACCTTTGGGACGGTCAGCCCCTCGCCTCGACCCCCACGTACGGTGGCGAGCAGGTCTTCTTCCTGAACCGGAACGGCGCTTGGAAGGTGACGGTGTCCGGCGGCTATGCATCCCTGCCGTCCTGGTACACCGGACCCCAGTACGGTTCTACCAAGCCCTGAAGAGAGCGTGATAACATGCGGCTCCGTCTCGGGGCAGCAGGCCTTTTCGGTCTGCTGCTCCTGCTTTTTGTGGCCCCACCGATCGCAGCGCAGTCATACGGCTTCGGGAACTACTTCGGCAACAACGGGGCGGCATCCAACTACGGATTCTCGTCGCCCTACGCTAACGCCAGCCAGTACGCCGGCACGGACAACCTGGACCTGAGCATCAACGGGATCTCTGTGCAGGGCAGCACCAACGAGTACTACGTCAACGGGGCGTCCGGCGGGGGGACGGTATCCGCGGTGTCCGCGAACTCGCAGGCAGGCCAGCTGCTGCTGAGCACCGGCGAGTTCACCGAGGTGGACGGCCAGGTGCTGATCTCGCCCAGCGAGACGAGCACGCCATCCAACGTGACCGTCGGGTACAACGGCGGGACGGTGCAGCAGGCCGGAGGCAATGGCACCGTGACCCTCAACGTGGGCTCCGCCTACGTTCCGCCGCCCCCGGTCTACAGCCCGCCGCCGACCTACTCACCCCCGACCTACACCCCGCCACCCGTATACACCCCGCCGGTCTCCTGGTCCGTCGGCCTCTCCGCTACGAACACCCACCTGGCGCCGGGTCAGGCCGTGACGCTCACGGCCACGGCCAGCGCCAACGTCGGGCCCACGCCCTGGTACATCCGCATCACCGACGCCACCACCGGCCAGACCCTGGCCTCCTGTGGCGGGGGCACCACCTGCACGGCCGGTGAGACGGAGTACGGCGGCACGACCCAGACCTTCAGGGCCACCGTCGCCTCCTGGGACGGCCAGGCCGTGCAGGCCACCTCGGCGCCCGTTACCGTGACGTGGGCTTCGCCGATCGTGCCGGTCTCCGTCGGCTCCGTCTCGTTTTCCGCCAACCCGGTGGTCTCCGGCAGCCAGGACACCGTCACCGTGACCACGTCCGGCCCGGTGGTCTCCGTCACGGCAAACCTGCCCTGGGGCGGCTCCGTCGCCCTCTCCGGCGGCGGGACCACGTGGTCGGGGACCTTCACCGCCCCCGGGGTGTCCGGCGACGCCGCCTACACCGTCCCCGTCACCGCGCGCGGGGCACAGGGCCAGACGGCCTCCGGCTCGGGCGGGCTCACCGTCGCCGGCCGGATCGCGATAGACAGCGCCGCCGCGAGCCCCAACCCGGTGCTGCGGAGCGGGAGCGTTCAGATCGCCGTCTCCACCGCCGGACCGGTGCAGTCGGTCTCCGTCTGGGCGCCGTGGGCCGGCACGGTGGGACTCGCCGGCGGCGGGGAGAACTGGAGCGCGTCCATGCCCGCCAACGGCCCGGCCGGTGACGACGCGCTCAACGTCACGGCCTACGGACCCGCGGGGCAAGTCGTGCAGAGGACCCTTTCCGTGACGGTCGTCGACCGGATCGCCATCACGGGCGCCTCCCTGTCCCCGAACCCGTCGCTCTACGGTCAGCCGGTGCGGCTTCAGGTGACCACGACCGGGCCGGCGGGTTCAGTGACCGCCACGCTCCCCTGGGGCGGCGCAGTCGCCCTGGCTGGCGGCGGCTCTGCCTGGTCGGCCACGTTCGCCAACGGTGGCAATCCGGGCAACCGGGCATCGGCCAGCTTCCCCCTCACCGTCACCGCCCTGGGCCCCCTCGGGCAGCGCGCGTCGGACATCGTCACCCTGACCTCGCGCTCGCCCGCCCCCTCCGTCGGTGCCGTCACCATCACCGGCCCCAGCGGCAACGGGGTCGGCGAGTTCGGCCAGACGGTCACCGTCTCGGCCCGGGTCGGCGGCGGCCCCGCGACCACCGTGACCGCCACGTTCGACTGGAGCAACGTCTCCAGCGCCGATGCGCCGGTTCCGCCAATGAGCGTGACGCTGGCTCCGGACCCGGGCCGCCCGGACACCTGGACGGGAACCTGGAAGGTCGCGGCCTGGCCCTTCACCGGCGCCGCGCCCGACTCCCAGGACCTGCAGTCGGTGCCCGTGACCGTCAGTGTGACGGCCCAGGGACCCGGCGGCGTGGCGCACGGGACCGGGGGTCTCCTGGTCAACGGCACCTTCCTCTATCCCGTCGTCGTCCCGGGATACCCATCCACCAACGGCATCGGATCGTGAGGCGATCCCGCCATGTGGACACGTCTGCGGCAGGAGCGCGGGGTCGCCTCCGCGCTCCTGCTCGTCTACGCATTCCTGCTCTTTGGCACGCTCTTCACCGGCTACACGGCCTACCACCGCCTGGTGGTGATCCGCCAAGCCACGCACGCGGCGCTCGATCAGGCGGCCCTGGTGGCGGCGCAACAGATCGACCCCAGCGCCTCCTACGCCGGCCGGGTGGTCATCGTCCGGGCGGCCGCCCGAGCCGCCTTCGACTCCGCCCTGCCTGGGCTGCTGGCCGCCGTGCCGTCGGGCGCGTACGCCGGCCCGCTGAGCGTGACCGCGTTCACCGTGTACCAGCGGGACCAGGCCGGCGCCCAGCCGCTGCCCGGGTGGACGGTCACAGGTCCCTCGGTCTTCGCCGAAGTGTCCGTACCGGTGCGCGCACTGGTGCTGGGCGCTCCGGCCTTCACCTTCACGATGCGCGTCGCGACCCTGCAGAACACCCCGCTCTGGAACCGCCAGAGCGGCACCTGGGGAGGTTGACCCCATGCTCCGCCGCTCCCACGCCCTGGCCCTTTCCCTCGTCCTTGGGGCGGGTTCGGCGATCGGGCTCCACGCTGCCGTCCGCGGGCAGACCCGGCCTCCGACCCCGGTCCCCGTGGTGGCCGTCACCCGCGCGGTCAGTGCCACCCAGACGCTGGGCGCGGCGGACCTGCGCGTGGTGGATCTGGCCCCGCCGGCCGTGCCGGCGGGGGCCATCCGGGTGCTGTCCCAGGCCGAAGGCCGTACCACAGCCGTCGCCCTGGTACCGGGGCAGTACCTGCTCCAGGCAGATCTCGCCGCCTCGCCCCTCCGCGACGGCCTGCGCGAGGGCCAGGTGGCATACACCCTCCCCCTGACCACGCCCGTGGCCGGGGTCGGGATCCCGGCCGGCGGTCGGGTGGCCGTGATCGCCGTGCTCACCGATTCTGCGGGCACGGCCCCCGTGCAGCCAGACGCCATTCCGGTGCTGGAGGCGCGGGTCCTGGCGGTCGAGGGAGCCCAGGGGGTGTCGGCCCAGAGCCCGCCGTCGGGAGGCCTGCAGTTGACGGCCGGCAACGCCGGTCCCCAGGCCCTGCAGCTCGCTGTGACGCCCAAGCAGGCTGAGACGCTGGCCTGGTACCAGCAGCACGGCACGCTCACGGTCGTGGGCGACCCGTGGGGCGTGGCGCCATGAATCTTCTCGCCCAGGCCTGGCTCCTCAGTGGCGGCTTGGTGGCGGCGGTCTACGACCTGCGGGAACGGCGGGTGCCGAACGCGGTGATCGTGGCCCTGCTTGCCGCTTGGCCGCTCTGCGGCATCGGACAGCCCGGCGGGTGGTGGGCGCGGGGACTGGCGGGATTCATGCTCGTCGGCCTACCGCTCCTTGCACTGGCCCTGACCGCTGGGCTCGGCATGGGGGATGTGAAGCTGGGCGCCGTGATGGGGCTCTATCTGGGACCCGGGCGCGGGCTTCTCGCGGTGGCGGCCGGCACCGTTGCGGGCGGGCTCGTCCACGCCCTCCTGGTCCTCCTGGGCCGGCAGACGTGGGCGGGCAGGGGCAGCGAGGTACCCTTTGCGCCGTTTCTCACCCTCGGCGCGCTGGGCGCCACCATCCTCGGGGCGCACTTCGCCGCCCCGGTGCTGGGCGTTGCCAGGGGGCATATCTGATGAGATATACTCGGTCCGTGGCTGGAGACGTGTCACCCGCAACCGTCCGAGCGCGCCGCGGTGGTCGCCCGCTTCCGCTTCGTCTTCGCGCTCCTGCGAGAGTTCGGACCGGCAATCGGGCACCCGCACGTGGATCGGATCGCGGGCTACGACAATCTCTGGGAGGCGCGCGTCCAGCACCGCACGGGTGCCTACCGGGCCTTTTTCGG
>JAJYVV010000140.1 GCA_021791815.1 Bacillota bacterium | reverse complement strand
CACCGCCTGCACGCCGGCCATCGCCAGCACCACGGGCGCGAGCGCCCGGTAGCCGAGGCCGCCGCGGGCCGTGAGGGTGAACGCGGCGATGGTCAGGAGGGCCAGGACGCCGGCCACGGCGAGGTGCGAGCCGCGGCCGGCGCCCGGCACGGCGGAGCCCTGCCGGGCCCCCGCGCCCGAGGCCCCCGCCTCCGCGGGCGGCCGGTCGCCCGCCTCCGGGGCGCCCGCCGCCGAGGGCGACGCCGCCATGGACGCCTCACCCCGCCTTCCCGAGCAGGTAGACGACGGAGAACAGCACCACCCACACCACGTCGACGAAGTACCAGTACAGGCTGGCCGCCTCGAAGCGCCAGAAGTCCGCGCGGTCCACCCGCTCCCGGCGGCAGGCGAACACGAGCAGCGACGTGAGCCAGATGACCCCGAACGTGACGTGCAGCCCGTGGAAGCCGACGAGGGTGTAGAAGGACGACGCGAAGTCGCTGCGGGCGAACGTCAGCCCGAGGCGGCTGTAGCGGTGGAACTCGGCGGCCTGCAGGCCGACGAAGACCGCCCCGAGCGCGGCCGTGATCCCCAGCCACACCCGCAGGGGATGCATCTCGCCCCGCCCGAGCGCATCCAGCGCGAAGCCCATGGCCAGGCTGCTCCCCAGGAGGACGAAGGTCGCCAGGGCGGTGAGCGGCAGGTCGAAGAGCCGCCGGGGCCCGGGCCCCGTCCCCAGGGCGCCGTGCACCGCAAGATACGTGGCGAACAGGGACGCGAACAAGGCGCTGTCCGAGGCCAGCCAGAGCCAGACGCCGAAGCGCGTCCGCTCCGCCGGCGTCGACCGCTGCTCGGCGGGCTCCACGCCGAGGTCCGGGCGGTGCCCGGTCCGCTCCGCCGCATGCCCAGCGCCGGCCCCCGGAACCGCCCCGGCGCTCATGCGGCCTCCACCTCCGGGTCCACGGCCTGCCCCGGATCGACGTCGTACATCAGGGCGACGACGCAGACCAGGGCGCCCAGGCCGCCCGCCAGGGCGAGGATGAGGGAGGAGAAGATCGCGCCATACGCCAGCAGCGCGACGCCGAGCGCGAGCAGCGCGGGCAGCGGCGTCGGGGCCGGCAGGTGCAGCGCCCCGGGCGACGGAGCGAGCCCCGCTCCGCCGCCGGATGCGTGGGCCCCCCCCTCGGCGTCGTCGGGGGCCGGCAGGGGGCGACCGTCGCCATACACCTTCTCGACCCACAGGGCGTCGCGGCCGCGCACCAGGGGGATGGCGCGGAAGTTGTATACGGGCGGCGGCGACGGGATCGCCCACTCCAGGGTCCGCCCGTCCCACGGGTCGGGGCCGGCGCGCCTCCCTCCGCGCGCCGCCCGCCGCATGTTGTACAGCACGGTGACGACGCCGGCCGCCAGCGGGAACACGCCGAAGGTCGAGATGAGGTTGAGCGTGTCGAACCCCAGGTTCGGCGGATAGGTCGCCACGCGGCGCGGCATCCCGAACAGGCCGAGGAAGTGCATGGGGAAGAACGTCACGTTGAAGCCGACGAAGACCAGCCAGAAGCCCCACCGCGCGAGGCGCTCGTCGAGGAGCCGGCCGGTGAACTTCGGGAACCAGTAATGGACGCCGGCCAGGATGGCGAACAGGGATCCGCCGACGAGGACGTAGTGGATGTGCGCCACGACGAAGTAGCTGTCGTTGTACTGGTAGTCGGCCGGGGGCACCGCCAGCATCACCCCGCTCATGCCACCGATGACGAAGGTGATCAGGAACCCGACGGCATACAGCAGCGGCGCACGCAGCCGGAGCCGGCCTCCGGCCATGGTGGCCAGCCAGTTGAAGATCTTCACCCCGGTGGGCACCGCGATCACCATGGAACTCGCCGCGAACACGGAGTTCACGAGCGGGCCCTGGCCCGTGGTGAACATGTGGTGCGTCCAGACCATGAACGCGAGGAAGGCGATGGCGACCACGGCGAAGACCATCGAGGTGTAGCCGAAGATGGCCTTGCCCGCGAAGACGGGGATGATCTCCGAGATGATGCCGAAGGCCGGGAGCACGAGGATATACACCTCGGGATGGCCGAAGATCCAGAAGAGCTGCTGCCAGAGCAGCACGAGGCCGCCCCGCGTGGGATCGAAGAAGCCCGTGTGGAACAGCCGGTCGAACATCAGCAGGCCGAGGTTGGCGGTCAGCGGCGGGAAGGCGAACACGATCAGGACCGAGGTGACCAGGGCGGTCCAACAGAAGAGGGGCAGCCGCAGCGGGCTCATCCCAGGGGCGCGCATCTTGAGGATGGTGACGATGAAGTTGATGCCGCCGAGCACCGTGCCGATGCCCGCGACCTGCAGCCCGAGGGCGTAGAAGTCGATGCCGCGGGGGTCGGGGCCGGGGTTCAGCAGGCCGCCGCTGGAGAGCGGGGCGTAGTTGAACCAACCGGCGTTGGGAGCGCCGCCCAGGAGCCACGAGCTGTTGAGGATCAGGCCGCCGGCGAGGAACAGCCAGTAGGAGATGGCGTTGAGCCGCGGGAAGGCCACATCCCGGGCGCCGATCTGCAGCGGCACGATGAAGTTGATGATGCCGATCGACAGCGGCATGATCGCCAGGAAGATCATCGTCAGGCCGTGCATCGTGAAGAGCTGGTTGAACATGGAGGCGGGGACGAGCGTGCTCTCCGGCCGCGCCAACTGGAGGCGGATCAGGAAGGCCTCCAGGCCGCCCAGCAGGAAGAACGCCATCGCCGTCACCATGTAGAGCACGCCGATGCGCTTGTGGTCGACCGTGGTGATCCACGCGGCCAGGGACCCCTGGGCCCGGGGGGAACGGCGCTCCGGCGCCAGGGCCGGGACGTGGGTGACGGCCGACAAGGGCGTACCCTCCATGCAGGACCGTGCGGGCCCGGCGGGCGGCCCGTACCGCCGCCGGGACGGGGCCGTCAGACCCGGAGCCCCTCCAGGTAGGCGGTGATGGCCTGCAGCTGGCTCCCGTTCAGGTTCGGGAACGAGGGCATCACGGTGCCGGGAATGATCGACGCGGGGTCGTGCAGCCACTGCCCCAGGTCCGCCGGGTTGTTGGCGAGGGCCCCGGCCACGATGACGCGGCGGCTCCCGATGCCGGTGAGGTTCGGCCCCACCTTGCCCTGGGCGCTGGTCCCCTGGATGGTGTGGCAACCCGCGCACCCGAGCTGCGCAAACAGCACTTCGCCCTCGGCCGCCAGGGAGGATTGCGGGGCCGTGACCGGGTGCTGCATGCCGGAGACCCAGGACTGGAACGCCGCCGGGCTCTGCGCGACGACGTCGAACCGCATCAGGGCGTGCGACAGCCCGCAGAACTCGGCGCACTGACCCGGGTAGACGCCCGGCCGGTCCGCCTCCAGCCACATGTGCAGGTCGAGGCCCGGTATGGCATCCTGCTTGCCGGCAAGGGTGGGCACCCAGAAGGCATGGATGACGTCGGCCGAACGCAGCGTGATGTCGATCACGGCGCCGGCCGGGATGTGCATCTCGTCGGCCGTGACGATGCCGTAGGCCGGGTAGTCGAACTCCCACCACCACTGGTGGCCGACCACGGTCACGTCCACGGCCGGGCCGGACGGCAGGGTCGCCAGCCGGAACGTGTCGCGGAACGTGGGCAGCGCGAGAACGACCAGGAGGACGAACGGCAGGACCGTCCAGACACCCTCCAGCAGGGTGTTGCCTTCCGACGTGCCGGGGGCCCGCCCGTCGCCGGGCCGCTCGCGGTAGCGCAGGAGGATGTACGCGAGCGGGATGTAGACGGCGGCGGCGACGCCGACCATGATGCCGAGGCTCCGCTCGATGAGGCCGAGCTCCATGCGGGCCACGGTCCCGTGCGGGGCCAGGACGTCCTGGGGCAGGGCGGCGCATCCCCCGAGCAGCAGGGCCGCGGCCGCGAGCGCCGCGCCCGCGAGCCGGCGCACGGGCCCGCGCATGCCCCGCTCCCTCCCTCCCGCCGCCCCTGCCAGTGTGAGCGGCAAGCGGGAATCTATGCGCGGCGTCCGCGGGGTCCCTCAGGGCACGGGGCCGGCGGCCGTATCCGGCAGCGGGCCCGGGCCCGTGCTCCACGCCGAGCCACTTTCCAACCGGGCGAGGTCCGCCGGGCCGACCGCCTGCGTCAACGCCTGGCGCACCGCCTCGCCCGCGCGCAGGGCGTGCAGGATGCGCACGCAAGTTCCGGGGCCCGTGCGGCAGACGTCCGCGGTGGCCGCGAGGGCCTGGCGGTACGCGAGCGCCACGTTGGGCAGGCCGCTCCACCCGCCCGTCAGCTGCGACCACGAGTACAGGCGCCCGACGAACTGGTTGTCGGGCTCGACCCAGACGTAGCCGGTGAGCCGCCAGTCCTCGTACTGCGCGAGGCCTTCGTCGAGCCAGGCCGGGGTCCGGCCCCCGCTGGCCACCGCGTCGGCCAGGTGCGTCAGTTCGTGCGCGACGGGTCCGGACTCCGCGTACTGGGTCGGGAGGTCCGGTCCCGCGGGCAGGAACGCCTCCGGCGCGAGGAGCCAGACCACGCCCTCGTAGTAGGCCCCCAGGGGCGGATCCAGCGAAGCGCCGCCGACAAAGCGCGCCATCTGCCCGGCCGTGACCACGACGACGTCCGCGGGCGCCTGGCGCGACGTCAGGCCATAGTCCCGCAGCACCTCGGGATAATACAGGGACACGGCCGCCTGCACGGCCGGGACCTGGGCCGCCAGGGGCGCCGGGTAGTGGATGGAAAAGCCGGCGCCGCGGACGGTGGGCCAGTTGCGCACCTCGAAGAGCACCCGGCCTCGCTGGGCATCCCGCGCCGCCGCGTTCACGGCGGTGACCGCGGCGGCCACGGCCGGGCGGGCCGGACCGGCGAAGAGCAGGCTGAGCAGCACCGCCGCGGCGGCCAGCCTGGAGATCGGCGCGGGGCGGGTCGGCGTCCATGGCATGTCCCCAGGCTAGATGCGCCGCATGCGGCCTGTCCGTAGGGGATGCCTGGGCCGGGTGTCGGCCGCCGCCCAGGCGGGCGCCCTCAGCCGTCCCCCCGCTGCGGCGGTGCGGGGACCCGCCGGACGCCCACCGCCCGGACGTCCACCGCCTGCGGCGCAAAGCCGCAGCCCGCCTCGACCGCCGAGGAGACGGCGCCGGCCACGCTCCCGCACACATCGGAGATGCGCGCGCCGTAGGCAACGATGACCTCGAGCGCGATCGCGCAGCGCACGGCGTCGAGTTCCACGTCCACGCCGGCCGCGCCCGGGCGCCGCGACCGCGCGGGATGCTCCGTGGGCTCGAGCAACCAGTCCGTGAATTCATCCTGGAGGCGCCGGCCGCCGAGGGCCGCCACGCCGGGACAGCCGAGGGCGGCGGCCGCCGCGACGGCCGCGACGGCGGGCTCCGTGATCACGAGCCGGCCGTCGGCGGTGGCGATCTCCCGCATGCGGCGCCTCCCCTGCCCCGGGGGGCACGCCGTCCGGTGGTGGACGCCCGCCCCCCGGCATGGTAGCATGGCCGTGTTTGCGTCGGCGTGCCGGGCGCCGTACCGGCGACCGTGCATCCGAGTCCGCTCGTCAGCTTGGCGTCCCGCGAGGGACCAATCTCAGGCCGGAAGGGCAGGGCAGCCTGGTCGGGCGGACGGCGTGGGCGCTCAGAAGACCGGAGCGCGCACGTTCATTCAACCAGGCCCTATCCCCTTGTCCAAGCGCTGTGCGTTGTGCGGGAAGGATCCGGCTTACGGGCACACCGTGAGCCACTCCAACATCAAGAACCACCGCCGTTTCCTGCCGAACCTGCACGAGATGCGCGTCCGCGTCGACGGCCAGGTGCGCCGCGTGCGCATCTGCACGCGCTGCCTCCGCACCGCGCGCAAGAGCCCGGCCTGAGGGGCGCCCGGGCGGGCGGCCCCTCAGCCATGCGCCGCTTCGAGCGCCCGCAGTTCTTCGGCGCCGAACCGGTATCGGCGCGCACAGAAGCGGCAGACGACCTCCGCCTGCCCGTCCTCCTCGCGCATCGCCCGCAGCTCCCCCGGCGGCAGGCCGGCGAGGACGCGGCGGAGCCTCGCGCGGCTGCACCGGCAGCGGAAGCGCAGCGGGATGCGGGCGAGGATGCGGGGCGCGTAGCCCTGCAGGACCGCCAGGGCCAGCTCCTCCGGCCGCCGTCCCGCGTCGATGGCCCGGCTCACGGCGCCGAGGGCGGCGACGTTCGCCTCCAGGCGCTCGGGCGCGTCGTCCGGCGCCCCCGGCAGCAGTTGCACCATGAGCCCGCCGGCGGACCGCACCCGAGCCCCCGCGCCCACGAGCACGCCCAGGGCGACGAGCCCGGGCACCTGCTCGGACCGGAGGAGATAGGCGGTGAAGTCGTCCCCGATCTCCCCGGAGACCAGGGGGCAGGTGCCCACGTACGGGCGCTGCAGGCCCAGGTCCTTCGTGACCCGCAGCAGCCCCTGACGGCCGACCGCCCCGCCCACGTCCAGCTTGCCGTCGGCGCGGGGCGGCAGGTCCACGTGCGGCTCCAGCGCATAGGCGCGCACCTCGCCGTCGGGACGCGCCGCCGCCACCAACCCCCCGAGCGGCCCGCCGCCCGAGAGGGAGACCGTCACGGAGCCTCCGTCCTTCAGCGGCAGGGCCAGGAGCGCGGTGGCCGTGGCCACGCGGCCCACGGCGGCCGCGGCCGTGGGCCACAGGTCGTGGCGCCGGCGCGCCGACTCGCAGAGGCCCGTGGTGCGAGCCGCCAGGACCTGGATGCGCCCGTCCGCGCCCAGGGCCGAGACGGCGAAGTCCCCGGCTTCCGCGGGGTCCTCGCGCGCGGCGACCTCGGGCGGCCGCGGCGGGCTTCCCATCACCATCCGCCCATGCTACCATACGCGGCGGTTCCGGCCCCCCGCCCGCATCCCGGCCTTCCCGCGCCGCGCAGCCGATGATCCCCCGCCGTCCGCCACGGCTTGCCCGCTGGGCCGCGCGGAGGGTATTGGCTTGTGGCCGGAGCGCATGGGCGCGGGCACACGCACGAAGGGAGTGGATCGAGGTGGGCAGCCATGAACGCCGATCGGCCCAGGGGCGGGTGGCTGCCGCGCTGGGGCCGGATCGCCGCCGTTGCGCCGCGGCCTGATCACGCCGGCGGCGAGGCCTCGCGGTGGTATGCCGACGCGGCGGTCGGCGTCGGGCTTTTCGCCGTCTTCTATCTGGTCGTCGCGCTTGCCACGTCCGGCAGGACGCACCAACTGCACCCGCAGGTGTCCCTCGCCTACCGGGTGCTCCCCGCATACGCGGCGTTTTCGCTCGCCAGGATGCTCGCCGCGTACATCCTCTCCCTCGCGTTCTCGCTCGCCTATGGCTACGTGGCGGCGAACAACCGCTGGGCCGAGCGCATCCTGGTCCCCATCCTGGACATCCTGCAGTCGATCCCGATCCTCTCCTTTCTGCCGTCGGTGGTGCTGGCCCTCGCCGGCCTCTTTCCGCACAGCACGCTCGGCGTGGAGCTGGCCTCGATCATCCTCGTGTTCACGTCCCAGGCCTGGAACATGACCTTTTCCTTCTACAACTCCCTCCTGACGGTGCCGCACGAACTCCGCGAGGTGGCGCGGCTCTACCGGCTCTCGTGGTGGCAGCGCTTCCGCCAGCTCGACCTGCCCAGCGCGGTGAGCGGCCTGGTCTGGAACAGCATGATGTCCTGGGCCGGCGGATGGTTCTTCCTCATGTATGCCGAAATGTTCACGATGGGCGATCGCTCCTTCCAGGTGCTCGGCCTGGGCAGCTACCTGCAGCAGGCCGCGAACGCCGGGGACGGGCGTGCCGAGGTGGCGGGCCTGCTTGCGCTGGTGCTGCTCATCGTCGGCCTCGACCAGCTGGTCTGGCGCCCCCTGATCGCCTGGGCGGACAAGTTCAAACTCGAGACGGTGGGCAACCAGGCGCCGCCGCGTTCCGCCGTCCTGATGCTGCTGCGCCGCTCCGTGCTGATCGATTGGCTGACGCGGCGGGTGTTCGCCCCCATCGTGGAGCGGGTGGACCGCAGCCTCGCGGGCGCGCCTCCGCAGGAGCGGGGAGGCGGCGCGCGGCCGCGCCCGTGGGGCCGGGCGGCCGCGTGGGTCGGGGGGCTCCTCGCCGCGGCCCTGGCGGGGGACGGCGTCGCCCACGCGATGCGGCTGCTCGTCTCGATGCCCGCGCACGACGCCGCGCGGCTCCCGCTCGCCGCCCTGCTCTCGACCCTGCGGGTCGCGGCGGCGCTCGGCATCGGCGCCGCGTGGTGCGTGCCCGTCGGCGTCTTCATCGGCTACAACCGGGAGTGGGCCGAGCGCCTGCAGCCCGTGGTGCAGATCCTGGCCTCCTTTCCGGCGACGGCGATCTACCCGCTGCTGGCCCTCGCCTTCGGCGCTCTGGGTTGGGCCTCCATCCTGCTCATGCTGCTCGGCACGCAGTGGTACGTGCTGTTCAACGTCATCGCGGGTGCCATGGCCATCCCGCAAGACCTGCGCGAGGCCACGGCCCTGTTCGGCCTCGGCCGCCTGGAGCGCTGGCGCACGCTCATCCTCCCCGCGATCTTTCCCTACCTGATCACGGGCCTGATCACGGCGGCCGGCGGGGCCTGGAACGCGACGATCGCGGCGGAATACGTCGTGACCTCGCACGGGCGGACGATCTCCACGCTCGGCCTCGGGGCGCTGATCGCGGAGTCGAGCGGGCGCGCCGAATACGGCCTGCTGCTCGCCTCGACGCTGGCCCTGTCTTTGATCGTCGTGGTGGTGAACCGCTTCTTCTGGCGCCGGCTGTACCGGCTGGCGGAGACCCGCTACACCATGCTCGCATGAAGCGGGCCGCGGCGCGGCCGGGGGGCGGAGCCCCGGCCGGGGCGAGGAGGGGACGGCATGGCGGCGGAACCCCTGGTCACGGCCCGGCAGGTCAGCAAGCGCTTCGACGAGATGCTGGTCCTGGACCGGATCGACCTCGACATCCGCGAGGGCGAGTTCGTCGCGCTGCTCGGGCCGTCCGGCTCCGGCAAGTCCACGCTGCTGCGCATCATCACGGGCCTGATGGACCCCAGCCTCGGCGCGGTGCGGTACCGCGGGCAGGCCGTCTCCGGCCCGTGCCCCTCCACGGCCATGGTCTTCCAGACGTTCGCCCTGTACCCGTGGCTGACCGTCCTCGAGAACGTGGAGATCGGGCTCAAGGCCCTGGGCCAGCCCCTGCGGGAGCGCCGCGAACGCGCGGAACGGCTCATCGACCTGGTCGGCCTCGACGGCTTCGAGGACGCCTATCCGAAGGAGCTCTCCGGGGGGATGCGCCAGCGCGTCGGCTTCGCCCGGGCGCTCGCCGTGGAGCCGGAGCTGCTCTGCATGGACGAACCGTTCTCGGCGCTCGACGTGCTGACGGCCGAGAACCTGCGCAGCGAGCTCCTGGACCTGTGGACGGACCACCGCATCCCCACGCGCTCGGTGCTGATGGTGACGCACGGCGTGGAGGAGGCCGTGTTCATGGCCGACCGCATCGTCGTCCTGTCGCGCAACCCGGCCCGCGTCGTGGCGGACATCCCGGTCGCGCTGCGCCGGCCGCGCAACCGCAAGCACGTCGCCTTCCTCGGACTCGTCGACCGCGTGTACAACGTGGTGGCCGAGGCCGCGGAGCAATCCTCCCCTGCGGGAGCCGCCCGGCTGCGGCCGCCGACCGCCGCCGGCGCGGAGGGCGCC